>NZ_VTZN01000230.1 GCF_008370645.1 Mycobacterium simiae
AGGTGCGCTGCGCGAACGCGCTGGTGGCGGGCAGACCTAGGACGACGGAGGTGGCCCGGCGGGGAACGACTAGGTTCCCCTGGCGCGGCGCAGGTCCCGAGTAAGCAGCGACAATACCCAGCTCACCATCGACAATAAGATCGCGGCCCAGATAGCGGTCCACCAGAAGTGGTCGATCTGCAGGCCCCACCGCGTGGTGTGCTCGGTAATTCGGGCGGTGATCCACAACATGAATGCATTGACGACGACGTGAAAAAGGCCGAGGGTCAGGATGTACAACGGGATCGCCAGGAATTGAACGGTGGGCTTGATGGTCGCATTAACCACACCGAAGATGACCGCGACGAGGAAGACAATGCCGATCTTCTCCAACGTCGTCTCACCGCCGACAAAGCGCACCCCTGGAAGGCACAGGGTGACTACCCACAACGCAAAGCCAGTCAATGCAGCACGCGCCAGAAAAGCCCACATGCGCCGATCCTGCCACTAATTCAGCCCATAGAAACGTTGCGCATTCATGCCGCCAATCTAGTGATGGGTATTGGCCACGTGTCCATCGGTGTCGATGATGCGCACCTACACCCAAGTTACCCGCGAGCTTGGCATGCCCCAAGGGGCGCGCCGCTGTACCTGTGCTGCACGATGCTGACGTGAGAACTCCATCGCTGACCGTCGATCAACGCAATTCATTCCTGGCAGCGTTCTTGGGGTGGACGATGGACGCCTTCGACTACTTCATCGTGGTGCTGGTCTATGCCGACATTGCAAAAACCTTCCATCACAACAAGACTGACGTCGCGTTCCTCACCACGGCGACGCTGGCCATGCGTCCGGTGGGCGCATTGCTATTTGGATTCTGGGCCGATCGCGTCGGTCGGCGGGTTCCGCTTATGGTCGACGTGTCGATGTATTCGGTGGTCGGATTCCTGTGCGCTTTCGCGCCCAATTTCACCGTGCTGGTGATCCTGCGCTTGCTGTATGGCATCGGCATGGGCGGCGAGTGGGGGCTTGGTGCAGCGCTGGCCATGGAGAAAGTTCCGGTGCAACGACGTGGCTTCTTCTCGGGGCTGCTGCAAGAGGGCTACACGTTCGGCTATCTGCTGGCCACACTCGCCAGCCTGGTGGTGATGAACTGGCTGGATCTGTCGTGGCGCTGGCTGTTCGGTCTTTCCATCATCCCGGCGCTGATCAGCCTGATCATCCGTTACCGGGTGAAAGAGTCCGAAGTATGGGAAGCCGCACAGAACCGCATGCGACTCACCAAGACCCGGGTCCGTGACGTGTTGCGTAACGCCGCGATTATCAGGCGGTTTTTCTATCTGGTGCTGCTGATGACTGCCTTCAACTGGATGAGCCACGGCACCCAAGACGTCTACCCGACCTTCTTGACCGCCACTGCCGACCATGGTGCCGGGCTGTCTACCACGACCGCTCGCTGGATCGCGGTCGTCTACAACGTCGGCGCTATTATCGGCGGACTGATCTTCGGCTCGCTCTCCCAGCGATTTGGCCGCCGCTATACCATCGTGTTCTGCGCGGTATTGGGGCTGCCAATCGTGCCGCTGTTCGCCTACTCGCGCACCGCGGCGATGTTGTGCCTGGGTTCCTTCCTGATGCAGCTCTGTGTCCAGGGCGCGTGGGGTGTCATCCCGGCTCATCTGACCGAGATGTCACCAGACGCCATTCGCGGCCTGTATCCTGGCGTGACCTATCAGCTCGGCAATCTGCTGGCGGCGCTAAATCTGCCCATTCAGGAATACCTGGCCGACTCACATGGATATCCCTTTGCCTTGGCGGCGACGATCGTTCCGGTGTTGACCGTGGTGGCCATCCTGGCGCTGATCGGCCAAGATGCCACCGGAGTCCGCTTCGGTACAGCCGAAAGCGCCTCTGCCCCAGCAAAAGTAGGGTGATTTAGCGCAATGTACGGCGCAGGCGCAGGCCGCGGTCGTGACGCCGCCGTCGCAACTATTTAACCAGGGTCTCGGCCGCGTACCTCCGGTTACCTAGATCTTTCGGAACTCTTCGTTCATCGGAGCGCAACAGTTACGATCCCAACTGGCCACGCCGACATGCGAATATTGGCAGCCGACCGAAGATCTCGGGGGTGGCTGAAACCCAGCGCTGGCATGGTAGCTCAGGACGTCTTTGGTCAATCAGCACTTCATATCTGGCTGGCCGGTAGGGCTCGTAAACCTCGGCATTCTACGGCAATTGCGATCGTATTGGTCTGTCTCAGTTCGGTAAAAAGGGGGCGGGACCAGCGCTTTCTCGTCACGAGCAAGGTTCTCAAAACATTGCGCGCCTGCGTCGATGGTTTGCAAATCGCTCAAGCGTGCCCGAGTTTTCCCAGGATCTTCTACTGGCGGCGCCGCATCTCATGCTGCACGATGCGGGGGTGACAACGCACTCGTTGACCAATGATCAGCGAAACTCTTTCATCGCAGCGTTTTTGGGCTGGACAATGGACGCGTTTGACTACTTCATCGTGGTGCTGGTCTACGCCGACATCGCCAGGACCTTCCACCACTCCAAAACCGAAGTTGCGTTCGTCACCACGGCAACCCTGGCCATGCGCCCGGTGGGCGCATTACTCTTTGGGCTCTGGGCCGATCGGGTTGGTCGGCGACTTCCGCTGATGGTCGACGTAACCTTTTATTCGGTGGTCGGATTCCTGTGTGCCTTCGCTCCGAATTTTACTGTGCTGGTGATACTTCGGCTGCTGTATGGCATCGGGATGGGCGGCGAGTGGGGATTGGGTGCCGCGCTGGCCATGGAAAAGGTCCCCGTACAGCGGCGGGGCTTCTTCTCCGGGCTGTTGCAAGAGGGCTATGCGTTCGGCTACCTGCTGGCCACAGTGGGATGCCTGGTGGTGATGAACTGGCTGGGACTATCGTGGCGCTGGCTGTTCGGTCTTTCCATCGTCCCGGCTGTGATCAGCCTGGTCATCCGGTACCGGGTGAAAGAATCCGAGGTGTGGGAAGCTGCGCAGGACCGAATGCGGCTGACCAAGACTCGAATCCGCGATGTGCTGTTGAACGCGGCAATCATTCGCCGATTTTTCTACCTGGTCCTCCTCATGACTGCGTTCAACTGGATGAGCCACGGCACTCAGGATGTCTACCCCAGCTTCTTGACCGCAACCACCGACCATGGTGCCGGGCTGTCCACTGCGACCGCCCGTTGGATCGCGGTGGTCTACAACATCGGCGCTATTATCGGCGGGCTGGCCTTCGGCACGTTATCGCAGCGACTCAGCCGCCGCTACACCATTGTTTTTGCAGCGGTTCTGGCGTTACCGATCGTGCCGTTGTTTGCCTACTCGCGCACCGCGGCGATGTTGTGCCTGGGTTCCTTCTTGATGCAGGTCTGTGTGCAGGGCGCCTGGGGCGTGATCCCCGCCCATCTGACCGAGATGTCACCGGACGCCATTCGAGGTTTGTATCCGGGGGTGACCTATCAACTCGGCAACTTGCTGGCGGCGCTGAACCTACCCATTCAGGAAAGCCTGGCGGAGTCCCACGGGTATCCGTTCGCGCTGGCGGCGACGATCGTGCCGGTGTTGACCCTAGTCGCGATACTGGCGGTAATCGGTAAGGACGCCACCGGAGTTCGGTTCGGCGCTGCCGAAAGAGACTTCGTCGCAGCAGAAGTGGCTGTGATCTAGCTTAAGGCGCGACGCAGTAGGTGCATGGCCACCGTTGTCGCGCGCTCTCGGATATCAGACCGGTTCCCGGGAAGCCGCAGCGTGCGGGTGACGGTGGGGCCATCGCCGAGCCGAACCGTGAAGCACACCGTTCCCACCGGCTTTTCCACTGTTCCCCCGCTAGGGCCGGCGATCCCGGTAATCGCGACGGCGGTGTCGGCGCCGAAGCGTTGCAGCGCTCCTGCCGCCATCGCCTGCGCGACCGGTTCGGAAACCGCGCCGTACGTCTCTATCAATGCCGGGTCGACGCCGAGCAGCTCCGCTTTTGCCTCGTTGGAGTACGCGACCACACCTCCCATCACGTAGTCGGACGAGCCGGGACGGTCGGTCAGCCGTGCCGCCAACAGCCCGGCGGTGCATGATTCCGCGGTCGCTATCCGGCGGCCGGCCAGTAGTTGCGCGACCACATCGTCTACCTGTGAGCCATCTTCGGAGTACACCTGCTGGCCATGCCGGTCGCGCAGCAGCTGCTTGAGCTGTGCGTACACGCCTGCCGCAGCTGGCTCATAACGAGTAACCATCTCAATTTCGCCGCGCCGCAGGCATGTCGTGATCTCCAGCGTGTCGAATCCGCGGACGGATGTTTCGGCGCCGCGCAAGGTCTCGGCCAGACCAGACTCGGGCAGCCCGAACATACGAATCGTCTCTTGCTGGTAGATCGTTCGGCCAGCGATGGCTTCTTGTGCCGCGGTTGTTTGAATTGCCTTGCGCCACATTGGTTGTAGCTCGCGTGGCGGCCCGGGCAGCACCATCACCGCCGGCCTTCCGGGTACCACTACGCCGGGTGCGGTACCCACCGGGTCAATCACCTGAGCTCCGGCCGGGATCATGGCCTGCTTGCGGTTGGCGGCCCGCACTGCTTCGAAGTCGCCCGGATTGAAGTGCGCCATCAGCTTCTTGAGGATGCTGGCGATCGTGTTCTCGACTTCGGTGTCCAGTACCAGCTCGCGGCCACAGAAACGGGCTACCACATCGATGGTCATGTCGTCGGCTGTCGGGCCCAGGCCTCCGCTGGTGATAATTAGGTCCACCCCTTGGTCGGCCATGAAGCGCAGCTGCGCTTCGATGTCGGCTGGGCGGTCACCGCAGATCGTGATGTGGGCCAGCTCGACTCCGAGCTCTAGAAGCCGATCGGCGATCCAAGGGCCATTGCGGTCTTGGATCCGCCCGGTCAAGACCTCAGTTCCGGTTACCACGATGCCCGCGCGAGCGCTCACCGTGACGAGCCTACGTACTTGTAGTAGCGGTGGTGAAAGTACTCGGGGCACGCTGACTGAGACCGTGCCGCCGCTGCGGCTCGACGATCTAGCTCAATCGTCGATCAGGCAGGTGTCAGCGGCCGGGGCTGCCGGGTTGGCCCGGTTGGCCTGGCGGGCCCGGTTCGCCGGGCTGCCCCGGCTGGCCCGGTTGGCCAGGGCTTCCGCCTAGACCGGGCGCGCCGCCGGCGCCGCCTGGCCCGCCCTCGCCGGGCTGACCACCGAGACCTGGCGCTCCGCCTGGGCCACCGGCACCACCGGGGCCGCCGTCGCCGCCGTCGCCGCCTCGGCCACCGGCGCCGCCTCTTCCCCCGGCACCACCGCGGCCACCAGCACCGCCGGCGCCGCCTCGCCCTCCCGCGCCGCCCTGACCACCGGGCCCGCCGGTGCTCATGTAGCGCGAACCGGTACAGGAGCGGAGTGACAAGCCATCGGTGTGCCTCCTCGTAAGTTGCTTACTTTGCTGCGATCGCGTCAAGCCATCTAACGCGGCCGGGTCATCGAAGCGCAAGAGCCTCACCCCCGAGGGCGGATTCAGATAGACAATATGTCGATGATCGACATAGAGGTAGTTCAGGCTGACGTGACCAGTCTCGAGGTCGACGCCATTGCCAACGCCGCCAATACCCAACTTCGGCATGCCGGAGGCGTTGCCGCTGCGATCTCCCGCGCGGGTGGGGCCGCGGTGCAGCGGGAATCGAACGACAAGGCGCCGATCGGGCTCGGGGAGGCGGTCGAAACCACCGCGGGCGACATGCCCGCTCGCTACGTCATCCACGCGGCAACGATGCAACTCGGCGGTGCCACCTCAGCGGAGATCATCGGCCGAGCCACCGCTGCTACCTTGCAGAAGGCCGACGAGCTGGGCTGTCGCTCGCTGGCTCTTGTGGCATTCGGCACCGGCGTCGGCGGATTCCCGGTCGAGGAGGCGGCACGATTGATGGTCGGCGCCGTTCGTCGGCACCAAGCGGATTCGCTGCAGCGGGTCGTGTTCGCCGTTCACGGCACGGCGGCCGAGCGAGCGTTCACCGCTGCTGTGCGGTCTCAGGACGACAGATAGCGCTCGATGGAAGCGACTTTCTGCGTCATCGCATCGGTGACGCCCGCTCGCCAGTCGGCCTTGATCACCGTGCTGACCCGCGGTGCGCGTGCAGCCACGGCTTCCACCGCGCGCTGCACCACCGCCATAACTTCTTCCCAGGTATCACCCTCGATCACGGTGAACATCGAGTCCGTCTTGTTGGGCAGACCGGAATTGCGAACCACCCGCACGGCTTCGGCCACGATCTCGCCCACCCCCTCCCCCACCCCTAGTGGGGTGACGGAAAATGCGACCACGACC
>NZ_VTZN01000231.1 GCF_008370645.1 Mycobacterium simiae
TTCCGGTGCCCGAGTTACCGATGCCGATGTTGTTGGTGCCGGAATTGAACAAGCCAACGTTCCCGGTGCCCGAGTTCCAGCCGCCGAATCCGGACAGGCCGCTGCCGTTGAGGCCGATACCTCGGTTTCCGTCACCGGTGTTGCCGAATCCGATGTTGTTGCTGCCGGTGTTGCCGATGCCGATGTTGTTGCTGCCGGTGTTGCCGAATCCGATGTTATTGAGGGCTGCCGTTAGGGCCGGGCCGGCGTTGCCAAAGCCGATGTTTCCGTTACCGACGTTTCCGGACCCGACGTTTGCCGACCCGATGTTTCCGGAGCCGATGTTGTAGTCGCCGATATTGCCGCTGCCGAAGTTGCGAAAGCCGACGTTGGCCAGGCCGAAATTCGCGGTAGCGGCGGTCACGCCAGCTTCCAATGCCCCGGGTAAGCCCAGCAATTGTAACGGGAACGGCGTCAACGCGGCAGCGGCCGCCGCAGCCCCGGAATAGTAGCCAAGCATCGCGGCCACATCCTGGGCCCACATCTGTTCATACTGAGCCTCGGCAGCCGCGATGGCCGGCGCGTTCTGCCCGAGCAGATTTGCAAGCACCAGCGAAACAAACTGGGCGCGATTGGCGGAGATGATTGCCGGCTCCACTGTCGCCACCTGCGCCGCCTCGAAAGCGGCAGCTGCCAGCCTGACCTGGGTAGCGGCCTGTTCGGCCTGGGCCGCCGCGGTACTGAGCCATCCCAGATAGGGCGCGGCCGCGTCCGTCATCGCCGCTGCCGCCGGGCCTTGCCAGGCCGCTCCCGTCAGCCCCGAGGTCACCGACGAAAAGGAGGCCGCGGCGGAGCCCAATTCGGTGGCAAGGCCGTCCCACGCCCCGGCCGCGTCCCGCATCGGCCCCAATCCGGCACCGAGAAACATGCGTGCCGAGTTGATCTCTGGGGGCAGCACCGCGAAATTCATCACCTGTCCCTAACTGGAACCTTGGCCGCCACCGAGGTGGCGTCGGGTGCCATCACGTCCCCCGGAGCGCTGAAGGGCCTAGCAGAATGATTATTCAGTCGTCGTGTGAAAAACCGCGCTTGATTTGCAAAAATTCTTGCCTGGGTTGTCCAGAGACTCCTGCTGCGAGCCGCTAGACCCGGATCGAAAACACAGCGACCCCCGGTTCACCAGGGCGCGCAACTCGGTATCCGCCGCGGTGCAAGGCATCTGTCGGTGCGGCCATCGGCTCGAAGCAGATGATGTCCTCACCGGCGGGCGCGAAGATTTGCACCGCCGGATAGCCGCGTTCGAAATGGACTTCGATGCGGCGGTCACCACCGGAGACCGCGAACACCGCCGCGTCGCCCACCTGGTCGTAGCAGTCGTCAAAAGCCTGGTCCTGCAATGGCTGCGACATCGCCGGTTGCCGGGCCGTTTGGCCGGTGGGTAGTCCGTGTTCGTCGAGATACAGCTGGCGCAGCGACGGCGTCTCGATGACCCAGTCGGGACGTGCTACACCCGGCAAATTGAGGTACGGGTGGAAGCCAAAGCACAACGGCACCGCCCGGTCGCTCGTCGCGGTGACCGTGGTGCGCACTGTCAGCGTCCGCTCGGCCAGCCGCACGGTCATCGCTAGCACATGCGGGAAGGGGAAGCTGGCCAGCAACGTCGGATCAGCGCCGAAATCCAGTTCCGCGGTCACCTCGTTTGCCGATTGGGCCGTCACCTGCCAGCCTGGATACGCGGCCAGGACGCCGTGGATGGGTAGCCCGGCCGGGTCCGTTCGCACACCGTTGACTCCTGGCTTCAGCGTTACCGTCTCGGTCTCGGCGGTATAGGTGTTGGTGCTCAACCGATTCGCCCACGGATACAGGATCGGGATGCCCATCGTCTTGCCCGCGGAGATATAGGCGCTCAGTCCGCGGCGCTGGCCGAGCAGCTCGACGCCCGATTCGGTCAGCGACGTGCCGATCATGCCCGCGTCTGCCACGAATTGCGCCGCCACCGGCGATGACGGGTCGCGCAGCGTGACGATATGCACGTCGCTAGCCTAGCGGGACAGCGGATCGTGCTGAATACGTTCCGGCGGCGCGCCTTTGGCGAGAAGAGCCGTCTTGGTCGCCCGGACCATGGCCGGTCCACCACAGATCAAGATCTGCCGGTCGCCCCAGCCGCCGTACTTGGTGACCACGTCCGCCAACCGGCCGGTCTGGCGCACGTGTAGGCCGCGCGGCGGTGACACGTCAGGGTAGTCGACAGCCCAGGACGGGTCGCGGTTGTACTCCGTCACCGGTGAGACGGACAGCCACGGATTGTGCGCCGCAATCTGCCACAGCGTGCGCAGGTCGTAGAGCTCGCAGTAATAGCGTGCGCCGAAGAACAGATGCACGCGCGGATTTTCGGCGAAGCGGCTGAGGTCCATGATCAGTGCCCGCAGCGGTGCCAGGCCGGTGCTACCAGCGATCATGAGCACGTCACCGCCGTCGCGGTCGACGTGTAGTGCGCCGTGCGGACTGGACAGGCGCCACCGGTCGCCGGGTCGGGTCTCGTGAACCATGGCGTTGCTGACCAGGCCGCCAGGCACCACGCGGACGTGAAACTCGATTCGGCCGTCGGGGTCGGCGGGAATGGCGGGGCTGAGGTATCGCCAGCGGCGAGGGCATTGCGGGACCTGGACGTTGACGTACTGGCCGGGGTGGTAGTGCAGCGACTGGTCCAGACACAGCCGGATGACCGCGAGATCCCGTGACACCCGGGTGTGCTCGATGACCGTCCCGTCCCACCAGGCGGGCCCTTCCTCGGAGTCCGCGGCACCGCTCATCACCCCGATGATCAGGTTGAGCGACTGGTCAGCAGCTCGCTGGACGGCGTCAGTCCAGGCCTGCCGGCTCTCATGGCCCAGATAATTGCGCAGCGTCTGATGCAGGGCGCGGCGCAACGATTCGTATTGGGTCGCTAGCACACCGTATTTGCGGTGGTCCCGGCCGAGTTGGGCAAGAAAAGCCACTGGCTCTTCAGCGCGCTGGGCGACGAGTTCGCCGTAGACCCAGTGCAGTGCATGCGCGAAAGCGGTTCGTTGACCACTCATTTCCGGCGGGAAGAGGTCGCGCACCGAGGCGTCGAGGGCAAACCAGTTCGTGTAGAAGCGGTGGACGAGCTCGTTGGTTTGGTCGGGCTTGAAGGCGTCTTGCAGCACACGCAACGCATCACGGTCCTCGAGGCCCACGGCCCCCGATTCTAGGCTCGCCCTAGTACGCGAGCGATCACGGTCGTTGCTCCGCTGGCGCACCTCATTACCGACGAGGCGTCCCTATCGCGCCTGTTTCCGAGTAGTCACTTCTCCGGGCGCAGCGCTCAGCTGGTTGGCAGCGCTCAGCAATGGCAGCAATGGCACTCGGCCCCACGCTGGGGCTACGCCCGCGCCGCGGGCAACACTCGTCAGCCAGGCCCGCGGCTCCAGTGCGATCCACTTCGGCAGCGCCAGCTTGCCCAAGGCGGCCGGGGAGCGGCGTGGCCGGCGCCGGACACAAAACGGCCACCATCCGGAGTCTGCTGCTGGCCGATGTGGAAGGCTCGACGCGGCCGTGGACGACCCTGCCCCGGGTCGCACCGCGGCGCGACACGCACATAGGCGAACCTCATTACTGTGGTCAGCGCAATGAAGTCGATAGAGTTGAGCGGAACATACTCAACCTTGACTGCGTTGGACAACCCGACAAGCATTTTTAGGTACGTGACCCGAACGGAGTTGTCGTGGACTCTTTCAATCCGACCACAAAGACCCAGGCGGCCCTGACGTCGGCGCTGCAAGCGGCTTCGGCTGCCGGCAATCCCGAGATCAGGCCTGTGCACCTGCTGATGGCCCTGTTGACTCAGGCCGACGGAATCGCCGCGCCGCTGCTCGAGGCCGTCGGTGTCGAGCCCGCCGCGATCCGCACCGAAGCGCAGCGCCTGCTCGATCGGTTACCGCAGGCTTCCGGAGCCAGTACGCAACCGCAGCTGTCCCGCGAATCGCTGGCGGCGATCACCGCCGCCCAGCACTTGGCCACTGAGCTGGACGACGAATACGTCTCCACCGAGCACGTGATGGTCGGCCTGGCAACCGGTGACTCTGACGTCGCCAAGCTGCTCACCGGCCACGGCGCCTCGCCACAAGCTCTGCGGGAGGCCTTCGTCAACGTGCGCGGCAGCGCCCGCGTCACCAGCCCCGAACCCGAAGCGACGTATCAGGCGCTGGAGAAGTACTCCACCGACCTGACCGCGCGGGCTCGCGAGGGCAAGCTCGACCCGGTCATTGGGCGGGACAACGAGATTCGCCGCGTGGTGCAGGTGCTCTCGCGGCGCACCAAGAACAACCCAGTGCTGATCGGCGAGCCTGGTGTCGGCAAGACCGCGATCGTTGAGGGCCTGGCGCAGCGCATCGTGGCCGGCGATGTCCCGGAAAGCTTGCGGGACAAGACGATCATTGCGCTGGATTTGGGTTCGATGGTGGCCGGCTCGAAGTACCGCGGCGAATTCGAGGAACGGCTCAAGGCCGTCCTGGACGACATCAAGAACTCGGCCGGACAGATTATTACGTTTATCGACGAGCTGCACACCATCGTGGGCGCCGGGGCGACCGGCGAGGGCGCGATGGACGCCGGCAACATGATCAAGCCGATGCTGGCGCGCGGCGAGTTGCGCCTGGTGGGCGCCACCACGCTTGACGAATACCGCAAGTACATCGAGAAGGACGCCGCGCTGGAGCGTCGTTTCCAGCAGGTGTTCGTCGGTGAGCCGTCGGTGGAGGACACCATCGGCATCCTGCGCGGGCTCAAAGACCGCTACGAGGTGCACCACGGCGTGCGCATCACCGACTCCGCGCTGGTAGCGGCGGCCACGTTGAGCGACCGCTACATCACCGCCCGGTTCCTGCCGGACAAGGCCATCGACCTGGTCGACGAGTCGGCCAGCCGGCTGCGGATGGAAATCGACTCCCGGCCCGTCGAGATCGACGAGGTGGAGCGGCTGGTGCGCCGGCTGGAGATCGAAGAGATGGCGCTAAGCAAAGAGGAGGACGAGGCGTCCAAGGAGCGGTTGGAGAAGCTGCGCGCCGAGCTGGCCGACCAGAAAGAAAAGCTCGCGGAGCTTACTACCAGGTGGCAGAACGAGAAGAACGCGATCGAGATCGTCCGCGAGCTGAAGGAGCAGCTGGAAGCCCTGCGCGGGGAATCAGAGCGCGCCGAGCGTGACGGTGACCTGGCCAAGGCCGCCGAGCTGCGCTACGGGCGTATTCCGGAGATGGAGAAGAAGCTCGACGCGGCCCTGCCGCAGGCGGCGGCTCATGAGCAGGTGATGCTCAAGGAAGAGGTTGGCCCCGACGACATCGCCGACGTGGTGTCGGCCTGGACCGGCATCCCGGCCGGACGGCTGCTGGAAGGCGAGACGGCCAAGCTGCTGCGCATGGAAGACGAGCTGGGCAAACGCGTCATCGGGCAGAAGAAAGCAGTGCAGGCGGTTTCGGATGCGGTACGTCGCAGCCGGGCCGGCGTGTCCGACCCTAACCGGCCGACCGGTGCATTCATGTTCCTGGGTCCGACCGGTGTCGGTAAGACCGAGCTGGCCAAGGCGTTGGCCGACTTCTTGTTCGACGACGAGCGGGCGATGGTCCGCATCGACATGAGCGAGTACGGCGAGAAGCACACGGTGGCTCGGTTGATCGGTGCCCCGCCTGGATATGTCGGGTATGAGGCCGGTGGTCAGCTGACCGAATCAGTGCGCCGGCGCCCGTACACCGTGGTGCTATTCGACGAGGTGGAAAAGGCCCATCCCGATGTGTTCGACGTGCTGTTGCAGGTGCTCGACGAAGGCCGGCTCACCGACGGGCATGGTCGCACCGTCGACTTCCGCAACACCATCTTGATCCTGACGTCCAACCTCGGGTCGGGTGGCAGCGCGGAGCAGGTACTGGCCGCGGTGCGCGCAACGTTCAAGCCGGAGTTCATCAACCGGCTCGACGACGTGCTGATCTTCGACGCGCTCAACCCCGAAGAGCTGGTGCAGATCGTCGACATCCAGTTGGCGCAGCTGCAGAAGCGGCTGGCCCAGCGGCGGTTGCAGCTGGAGGTGTCGCTGGCGGCCAAGCGCTGGTTGGCGCACCGCGGGTTCGACCCGGTGTATGGTGCCCGGCCGTTGCGGCGGCTGGTGCAGCAGGCGATCGGCGACCAGCTGGCCAAGATGCTGCTGGCGGGTCAAGTGCACGATGGCGACGTGGTGCCTGTCAACGTCAGCCCCGACGGTGATGCGCTGATCCTGGGCTAATTACGGGCTAATTGTCCATTGCCTGC
>NZ_VTZN01000232.1 GCF_008370645.1 Mycobacterium simiae
AGCGGCGCGCCATGCAGGCCACCATTGATCTGCACGAGTCACTGCAGCCTGGGGAGCGGGTGCACACCACGTCCGGCCTAGAGGCCACCGTCGTCAGCATCGCTGAGGACACCGTCGACCTCGAAATCGCCCCGGGTGTGGTAACCAGGTGGATGAAGCTGGCGATCCGCGACCGCATCCTGCCGGACACCGACGAGGACCTGGACGAGGACGCGACCGAGTCGGCGGACGACGACGAACAGTCATCGGCTGACGACGAGAGCCGCGCTACCAAGGATTCTTGAGCACAACCCTACGAGCCGGGTGCCACGCGTTGGCCGTCGCGACACGTAGGCTCTGTCCGGGGTAAGAACCGACATTCGAGGAGATATACGGAACGTGGCATCGTCTTCGGCGCCGGTGCATCCTGCCCGCTACCTGTCGGTGTTTCTGCTCATGCTCATCGGCGTGTATTTGCTGGTGTTTCTGACTGGGGACAAGAAGGCCGATCCGAAGCTCGGCATTGACCTGCAGGGCGGCACCCGGGTCACGCTGACCGCGCGGACTCCTGATGGCTCGGCGCCCAGCCGCGAGGCGCTGGCCCAGGCCCAGCAGATCATCAGCGCACGGGTCAATGGGCTCGGTGTCTCGGGCTCCGAGGTCGTGGTGGACGGCGACAACATAGTGATCACGGTGCCCGGAACCGACGGCAGTGAGGCCCGCAACCTCGGCCAGACCGCGCGGCTCTACATCCGGCCGGTGCTCAACTCGATGCCTGCGCAGCCCGAGCAGGCAGAGCCCAAACCCCAACCGCCCGCCGGAAGCCCGCCGCCGGGCGGTGGTGCGCCCACAGCCGAACCGCCGCCGGCCGGCCAACCCGGCGCACCGGGCGCTCCCCGGTCGGTGGCTCCAGGGCAGCCCGGAGCCCAGCCTCGGCCGTATCCGCAAGACCCGCCGCCATCACCGGCACCCAGCCCCACCCCGCCCGGCGGCCCGGCTGCCACCGGGGCGCCGCCGTCAACAGAAGCGCCACCCGGTGACCAGCCTGCGCCCCCGGATCCGCGCAAGGATCTGGCCGAGCGCATCGCGCAGGAGAAGAAGTGGCGACAGAGCACCAGCCAATACATCCAGATGGTCGCGCTGCAATTCCAGGCCACCCGCTGCGACAAAAAGGACATCCTGGCCGGCAACGACGACCCGAATCTGCCGCTGGTGACCTGCTCGACGGACCATAAGACCGCCTACCTGCTGGCGCCGTCGATCATCAGCGGCGACCAAATCCAGAACGCCACCTCAGGAATGGACCAGCGCAGCGTCGGCTACGTGGTCGATCTGCAGTTCAAGAGCCAGGCGGCCAATATCTGGGCTGACTACACCGCTGCCCATCTCGGCACTCAGACGGCCTTCACCTTGGACTCCCAGGTGGTCAGCGCGCCACAGATTCTGGAAGCTATCCCCGGCGGGCGGACGCAGATCAGCGGGGGAGACCCGCCGTTTACCGCGGCGACCGCGCGCCAGCTTGCCAACGTGTTGAAATACGGGTCGCTGCCGCTGTCCTTCGAATCGTCGGAGGCTCAAACAGTCTCGGCGACACTAGGTTTGACATCGCTGCGAGCGGGCCTGATCGCGGGGGCGATCGGCCTGGCGCTGGTGCTGGTGTACTCGCTGCTGTACTACCGGGTGTTGGGCTTACTGACGGCTCTATCGCTGGTTGCCTCGGGCGCAATGGTTTTCGCGATTCTGGTGCTGCTCGGCCGCTACATCAACTACACCCTGGACCTAGCGGGCATTGCGGGCTTGATCATCGGTATCGGTACCACAGCCGACTCGTTTGTGGTGTTCTTCGAGCGCATCAAAGACGAGATCCGCGAAGGCCGTTCGTTCCGGTCGGCGGTGCCGCGCGGTTGGGCCCGCGCCCGCAAGACCATCGTGTCGGGCAACGCTGTCACCTTCCTAGCCGCTGCCGTGCTGTACTTCCTGGCGATCGGCCAGGTGAAGGGATTCGCGTTCACCCTGGGACTAACCACCATCTTGGACGTGGTGGTGGTGTTCTTGGTGACCTGGCCGCTGGTGTATTTGGCCTCCAAGTCCTCGTGGCTGGCCAAGCCCGTCTACAACGGGCTGGGAGCGGTTCAGCAGGTCGCACGCGAGCGTCGAGCGCAAGCCGGTGCTGCCAAGACGGGACGGGGATAGCAGATGGCATCGGAGATCAAAGCCACCGAAGACCAGCACGACGCGGTGGAGCTGAGCCGCTCGGATAGTGACAGCACCGGTCTGCCGCAGCACAGCTTTCTCTCCCGGCTCTACACCGGTACAGGTGCCTTCGAGGTGGTAGGGCGGCGCAGACTCTGGTACGGCGTGAGCGGGGCGATCATGGCGATCGCCATTGTGAGCATCGTCGTGCGCGGGTTTACCTTCGGCATCGATTTCAAGGGCGGCACCACGGTGTCGTTCCCGCGCGGCGACGTCTCGGTCGCTCAAGTCGAAGACGTTTTCCGAAAGACCCTGGGCACCGATCCCCAATCGGTGGTCACGGTCGGCAGCGGCGCCTCGGCGACGGTCCAGATCCGGTCGGAGACCCTGTCTAACGACCAGACCGAAAAGCTGCGCAACGCCCTGTTCGACGCGTTTGCCACCAAGGGCGCCGACGGCAAGCCCAGCAAGAAAGCCATCAGCGATGCGGCGGTATCTGAGACCTGGGGTGACCAGATCACCAAGAAGGCGGCGATCGCGCTGGTGGTCTTCCTGGTGCTGGTCGCTGTCTACATCACCGTTCGCTACGAGCGGTACATGACGATGTCCGCGCTGGCGGCCATGATCTTCGACCTGACCGTCACCGCGGGCGTCTACGCGTTGGTGGGTTTTGAGGTCACCCCGGCTACCGTCATCGGGCTGCTGACCATCCTGGGGTTCTCGCTCTACGACACCGTCATCGTGTTCGACAAAGTCGAGGAAAACACCCACGGCTTTCAGCACACCACGCGGCGTACCTTCGCCGAGCAGGCTAACCTGGCGATCAACCAGACGTTCATGCGCTCGATCAACACCAGCCTGATCTCGGTGCTGCCGGTGCTGGCGCTCATGGTGGTGGCGGTATGGCTGCTGGGGGTCGGCACCCTGAAGGACCTGGCGCTGGTGCAGCTGATCGGCATCATGGTTGGCACCTACTCGTCGATCTTCTTCGCCACTCCGTTGTTGGTCACCCTGCGGGAACGTACCGAGCTGGTGCGCGCCCACACCCGCAAGGTGGTCAAGCGCCGCAAGCCCGCCTCGCACGTCGAAATGGCCCAGGAGCAAACCGAATCCACCGCGGATAAGGTGCCACCGCAGTCCCCTCTCGCTACTGAGAGGGCGGTGGCCAAGCCGACGAGCAAACCGGCACCAGGTGCCCGGCCGGTGCGACCTACCGGTGCCAAGCAGCGTCCGACCGGCAAGCGAAACGCCGGCCGGCGGTAGTCGCGATGGCCACCTGGTGCCGCCGGGGTGAGGGCAAAATCAGCCAGTGGTCCGTAATGCGAAAAGTTCTGATCGGCAACATCATCGGATTACTGATTGCCTGCGTGGCGACGTTGGCTGCCTGTTCGAGCAGCGCCGCCGGTCAGGTCGACTATGTAGTCGACGGCGCGCTGCCAACCTATAACACCAACACTGTCAGCGGTGCCGCCTCGGCCGGAGCGCAGGCATTTGCCCGCGTGCTCACCGGGTTCGGCTATCACGGACCCGACGGCCAGGTAGTCGCCGACCACGACTTCGGAACCATCTCGGTGGTGGGCGGTTCTCCGCTGGTGCTCGACTATCAGATCGCCGACAACGCCGTCTATTCCGACGGCAAGCCGGTGACCTGCGACGACCTGGTGCTGACCTGGGCGGCCCAATCCGGTCGTTTTCCCGGGTTCGACGCCGCGACGCAGGCCGGGTATCTCGACATCGCCAACATCGAGTGCACCGCCGGACAAAAGAAGGCCAGGGTGTCTTTCATCCCGGACCGCGGGGTGGTCGACTACACCCAGCTGTTTACCGCAACGTCGCTGATGCCGTCGCACGTCATCGCCGATCAACTCAACGTCGACGTCACCGCCGCGCTACTCAGCAATGACGCATCGTTGGTGGAACAGATTGCCCGGCTGTGGAATACAACCTGGGATCTCAAGCGGGGCCTCAAACCCGACGAAGTGTTCAAACGCTTTCCGTCGTCGGGGCCGTACAAGATCGAATCTGTCCTCGACGGCGGCGCGGTGGTACTCGTCGCCAATGATCGTTGGTGGGGCGCCAAGGCGATCACCAAGCGGGTCACCGTGTGGCCGCAGGGAGCCGATATCCAAGACCGAGTCAACAACCGCAACGTCGACGTGGTCGATGTTGCGGCCGGGTCGTCGGGAGCACTGGCCACTCCAGACAACTATCAGCGCATCGATTCGCCGTCCGGGGGAATCGAGCAGCTGATCTTTGCGCCGCAGGGATCGCTGGCCGATATCCGGGCCCGCCGCGCCCTCGCTTTGTGTACGCCACGGGAGGCGATCGCCCGGGACGCCGGGGTTCCCGTCGCCAACTCACGACTTAGCCCGGCCACCGAGGATGCTGTCGCCGAGGCCGATGGTGCGACCCAGGCAAGTCAATTCAACAAAGGTGATCCGGCCGCCGCTCGGGATGCGTTGGGGGGCGCGCCGCTGGCGGTGCGGATCGGGTACCACCGGCCCAACGCACGATTGGCGGCCATTGTCGGGGCCATCGCCGCGTCGTGCGCACCGGCCGGAATCACCGTCTCCGATGTGAGTTTGGACACACCCGGTCCGCTGGCGGTGCGGGACGGAAAGATCGATGTGCTGCTGGCCAGCACGGGTGGAGCCACCGGCAGCGGGTCTACCGGATCGTCGGCGATGGACGCATATTGCTTGCACAGCGGCAACGGAAACAACCTGTCCGGCTACGCGAATCCGCAGGTTGACGGCATCATCGGGGCACTGGCGGTTTCGGCGGACCCCGCTGAGCGCGTCAGGTTGCTTGCTGACGGCGCGCCGGTACTGTGGGGCGAGATGCCGACGTTGCCGCTGTATCGGCAGCAGCGCACGTTATTGATGTCAAAGAAGATGTATGGCGTCAGCAGGAATCCCACCCGCTGGGGTGCGGCTTGGAACATGGACCGATGGGCTCTAATGCAATGAGAGTGCAGTGATGGCTGTCCCAGGGCGCGCTCCCGTTGCCGATGTGATCGCGTCGTTAACCAGGGACGTTGCGAATTTCCCGACACCCGGAGTCCAGTTCAAGGACCTCACTGCGCTTTTTGTCGACCGGGAGGCGATGGGCGTGGTGATCGACGCGTTGGCCGATGTCGCATCTGGTTCTGACCTAGTCGCCGGTATCGAGTCCCGGGGGTCGTTGGTTGCCGCCGCACTCGCCGCGCGCTTGGGCATTGGGGTGTTGTCGATCCGCAAGAGGGGCAAGCTGCCGCCTCCGGTGCTGACTGAGGACTATGACCGCGAGTACGGCGCTGCCGGCATGGAGATCCCGGCGGACAGCCTCGAGTTACGGGGGCGCAAAGTCATGGTCATCGATGACGTGTTGGCTACCGGCGGAACCCTTGGCGCGGCAACACGGTTGCTGGAGCGCACCGGCGCCAAAGTGATTGGGGCGGCGGTAGTTGTCGAGCTGATAGCACTTGGGGGTCGCAAGGCGATCGCGCCGTTGCACGTGCACAGTTTGAGCCAGGTCTAGCCCTGGTCTAGCCCTACAAGCCATTCCGGCGCGCCGCGAAGTGGCGTGCTCAGAAGTGGGGCGATTAACGCTAGCCCTTGACCTAGCCGGCTCGATCATGATCCGGCTCACCGGCACGCAGAACCGGGTTCACCCATTGTTGCCGGGATTGCCGTTGCCGCCCGTGGTGCCGCCGGGCAACCCGCCGGGCCCGCCGGTGCCGCCGGCCCCGCCAATGCCGGCTGGCGGGCCGCCGTTGCCGCCGTTGCCGCCGGCCCCGCCGTTGCCGCTGATGCCGGGGGCGGCGCCGAAGCCGCGGTCGCCGCCCACGCCACCATTGCCACCGGCGCCGCCGTTGCCGCCGACGCCGCCGCCGGTTGCGGCGCCGCCGTTGCCGCCAGCGGCGCCGTTGCCGCCGAAGCCGCCGTTGCCGCCGACGCCGCCGCCGCTGGATGGGGCGCTGCCGCCAAAGCCGCCTGATCTGCCGTTGCCGCCGTTGCCGCCGGCTCCGCCGTCGCCGCCGCCGGTTGCGGTGCCGCCGTTGCCGCCAACACCGCCGACGCCACCGTTGCCGCCTTTGCCGCCGGCGCCGCCGCC
>NZ_VTZN01000233.1 GCF_008370645.1 Mycobacterium simiae
TGGGGCGATCCAACGGCGTAGTCAAGACCTTTCGCGCCCAACCGAAACACGCAACCGAAACAATAGTGATGAGCCTGGCCGACTGGCCTCACGTAGTCGCGGCTCCCCCGGAAGGACTCGAACCTTCAACCCTTCGGTTAACAGCCGAATGCTCTGCCAGTTGAGCTACAGGGGACTACTGCGCGGGACGACTCTAGCGTACTGGCATACTCGCGCCCAACTAGAGGGACCGCCAAGACCATGTATCCGGCTGGTAGGTCCTCCCGGTTTGGCAGCGGGCGCGCCCGCACCGAACGGATGAGGCAGGATGGAGCCAACCGCACCGTTAGTCGGAGGGACCTTTTTTGATCGGGTATGTCGCCGTGCTGGGGCTTGGTTACGTGTTGGGGGCAAAAGCTGGGCGCCGCCGCTATGAGCAGCTCGCCGGCACTTGTCGTGCGCTGACCAGCAGTCCCATGGCCAAATCGATGATCGAAGGCGGGCGCCGCAAGATCGCCAGT
Source organism: Mycobacterium simiae (assembly GCF_008370645.1). Lineage (GTDB taxonomy): Bacteria > Actinomycetota > Actinomycetes > Mycobacteriales > Mycobacteriaceae > Mycobacterium > Mycobacterium simiae_A. The sequence continues at coordinate 501 of NZ_VTZN01000233.1, forward strand.
CGGATCTCCCCTGACACGGGGTTTGTGACGCTGACGGAAATAGACGAGCAGACGGCGGTCGTGGAACGCCAAGCGAAGTAGCCGCCCTGGCCCCCGCTGCTTAGGTGGTTGCTCTCGTAGATTCGTCGAGGGTCGATCCGCCAGGAGACCAGCGCTCACCCGCCAGGCGCCGAGATCGACACCAGCGCGGAAAAGCGCGAGCAGGAGTGACGCTCACGTGGATCGCGGCGCAAGTTCGTCGACGGTGGAGACTAACCCTCACGCGGTCAGATCGTTGCCGCTGGCCTGCTCCAGCAGGCTGCGCCGATAAGCTTCCATCGCGACCAAATCGCCGAATAAAGCGTGATACTCATCGCCCTGCTCGATCGGCGACATCCGCTGCAGCTTGGATTTCACCTCGGCAATCTGCCGGCCCATCCACACCTCCTGCAGACGGGCCAGCACGCCCGCGATATAGCGCGGCAGCCTTTCGTCATCGACCGCGATGGCCTCCACCGCCAATTCGTTGATCAGGCCGGCGGTCAATACCGACGTGGTCTGCTGGCGCACCATATCCATCCACTGCGCCCCGGCGACGCCGGTTGACGTACCGCCCGCCGCTTCGATGGCCGCGCGCACGGCCGCGTATCCGGCGTGGGTGAAACTTTCGACGGCCAGGGTGTCAAAGACCGGTCCAGCCAGCGCCGGGTACTGCAACGCCGACTTGAGCGCCTCGCGCTGCGGCCAGAGGGTGGGGTCACGCGGGTCGGGCCGCGAAGCAGCAGGTTCGGCGATCTCGTCTGATGCTGGTTGTGCCCGGCGGGCGCGTCGGGGTTTGTTTGTCACAATTGCTCCGCGCTGCGCTTCTCCGCGAACCCTAGCTACCACCTGCGGAATGTTCGGCCAGCCGACCCACTCGTCTGCCAATTTCGTGGCGTACCCGTCACGAAGCGATGGGTCTCTAATACGCCCGACCAGAGGCACTGCCCTGCGCAGACCTTCCACACGCCCTTCCTCGGTGTCCATATTCAATCCAGCCAGGGTGGATTGAATTGCGTACGCGAACATGGGCTCACGTCTAGCGACCAGGTCGCGCAGGGCGAGGTCGCCCGATTGCATCCGCAGGTCGCACGGGTCCAGGCCGTTCGCTGCCACCGCAACAAAGGACTTTCCGGCCACCTGCTGATCGCCGTCAAACGCTTTGAGTGCAGCAGCTCGGCCTGCTGCGTCGCCATCAAATACGAATATCAATTCGCCCCGGTACCAGTTGTCGTCCATCATCAGCCGGCGCAGCATCGCCAGGTGCTCGTCGCCGAACGCGGTGCCGCAGGACGCGACAGCTGTGGTGACCCCGGCCAGATGCATGGCCATCACATCGGTGTAGCCCTCGACGACCACCGCTTGATGACACCTGGCGATATCGCGCTTGGCCAAGTCGATGCCGAACATCACCGACGACTTCTTGTACAGCAGCGTCTCGGGCGTATTGACGTACTTGGCTTCCATCGGGTCGTCGTCGAACAATCGCCGGGCCCCGAAGCCGATCACTTCACCAGCCGATGAGCGGATGGGCCACAGCAGCCGCCGGTGAAACCGGTCCATGGGGCCGCGCCGGCCCTGCCGGGACAATCCCGCCGCTTCCAGCTCCTTGAACTCAAAACCCTTGCGCTGCAGATGTTTTGTCAAACAGTCCCAGCCCGAGGGGGCGAATCCGCAGCCGAACCGGCGAGCGGCGTCGCCGTCGAAGTTGCGTTCGGTTAGATAGTGCCGGGCCGGTGCCGCCTCTTCGGAGTCCAGGGCCTCGGCGTAGAAGGCGGCGGCTGCCGCGTTGGCGGCGATGAGCCGGCTGCGGCTGCCGCGGTCGCGCTGCACGCTGGTGGCCGCGCCCGTGTAGCTGATCGTGTGACCGATCCGGTCGGCGAGCAGTTCCACCGCTTCGACGAAGCTGACGTGCTCGATCTTCTGGATGAACGCGTACACGTCTCCGCCTTCGCCGCAACCGAAGCAGTGGAAGTGGCCGTGGTTGGGCCGCACATGAAACGACGGCGACTTCTCGTTGTGAAACGGGCACAGTCCCTTCAGGGAGTCGGCCCCGGCACGCCGCAACTGGACGTAGTCACCGACAACATCCTCGATGCGGGCTCCTTCGCGGATGGCGGCGATGTCACGATCGGAAATCCTGGAGCGACCCGCCGGACTCGACATTCGCTGATTCTAAAGGCTCAGGGTAAGACGTCGGTCCGGTCGCCGCATCGGCCCGCGTCGACGCGTTCCAGCCGACCCTCGGTGTAGGAGGCAATCTGGTCGACGATGACCCGCATTCGCGCACCGTCATCGGCAGCGGTGTTGAAGGCCGCAGCGAAGAACGGATCGAGCGTTCGCGGGGCGCCCGAATATAGCCGTTGCGCGACCCGGTGGATGCGTTCGCGTTGCCGGGCTTGAGTTTCCAGATGCCTTGGGTCGGACATGATGAACTGCAGCGCAAGGATTTTCAGCACCGCGACCTCGGCACGCACCAGGTCGGGCACCTGCAGGTCGGCCTGATAACGCACTAACGGCCCCGGACCGGCTACTGCGAGAGTGGTGGCGATCGCGGCCGAGGCGAACCGCCCCACCAGCTCGCTGGTCAACTGCTTCAGCGCGACCAACGCCGACAAGGTGGCGTCGTACCTACCCACCTCGGCGACCACCGGCAGCCCGGACAGCCGGCGGGCTGCCTCCATCAACTCCTCGGCACTGACCCGGGAAAATTCGCTTGCCCCCAGCGTGGCTAGTGCGGCCGCGTCGTCAGTGTCGGCGAGCACGCGCAAATCGATGCGTTCCGAGACAACGCCGTCCTCGACGTCGTGCACCGAGTACGCGACATCGTCGGCCCAGTCCATTACCTGCGCTTCCAGGCACGGTCGATCCGCCGGCGCGCGGGCGCGGACCCAGGCCGCCGGTTCGCGGTCTTCGTCGTAGAAGCCGAACTTGCGTCGCTGGTGGACCCGCGGCCATGGGTATTTGGTGACCGCGTCCAAGGCTGCGCGGGACAGGTTGAGCCCTACGCTGCGTCCTTGTTCGTCTAGAACTTTCGGTTCCAGGCTGGTCAGGATGCGGAAATTTTGGGCGTTGCCCTCAAAGCCGCCGCAGTCGACTGCCACTTCGTCGAGCGCCCGTTCACCGTTGTGCCCGTACGGCGGGTGCCCGATATCGTGCGCCAAACCGGCCAGTTCGACCAGGTCGGGGTCGCAGCCCAGTCCGATCGCCATGCCCCGCCCGATCTGGGCCACCTCCAGCGAGTGGGTCAGCCGGGTGCGCGGCGTGTCGCCTTGCCGCGGCCCAACGACCTGGGTCTTGTCGGCGAGTCGGCGCAGCGCGGCGCTGTGCAACACTCGAGCTCGGTCCCGGGCGAAGTCGCTGCGGTGTTGTCCCTCTGTACCCGGCAGACCCGCCGTCTTCGGCGCTTCGCTGACCCGCCGCAGACGATCGAAGTCGTCATAGGGGTCTTGCTGATTCGTGGTCACCGACCCACAGTCTGCCAGGGCCGTGGCCCTTTCCCGCGAACTGGACGAATCCACACACCGAGCCCCGCGGGGCGGCAGCCTTGCAGGGCTAAATTAGCCGTATGCGCATCGCTCGCCTGTTCAGCGTGGTCCTGACCATCTTCACCGTAGGCCTGCTGCTGGCGCCGCCGGCGGGCGCGCAGCCGCCGTTGCGGCTACCGGGCTATGTCACCGACACCGCAGGAGCGCTGACCGAGTCTGGCCGCGTCCAAGTCAGCTCGGCCGTTGATCGACTCTACGCCGATCGCCGTATCCGGCTATGGGTGGTCTACGTCGACGACTTTTCCGGGCAGAGCGCCACGAATTGGGCACAGAGCACCATCCGGACCAGCGAGCTGGGTAGCTATGACGTCCTGCTGGCTGTCGCTACCGTCTCTCGAGCCTATGCCTTCCTGGTTCCATCCACCGTGCAAAGTGTCAGCGCGAGTCAAGTCGATCAGCTGCGACGTAACCAAATCGAGCCGGCACTGCGCAACGGCGACTGGGCCGGCGCTGCCATTGCCGCGGCCAACGGCCTCAATATTGCACCCAGTTCGTCAGGCCGGGTGGTGCTGCTGGTCGCCCTGGGCGTGATTGTCGGCGCGGTCGGGATCCTGCTAGTCGTCATGCGTTACCGCGGTCGCCGCCGGCGCATTGACGCGTTGGCGGCAGCACGACGTGTCGACCCTACCGATGCACGGGCGCTCGCCGCCGTGCCGCTGGACATTCTCGACGACCTGTCCCGCTCGATGGTAGTAGAAGTCGACAACGCGTTGCGCACCAGCTCTAACGAGCTGGCACTGGCGATCGACGAATTCGGAGACGAGCGCACCGCACCCTTTACCCGGGCGGTAAACAACGCCAAAGCGGCTCTGGCCCAGGCGTTCAGCGTGCGACAACAACTTGACGACAGCGCACCCGAGACGCCGGCGCAACGGCGTGAGCTACTTACCCGGGTCATCGTCTCGGCGGCAAGCGCGGACCGTGAGCTGGAGTCCCAGACTGAGGCCTTCGAGAAGCTGCGCGATTTGGTGATCAACGCTCCGTCTCGGCTGGATCAGCTGACCCGGCACTACATCGAGCTCACCGCCCGTATCGCCCCGACGCAACAGCGGTTGGTCGAGCTGAACGACGAATTCGGCGTGGCGGCGCTGACTTCCATCTCCGCCAATGTCGCGACTGCCCAAGAGCGACTGGCGTTCGCCGACAGCAACATCAGTGCGGCGCGTGAACTGTGCTCCCAGGCGGTGAGTGGCCGGCAGTCCGGCTTGGTGGACGCCGTCCGTGCCGCCGAATCTGCGCTTGGGCAAGCGCGGTCCCTACTTGACGCGGTGGACACCGCGGCCAGCGACATCCGCCATGCCGTTGACGCCTTGCCGTCGGTACTGGCCGATCTACAGGCGGGCATCAATCAGGCCGACGTGCAACTACAGCAGGCACCGAACAACAAGTCGGCACACACTGCGGAACTTCGTACGGCGCGCGATGCAGCCGCACGAGCCGCGGAGAACTCACGCACTTCTTCCGGTGCTAGCGCCGCCGATCCGTTGGGAACTTTTTCCGAGCTCACCAAGGCCGGCGCGGATCTCGACCAGATATTGGCCGCCGTGGCGCAGGAACAGGCGAACGCCGAACGACTCAACCGGTCATTCGAGCAGGCGTTATTCACCGCGGAGTCGCGGGTGCGCGCGGTGTCGGACTATATCGACACCCGCCGCGGCAGTGTCGGACCCGAAGCCAGGACCAGGCTCGCCGAGGCGAAACGTCAGCTGCAGGCCGCACACGACAAGCGTTCGGCCAACCCGACTACGGCGATGCGCCATGCTAATACGGCATCGACCTTGGCGGCTAACGCGCAAGCGCTGGCCAATGCCGACGTACAAGCGGCCCAGCGCGTATTTACCCCGCGGGGGGGCGATAACGCCGGCGCGGTCTTGGGCGGCATCATTATCGGCAACATCCTCAGCGGAGGATTGCGCGGTGGTATTGGCGGCTGGAGCCCGACGTCGTTCGGCGGCTCTTCCGGGGGCTCATCCGGCGACGGGTTCCTGGGTGGTGGCGGCCGGTTCTAGGGACCAGATCCGCCCGGGTCCGCGATGACCACGATCGGAAAACTGCGAACGCCTACGCACAGGGCGTTAGCATCCCGTGCGTAGGCGTGCGCAATCAACGGTCGCGGCGGGCGTACCTGCTTACAGGTGCGCCGCCGCTACCGAAACTTCTCAGGCCCAGCTGGAC
>NZ_VTZN01000234.1 GCF_008370645.1 Mycobacterium simiae
ACCCTGCATCGAACCTGAGTGACGCAATTCGAGGGAAGCGACACGTCACCTGGTCGGCGATCCGCCCAGCAGCCTCGGGCAAAGTCATCCGGGTGGAGAGCGCTCGGTACCAGCCAATAACCCGCCAACAACCGCTAACCCCGATGGTGTTGCGGGCCGCTGACCGCCACCTGCAGCGCGCTAGTCGGCATCTTTTACGCTGTTCAAGGACCTGGCCTCCGGCCGAACCAGTAGAATTCTGACTTCGGCCCATCATGTGCCAGAAGGGGAGTCTAAGCTGCTGGGGACACCGATACCCGTCGTCGGGTATCGAGATCCGGGCTAGCTCGGATGAGGGGCTGGGCGAGCGGCGCTGCGGCCATTTTGTTGCCCATGCGAAAATTCGATGCTGTCGTCGGGTAACACCGGTTGAGTTGAGACGAGGTTAGTGAGCGATGGATACACACGTGACTCCCATTGCAGTCATCGGAATGGGATGTCGGCTTCCCGGGGGGATCGACTCGCCCGACAAGTTTTGGCAGTCCTTAGTGCGCGGTGACGACCTGGTCACCGAGATTCCGTCCGACCGCTGGGACGCCGACGACTTCTACGACCCTGAGCCCGGGGTTCCCGGTCGAACGGTGTCGAGGTGGGGTGGGTTCCTCGACGACGTCGCCGGCTTCGATGCCGAGTTCTTCGGGATCAGTGAGCGGGAGGCGACCTCGATCGATCCGCAGCATCGGTTGTTGCTGGAAACGGCGTGGGAGACGATCGAGCATGCGGGTCTGGACCCGGCATCGTTGGCCGGTTCCTCGACGGCCGTGTTTACCGGGCTGACCCACGAGGACTACTTGGTTATTACTAAGGGTGCGGGCGGTTTGGCCAGCCCGTATGTGGTCACCGGCCTTAACAACAGTGTGGCCTCGGGGCGGATCGCCTACGCCCTGGGCTTGCACGGTCCGGCGATGACCTTTGACACGGCGTGCTCCTCGGGCCTGATGGCGGTGCACCTGGCCTGCCGGAGCCTGCACGAGGGGGAGAGCGAGCTTGCTTTAGCCGGTGGCTGTGCAGTGCTCCTGGAGCCGCACGGAAGCGTGGCGACGTCCGGACAGGGCATGCTTTCGGCGACCGGTTGCTGTCATTCATTCGACGCGGAGGCGGACGGCTTCGTGCGCTCCGAGGGCTGCGCGATGGTCTTGCTCAAGCGACTGCCGGACGCGCTGCGCGACGGCAACCGGATCCTGGCGGTGGTGCGTGCCACGGCCACCAATCAGGACGGTCGCACCGAGACGCTGACGATGCCGTCCGAAGATGCGCAGGTCGCCGTGTATCGCGCGGCGTTAGCGATGGCCGGTGTAGAGCCTGAAACGGTCGGTGCCGTGGAGGCGCACGGCACCGGCACCCCGGTGGGAGATCCGATTGAGTACCGGAGTCTGGCGCGGGTGTATGGCGCCGGGACTCCCTGCGCGATCGGATCCGCCAAGAGCAACATGGGGCATAGCGAGTCCGCAGCCGGGGCAGTCGGGCTGATCAAGGCGATTCTGTCGCTTCGCCATGGGCTGGTGCCGCCGCTGTTGCACTTCAACCGGCTGCCCGACGAGCTTGCCGAGATTACGACGAATCTTTTTGTGCCGCAGGCCGTTACGCAATGGCCAACCGGAGCCAACGGCGCGCCGAAGCGGGTCGCGGTGTCCTCGTTCGGCATGTCCGGCACCAACGTGCACGCCATCCTCGAGGAGGCCCCAGCAGCAGCCCCAGCGAAAGTCTCAGCACCAGCCCCAGCCGCGACCACGCAGGAGCCGCTGCTCTTCACGTTGTCATCGACCTCCGCCGACGGCTTGCGCCAGACCGCGCGCCGGCTCGCCGAGTGGGTCGAACAGCATCAGGACTCCTCGGACTCCTGGGGCTCGTCAGCGCTGCCGGATCTGGGATACACGCTGGCGCGGCGCCGCGCGCACCGGCCGGTGCGCACCGCGGTGGTTGCCGCCAGCCTGCCGGACCTGGTCGAGGGCTTGCGGGAGGTGGCCGACGGCGACGTCTTGTATGAGGCCGCGGTGGGGCAGGGCGATCGGGGACCGGTCTGGGTATTCTCCGGTCAGGGTTCGCAGTGGGCGGCAATGGGTGCCGACCTACTCGCAAGGGAGCCGGTGTTCGCCGCGACAGTAGCGGCGCTCGAGCCGGTAATCGCCGCTGAGTCAGGATTCTCGGTGACGGAGGCGATGACGGCGCCGCAGACCGTGACCGGGATCGACAAGGTGCAGCCGACCCTGTTCGCGATGCAGGTCGCGCTGGCCGCCACCATGGAAAAGACCTACGGGGTGCGCCCGGGCGCGGTAATCGGACATTCGCTGGGGGAAGCGGCCGCCGCCGTGGCCGCGGGGGTGTTGTCGTTGCAAGACGGTGCGCGCGTCATCTGCCGTCGCTCCACATTGATGACCCGCATCGCGGGTGCCGGTGCGATGGCGTCAGTGGAACTGCCCGCCAAGCAAGTTAATTCGGAGCTGATGGCCCGTGGAATCGACGATGTCACCGTCGCGGTCGTGGCCTCACCGCAATCCACGGTGATCGGCGGTGCCACCGACACTGTGCGTGATCTCGTCGCACGCTGGGAGCAGCGGGACATCATGGCGCGCGAGGTGGCCGTCGACGTAGCGTCGCATTCGCCACAAGTCGACCCCGTACTCAACGACCTGGCGGCGGCACTGAGCGATCTCAACCCGATGTCACCCAAAGTTGCCTACTACTCGGCGACCCTGTTTGACCCACGCGAGCGGCCACTGTGCGATGGTGGCTACTGGGTGGACAATCTGCGCAACACCGTACAGTTCGCTGCGGCAGTGCAGGCCGCGCTCGAAGACGGCTACCGCGTGTTCGCCGAGCTCGCACCGCACCCGCTGTTGACCCACGCTGTCGACCAGACCGCCCGGAGTCTGGACATGTCGGCCGCTGCCTTGGCTGGGATGCGCCGTGAGCAGCCGCTGCCCCACGGGCTGCGCGGCTTGCTGACGGACCTGCACAGCGCCGGCGCTGCTGTGGACTTCTCGGTGCTGTATCCCGCCGGTCGGCTGGTGGACGCGCCGCTGCCGGCCTGGACGCACCGCCGCTTGTTCATCGACGGAGATGGTCAAGAGCAAAAAGCGCAAGGCGCCTGCACGATCGCCGTGCACCCGTTGCTGGGCGCACACGTGCAACTGAGCGAGGAGCCGCAGCGCCACGTGTGGCAGACCGATGTCGGCACCTCAGCACTGCCCTGGCTGGGTGATCATCAGGTGCACAACGTAGCCGCCTTGCCTGGGGCCGCCTACTGCGAAATGGCGTTGGCTGCAGCCGAGGAGGTCTTCGGCCAGGCGTCGGAGGTCCGCGACATCGCCTTTGAGCAGATGCTGTTGCTCGACGAGCAGACCCCGATCGACGCCGTTGCAACGGTCGATGCGCCCGGTGTCGTCAGCTTCGCGGTGGGGTCCAATCAGGAGGGCGAGACGACCCAACACGCCACCGCGACGCTGCATGCCGCCGAGGCGGATGCCCCGCCACCTGCCTACGACATCACCGCGCTGCTGGCGGCGCATCCGGTCACGCTGAACGGCAGCGAGATGCGGGAATCGTTCGCCGAGCGAGGTGTTCAACTAGGTCCAGCCTTCAGCGGTCTGGCCACCGCGCGCTCCGCGGAGACGGGTGCGGGCACGGCGCTGGCCGAGGTCGCTCTACCCGCTTCGATTCGCTTCCAACAGGGCGCCTACCGCATCCACCCGGCGCTACTGGATGCCTGCTTCCAGTCCGTCGGCGCGGCCGTCGACGCCGCCGCCGGTGGCGGCCTGCTGCTGCCCCTGGGTGTGCGGCAACTACGGGCCTACGGGCCTACCCGCAACGCCCGCTACTGCTACACCCGAGTGACCAAAGTAGAGGGAAACAGCGGTGAGGCCGATCTCGACGTGCTGGACGAGCACGGGACGGTCCTGTTAGCCGTGCGTGGGCTGCAGATGGGAACCGGGACCTCCGCGAGCGGCGAGCGTGACCGCTTGCTCAGCGAGCGGCTGCTGACCCTCGAGTGGCAGCAGCGAACGCTGCCCGAGGTGCCCCAAGAGGCGGGATCCTGGCTGCTGCTCGACATGTCCAACGCCGCGGACATGTTCGCAGCCACGTTGGTGGACGCGCTGAAATCGCACGGGCCCGAGGGCACCGAATGCGCCAGTTTGACGTGGTCTCGGGAGGTTGACCCCGCAGCCAGCGTGGAAAAGCTGTGCGCTCACCTACGTAGCCGCCCCGCCGATGGTGTGGTGATCATCTGCAAGCCACGCGCCGGCGATCCGGACGAGCAAACTCTGCTCGAGGGGCGTGAGCAGGTGCGTGATCTGGTTCGGATCACCCGCGAGTTGGCCGAATTGGAAGGTGAGCTGCCCCGGTTGTTCGTCGTGACCAGGAAAGCCCAGGTGGTGCGGCCAGAAGATGCGGCAGCCGGCATCAACCTGGAGCAGGCCGGGCTGCGTGGGCTATTGCGAGTGATCAGCAGTGAGCATCCGCTGTTGCGCACCACGCAGGTTGACGTCGATGAGCGCACGGAAGCCGAGCAGGTGACGCAGCAACTACTGAGCGGGTCCGAGGAGGACGAGACCGCTTGGCGCGATGGCCAGTGGCATGTGGCGCGCCTGTGCCCCAGCCCGCTGAGCCACGGCGAGCGGCGCACCGCCGTCTTGGACCCCGAGCGCGACAGTCTGCGGCTGCAGATCCGCACGCCGGGTGACCTGCAAACGCTAGAACTGGTCGCAAGTCGCCGGGTTCCGCCCGGTCCTGGGCAGATCGAGGTCGCGGTCTCGATGTCCACGATCAACTTCGCCGACGTTCTCATCGCGTTCGGCCGATTCCCCATCATCGACGATCGCCAGCCGCAGTTGGGGATGGACTTCGTGGGTGTGGTGACCGCGGTCGGCGAAGGCGTAGTCGACCACCAGGTCGGCGACCGTGTCGGCGGCTTCTCCGAAGGCGGCTGCTGGCGCACCTTCCTCACCTGCGACGCCAACCTCGCCATCACGCTGCCCCCCGGCCTTGCTGATGAGCAAGCGGTTTCGTCGGCCACAGCCCATGCCACGGCCTGGTATGGGCTAAACGACCTGGCCGGGATAAAGGCCGGTGACAAGGTGTTGATTCACTCCGCAACCGGCGGCGTGGGGCAAGCAGCCATAGCAATCGCGCGCGCCGCAAATGCCGAGATATTCGTCACGGCCGGCAACCCGCGCAAACGAGCAATGCTGCGCGACATGGGAATTGAGCATGTCTATGACTCCCGCAGTGTTGAGTTCGCCGAGCAGATTCGCCGCGACACCGACGGATACGGCGTTGATATCGTGCTGAACTCGCTGACCGGAGCCGCACAACGGGCAGGGCTGGAGCTGTTAGCCTTCGGCGGGCGGTTCGTCGAGATCGGCAAAGCCGACGTGTACGGCAACACCCGGCTGGGGCTCTACCCGTTCCGGCGCGGCCTGACGTTCTACTACGTGGATCTCGCGCTGATGACTGTCATCCAGCCCGCCCGGGTGCGTGAGTTGCTCACCACAGTGTTCAAGCTGGTCGCGGACGGCGTTTTGAGCCCACCGGAGTGCACTCACTACCCGTTGACCGATGCGGCCGACGCCATCCGGGCGATGAGCAACGCCGAGCACACCGGCAAGCTCGTGCTCGACATACCGCGCAATGGCGCTAGGAGCGTGGCGGTGCCGCCGGAGCAGGTTCCGGCTTTCCGTCCCGACGGCGCCTACATCATCACCGGCGGGTTGGGTGGCCTGGGCCTTTTCTTCGCCGAGCAGATGGCCGCTGCGAACGGTGGTCAAGGCTGCGGCCGGATTGTGCTGACCGCCCGCTCGCAGCCCAACCCCAGGGCACGGCAGGCTATCGACCGCCTCCGTAAAGCCGGGGCCGACATTGTGGTGGAGTGCGGCAACATCGCGGACCCCGAGACCGGGGACCGTCTGGTGAGCGCAGCAACCGCTACCGGCCTGCCGCTGCGTGGTGTGCTCCATTCGGCGGCGGTGGTCGAGGACGCCACGCTGACCAACATCACCGACGAGCTCATCGACCGCGACTGGTCGCCCAAGGTCTTCGGATCCTGGAACCTGCACCGCGCCACGGTCGGACAGCCGTTGGACTGGTTCTGTCTGTTTTCCTCCGGAGCGGCCCTGTTGGGCTCGCCGGGCCAGGGCGCCTACGCGGCGGCCAACAGCTGGGTCGATGTCTTCGCTCAATGGCGGCGCGCCCAGG
>NZ_VTZN01000235.1 GCF_008370645.1 Mycobacterium simiae
CAGCGACTCGGCGGCGAGGATCGCCAGTCTGCTCCGTGAGATACGAGCGGGTGGCTGAAGTGTTGCCGCCGGCGCATAGATTTCAGTCGACCCTGGGCGAATCGCTACACGGGATGAAAGCCGAATCCTGCACGGCCACAACCGAAGCCCGGACTGTTCAGGTCACTAGGATCGGGCTCCATGGGCGGACCGAGCTGCGCATCGCAGACGCGCTGCTGCGACAAGGCGTTGAAACCGCGGCGACCGCGGTCGTCGAAGCGGAGCAGCGGGAGCCCACCGCCGTTCAACAGGGCGCTGTTAGCTACCCGACAGGCGTGCCCGAACGGGGTTCTCAGACCCTGGGAGGCGAGTAGGCGATGGGCGTGGAGAAGCCGGAAAGTCCCTACGCTGAGTTGATGCTCGACCCTGGCGGGTGGCCCGAGGTCGATGAGAACGACTTGTATGACCAGGCCAAGGATTACATTTTGGTGCACAAACAACTCGCCGACGTGCACTCGACTTGCCTGCAGCAGATGCGCCAGATCTTCGAGGGTGGTGTCTGGTCCGGCGACGCCGCCAACGCCGCCCACTCCAAGCTCCTCGACGTCAGCTCGCGGATAGAGAGACTGGTAGCGGAACTCCGCTCGGTGTACCTCTGGTACCTCGACATGGCCGCGTTGGTCATGTCGATCAAGGAGGAGATCTGCGACGTCGTGGTGGCGGCTGAAGTGGAGATAGATCTCCTGGAGGAAACTGTGGAGGTTGACCCCGAGGCGCCCGCCGAGATCGCGGCGTTGATCGTTGCGGTGCACGAGGCGAACGTCGGTATGGTCACCACCATTGCGGAGGCGATGCAGACCGGCCTGGCCCTGATCCCAGATGAAATGTTCCCGAAGATAAGCACCAGTGCGGTTATCAATGCCCTCCCCGACGGCACGCCACTCACACCGCCATCATTCTTCCAATCGCTGCCCAACCCCTCGCAACAGTTACTCGGGACCACAGCGCCCACCGCGAACGCCAGGCGATCTGACACCCCCCAGCCAACCCCGGCGGCGACGCCACCTGACGCCCCTCGGCCAACCCCGGGTGCGGCGGCATCTGCCACCCCGCCGTCGCCGCCGGGTGAAACACCAGCTGCGGGAATTCCGACATCTCCGGCGGCTGTTCCTAATGGCTTTCCTGAGTCGGAGCCGAACGCCCCAGGGGGGAGGTCGGTGGCCCCGATGAGTTCGGAGGAGTCGAAGCGGCCGCCAACAGCTCGGCCTGGATCCGTCGATCAGCAGGACGAGTCGGAGGAGAAGCCACCGCTTTTGGGCTCAGAACCTGTAGAGAGTTCATCGTTGTCCGAGGAGACCGCAGCTGCGGCTGGCTCGCCGGCCGCTGCGGCTGGCTCGCCGGCCGGGCCGGCGCCGGCGGTGGCGCCGGTGGCGCCGGTGCCGCCGGCCATGTCGGCGGTCCCCACGATGTCGACCGCGCCGACCCCACCGGGCGGCGCCGCCGCGGGTCCAGGCTCGGGTGCTGCTGCTCCGGTCGGGCGCGTGGTATCGGGTGGGCCGCCCGCCACCACAACACCAGGATGGTCCAGCGGAGCGGTGGCGGAGATGCGGCCGGCTGTGGGCGCGGGTTTGCCCGCGTACCCGCAAGTGCAGGGGGGCGGTGAGCGGGCGCTGATCCCGGTTTCGGCGGCGCGCGCCGAACGCGACGCGATCGCTGCAGCCTCGACCGCTCGCCCGAGCACCGATGAACCTGATGTGCTGACCCTGGCGCGGCGAATCGCGGCGGCGTTGAACGCGGCCGATGTGGGCGGCTGGGGCGATTTCGGGTTCTTCTGGGTCACCGCCGTGACCACCGACGACGCGATCGTGGTGGCCAACAGCTATGGGGTGGCCTACATTCCCGATGGGGTGCAGCTACCGGAGCTGGTGGAGATGGCCAGCGCCGACGAGGCGATCCCAGCTAGCGAGCGGGCGCGCTGGGCGACCCGCCCGGTGATAGCCGTGCAGTGCTGGGCAGCCCATCACAACACCCAGCTGCGCGCGGTGATCGGCACCGAGGAGCCTCTGGCCACTTCCGATCCTGGCGTGCCCAAGATTGTGCTCGAACCGGACGACATCCCGGCCACCGGAAAAATGACCGGTCGATCCCGGTTAGAGGTGGTGGATCCAGTGGCGGCCGACCTGTTGGCAGCGACCAGTGATGGGCATTTGATCGACCTGTTGCCGCCACCTCCGGTGGATGTCAACCTGTTGGCTGATCGACGCCCCGCGTTGTGGTTCGAGGTTCTCATACCCATGACCAGCGAGGCCGAAGGTCGTGACGGCGCACACCTGAGCGCGTTCCACAGCTACGCCGCCCACGCCCACGAAGTCATTCTCGGGGAGGCGCAGACCGCGGTCGACTTCGCCGCACAGCGCGCCGCCATTGCCGACTGGCTGTACTGGCGGCGCGTCGCTGAGCTACTCCACAACGCCCTTGCGGTCGCACCCTGAGCCAGCACGCCGTAGAGTTCTCTGGCCGCGACCACGTCGTAGACGTCGACAGATTCCCGACCTCGCGTCGCTTCGCCAGCTGCTCGAGGCTACGCACGACAACAGTTACATCCACCGGCGTCTCCGAGAACCTGACGGGCAGTTGCAGGCCCTCGCCGCGGCCGAACCCGCACCCGACGCCCTCGCCAGCATCCACGGCGGCGACGGCGCGCACCAGGGTGATAAAAGTCAGCTGCTATGCCGGAGTTGAACGCCTCGGTATTTGCGGCCGATTTCGTGGTAGTGCTGAACGAAATTGTGCCGGCTACGCTGCGGGCGTAATTGCTTTCGCTAGCTCTTGTGGCAGGTAGTTCACCAGCAGCGGAACCATTCCTGAGAAAGGCGTGCCGCCGATGGTTAGGTCAACCGGAAAACCCGGTAAGGGGAAACCAGGCACGTCTATCGTCGCCGTAACGGGGTGTGGCGGGACGAGAATCCCGTCGAAGGGCATGTGCAGCACGATCGATACCGTTGTCGGGAGCGGTGATGGGAGACCGGTTGACACCGGAATTGTCAAATCCATAATTTCTCGCCCGTTGAGGAACCCGTTGGCCACAACGGCTGGAGCATCAATGAGTGCACCAAGTGTTGCTAGACCGTTCCCGGTGGCCATGGCGTGCTCGATCGCCGTGGCGCTGGTCGCAAGCGCGTGGAAGGTGACAACCGGCGGACCCGCCGCCGCATAACCTAGCGCCAACGGCAGCCCGAAGAAAGCGCTGAATTCTGCGCCGACCGGTAACAGATGCACCGCAATGCTCCCCGAGATACCGGGAGTACTGAGCGTGTTCAACACGTTGGTGAAGTTCTGCGACATCTGTCTGGGGATGGAGCCCGGAGGCATCAGGTCGGTGAGGTACTGCGCCTCTTGTCCGGGGACGCCGGCGATCGTGAAGAGGTGCTCAAGTGGGCCACGCAGGGTGACGTTCGTCGAGATGCGCACCGACAAACCGTCAATGGTCACTCTCACGTTGTTGGCTTCGGCTCCGGTGACGAAAAGGTTGGCATGAGCCTTCGCCAGGTCCACCGCCGCGTCGGTGTACTCGCCTGCCTCCAGGTGTCGGTAGGCCACCCGAAGCTCCGCCTCGTAACGAGGCAGCCCGGCCGTGATCTCGTTGGTCGCGTCGTTCAGCTCCGTGCCGATGGTCTGCGCGAAACCGGTCTGTGTGGTGATGAACTGCTGCACATGAAGTCCGGGGTTGAAGGCTAAAAGTTCCCGCAGGGCAGCCGGGACGGCCACAGGCAAATTCGCCAACTCGGCGGGCAAGTTCTGGATGGCGCTGCCGGCAGCGATGGCCGTCTGCGCTAGGTAAATCTCCTGGTTGGCCATGATCTTGCTCAGGAGCGGGAACGGATGAGCAGCCCAGTCGCTGGTGAGGGCTTGCAGGTTGGTGGCCGTGTTGGCAAAGAGTTGCTGGTAGGCGCCGCCGGGTGCGGCAGCGGCCGCGCGGGGCGCCACCAGCGTGGGCAGCACGCCCGCCTCGAGCCCCTGCAGCCCGGGTACGCTCGCGACGATCTGGTCGAACAACGGTGAGGCCGCGCCGCTATTCGTCCGCGGCGCCTCAACTGCCTTCGCCAGCATCTGCCCAGCATTGGCGGCCTCGGCGGTGAGATATGCCGCAGCGCCACCATTCAACAGGCGCACGAACTCGTCATGAAACGCCACCAGTTGGGCGTTGAGAGCCTGAAATTCCTGGCCGTAGGTGCCAAACAGCTGCGAGACAGCGATGGAAACCTCATCGGCGGCGGCGGCGGCGATCCCGGTGGTGGGGCCGGCAGCCGCCGCGGCTGCCTCCTGAAGAGCCGAGCCGATACCGGCCAAATTCGCAGACGTAGCCGTTATTACCTCGGGCGCTGCAAGCACGAACGACACTATTATTTCCCTTTCGGTTGAATTTCGGCGACCTTTCGATCGCAGGCAAATCGAGCCTAGTATCACACAGCCTATTCGCGTAGCGGATCCGGCATTTTGTCAACTTCTAATTCGGCGTGTTCGGAACGCCAGTGCTTGAGCACGGCACGCCCCCCAAGTCCGGCGGACCTATTCGCGAAACTGCACGCCTCCATCGAGTCGGCGTCCCAACATTACCGCGATTAGATCCTCGAAAACTGGATCGAAAGGCCCACGCGCGAGAGAATAGACTGTACTTGATTGGTGTTGGTTCGACAAATTTTACCTAATTCCTCATTTGAGGAATTAGGAGCTCTGTATTTCTCTGTTTACTGAACTTTTTCGGTCTTGACTTGGCTCTGACTTTTGCCATAGCGGACGCAGGCGTGGGTCTGCTACTCGGGAATCCCAGCGCGTAACGGCAGGATCGGCTGGGTGCGATCCGGTGCCTGGACCCGAGATTTCTCATCGGCTCTGACCACCACCGCCCCGGTGGACGAGTCCAGGTAGCGTCCGACCACATCACGCGGTTCGGCCTCCAGCTCGGGGTCCGCAGAGAAGTTGAACGTTTCCACTCAGTGTGGCTGGATGCTCCACTTGCGCCAGATCTGGGCCACCGAGGCGAACGAGGTCCCCAACCGAGCGGCCATCAACCGCGCCAACCCATGTGTCGCCCCAAATATATTGACGGTTTTCCCTTGTTGGCCAACGTCTCCGCGAGCACGGCGACCGCACGGCGACAGCATCGATCACGGGGTTGCGTCCCGGTCGCGCATCATCATCGGGCGGGTCAACTCCCGAATCCCGGAAGCGGTCCCCGCCATTTGGGCACGGTTGGGTGCGACGTAGCGATTCGTTCGGCGATTCAGTGTTAGGCACACCGCCGCCAGCCCCGCGCGCACCGTCGGCGCCCTCGTCAACGCTTCCAATCTCGACCGATCACTACCGCGCAACCGCGACGCCCGGGCCACATGCACCCGACAATTTTCCCAGCAAAACATACATAAATGTTTCAATGATACGCAACACTAGGGTGATAAAAGTCAGGTCAGATCAACCACACGAAACCTTCACGTGGATATCCGCCAGGCCGCCGCTGCACTCCGACTCACGAAGAGCCGCAAATCCGAACACGATGAATATCATTCATCCGAGGCGCCGCAATTCAATAACCAGAGAATTCCAGACACCAACAAATTCCCCAAATAAAGAATTAAGAACAGTTGACAGGATTGCGCAAATAGGCCAAATTGACTAAGGACTAACGTAGCGTGCTGGCGCGTATCCATTGCACGAGCGATCGTCGACGACCCCTGACTGTGTCGTGATCGGCTGTGCTAGCTGTTGCCCAATCGCGCGGAATTGTTCGACTGTATGGAGTTTGTGAGAGGAGATCCGATCGGTGGATCGAGGCTTAGCTGCCCGAGTAATAGGCCTTAGCGCGGCGGGGATTTGTCGACCGCAGTGGATGCCGCCTGAATCGCACGTGAGGGCAAGGGAGCAACTGATGTCGTACGGGTTGCGCCGGAGATGCCGGCAGCGGTTGCGGTCGGGATTGGTTCGGCGGTGCCGGTGGGTCCTTGGTCCACACACCATTGATGACGCGGTTGATCGACAAGCACGGCACTGCCGCGGTGATGCCCCCGTAGCCGCGGGTACCCCGGCCGCGTCGGCCGCGACCCCGATGGGTGTGGGCGCAATGGGCCACGGTCCACAATCGGCGACTCCACCAGGGCGGCGCCG
>NZ_VTZN01000236.1 GCF_008370645.1 Mycobacterium simiae
CCGGTGGCGAGCTGGGCGCCGAATCGTCGGTGACCAAGGTCTTCTGGTCGGAGCTCGATGTGCAGTTACATCAGACTGCGCTCGACATCATGGCGGCCGACGGAGAGCTGGCCGGGCCGTGGGCCGAAGGACTGTTGTTCGCCTTGGGCGGCCCGATCTACGCCGGCACCAATGAAATTCAGCGCAACATTATTTCCGAACGGCTGCTCGGGCTGCCGCGAGAGAAGAAGTGACCGTGGATTTTGGACTAAACCAACAGCAACGCGACTTCGCGGCCAGTATCGATGCGGCGTTGGGCGTCGCCGACCTGCCCGCTGCGGTTCGTGCGTGGTCGCAGGGTGACGTCGCACCGGGCCGTAAGGTCTGGCAGCAGTTGGCCAATCTGGGAGTCACTGCGCTGAACGTGCCGGAAAGATTCGAAGGACTGGCCGCTGATCCGGTCGATCTCGTGGTCGCACTGGAACGGCTCGGCCGCTGGTGCGTGCCTGGACCGGTCACCGAATCCATTGCTGTGGCACCGATTTTGCTCGCCGACGATGACCGCTGCGCCGGCTTGGCAGCCGGCGAGCTGATCGCCACTGTCGCACTGCCGCCACAGATGCCGCGCGCCGTCGATGCCGATAGTGCCGGGCTGGTGCTGCTCGCCGGCGAGGGGGGCATCACCGAGGCGGCCTTAAGCCAGTGCCACCAGTCAGTGGATCCCAGCCGCCGCCTCTACGACGTGACGGCAATCGGCCAACTCTGGCAGGCAGACCTTGTGCGCGCCTACGAGTTCGGCGCATTGGCCACCGCGGCACAGCTGGTGGGTGCTGCTGAAGCACTGCTCAACGCAACCGTCGAGTACGCCAAGCAGCGGACGCAGTTCGGCCGGGTGATCGGCTCCTACCAGGCGATCAAGCATAAGCTGGCCGACGTCCACATCGCGATCGAGTTGGCCCGCCCCTTGATTTACGGCGCCGCACTTTCGCTGTCGCCCCGCGACGTCAGCGCGGCCAAAGTGGCCGCGGGCGACGCTGGTCTGCTGGCTGCCCGCTCGGCATTGCAGACGCACGGCGCGATCGGGTTCACCCAGGAGCATGACCTGTCACTATGGCTGCTGCGGGTGCAGGCCTTGCGCTCGGCCTGGGGAACATCGGAGGCGCATCGGCGCCGGGTGCTGGAGGCGTTATGACGCATGCGACCACAGAGCGACAGCTGCTGCGAGAGACGGTGGCTGCCCTGGTGGCCAAGCACGCTAGCCCGGCGGCGGTGCGCGCAGCGATGGCATCCGAGCGCGGCTACGACGAGTCGCTGTGGCAACTGCTCTGCGAGCAGGTCGGCGCCGCAGCATTGCTGATTCCCGAGGAGATGGGCGGTGCGGGTGGCCAACTAGCCGATGCTGCAACGGTTCTGCAGGAGCTGGGTCGGGCGTTGGTGCCCTCTCCCCTGCTGGGTACCACGCTGGCAGCAGTGGCGCTGCTGGCCGCGCCCGAGCCAGACGCCGAGACGCTGGCGGCGCTGGCTGAGGGCGCTTCGATCGGCGCGCTGGTTCTCGATCCCGACTACGTCGTCAACGGCGATCTCGCCGACGTCGTCGTCTGCGCCGCTAACGGCCGGCTGGCCAAGTGGACCCAATTCCATGCGGTGCCGGTAGCGACCATGGACCCCACCCGTAGGCTGGCCCGCGTGCAGCCCGAGGAGACCGAAGATCTGGCCGCCGATCCAGGGTTGGCGCACACCGCGGCGATCCTGTTGGCAGCCGAGCAGATCGGCGCTGCCGAATGCTGCCTGGACCTGACCGTCGAATATACCAAAAGCCGAGTGCAATTCGGCCGGCCGATCGGCAGCTTCCAGGCACTCAAGCACCGGATGGCCGATCTGTACGTCGCAGTGGTAGCCGCCCGGGCCGTCGTCGACGACGCCTGCAACCAACCCACACCCGCCAATGCCGCCACCGCACGACTGGCCGCCTGCGAAGCACTAAACGCAGTGGCCGCCGAGGGGATCCAGTTACATGGCGGCATCGCGATCACCTGGGAACACGACATGCAGCTGTATTTCAAACGTGCGCACGGCAGTACGCATCTGCTTGATTCGCCACGAGAAGTGTTGCGTCGATTGGAAGCCGAGGTGCTACCCGGGCCATGACTAATCGTGTTGCCCTGCGCGCTGGCATCCCACCGTTTCACGTAATGGATGTCTGGCTGGCCGCTGCCGAGCGCCAGCGCACCCATGGCGATTTGGTGAACCTGTCGGCGGGTCAACCCAGTGCGGGGGCCCCGGAACCGGTTCGCGCCGCCGCGGCGGCCGCCCTGCATCTCAATCAATTGGGTTACTCGGTGGCACTGGGCATTCCAGAGCTGCGGGCCGCGATCGCGGCGGACTATCAGCGCAAGCATGGCATCACCGTCGACCTCGACGCGGTGGTGGTCACGACGGGTTCGTCGGGTGGCTTCCTGCTGGCCTTTCTGGCGTGCTTCGACGTCGGCGATCGGGTGGCGATGGCTAGTCCCGGCTACCCCTGTTATCGCAACATCCTCGCGGCGCTGGGCTGTGAGGTCGTCGAGATCCCATGCGGGCCAGAGACTCGATTCCAGCCCACCGCGCAGTTGCTGGCTGAGCTCGACCCGCCGGTGCAGGGCGTCATCGTCGCCAGTCCAGCTAATCCCACCGGGACCGTCATCCCGGCTGCTGAGCTCGCGGCAATCGCGTCGTGGTGCGACACGGCCGGCGTTCGGCTGATCAGCGACGAGGTCTACCATGGACTGGTCTATCCGGGGGCACCGCGGACCAGTTGCGCATGGCAAGCCTCACGAAACGCGGTGGTGGTCAACAGCTTCTCCAAGTACTACGCGATGACCGGGTGGCGGCTGGGCTGGCTGCTGGTACCGACCGAGCTACGTCGCGCGGTGGACTGTCTCACCGGCAATTTCACCATTTGCCCGCCGGTGCTATCGCAAATCGCCGCGGTCTCGGCGTTCACACCCGAGGCTACCGCCGAGGCCGAGGGCAACCTGCGCCACTACACCCTGAACCGCGCGATGTTGCTCGACGGTCTGCGGCACATCGGACTCGACCGGCTGGCTCCCACCGATGGCGCGTTCTACGTCTATCCCGACGTCTCCGACTTCACCACCGACTCGTTGACCTTTTGCTCACAGTTGCTGGCCGATACCGGTGTCGCCATCGCGCCGGGCATCGACTTCGACACCACACATGGCGCATCGTTTGTCCGGATGTCGTTCGCCGGGCCCAGCAGCGACATCGAAGAAGGACTGCGGCGCATCGAGTCCTGGCTGCGCGCACGCTAAGGTCGGACACACCCAGGTGCTCCCCACTCACCCCCGCGTGAAACAGGTCGCCTCGATCCGAGCTTCAAGCGCGCTGCATTCACCGACGTCGGCCACGTTGATCCCGAACCGACCGCTGAGAGCGTCGACGACCGCGGCCGCGTCGTCGAGAACGATCTTCTCGGTCTTCCCCTTCCGATGGACCGCGAGGTGTCGGCCCGTGAGGTTCCACCGCGCGTCCCCGGTGACGGTGGCGGCCATCAAGCTGGTAACGAAATGTGACGACGGGTGGGTGGAGACATACCAACTTCCCACGGTGAGATCTATCGGCGGCCGGCTCACGGTGCTGAATTCATACAGCGCCTGCCACTCCCCGCGCACCATCGCCTGCAACACCAGTCCGTCGCCGAACTCTTCCAGCCGATACGGCTCGTGTGTGGTCTCCTGGATGCTGCCGGTTTGCAAACGCAGCGGAGCCGTCGGCGTCTGGCCACCGAAGCCGACGTCGACCAGGCACGACCCGTCGGAGCCAGGGAAAGTCACTGCCAGCAGGGTGTGTGTTTGTGCCGGCAACGGCGCGTCCGGCGGGGCCATCCACACCACTCGGCCAGCCAGTCGGCGCACCCGGAAGCCCAGCTCGGCAAGGACATATCCCATCAGACCGTTCTGCTCGTAGCAGTAGCCGCCGCGGCGTCGGTAAACCAGCTTGTCCATCAGGGGTTCCGGATTCAGGTGGTCGACGGGCACCCCCATCAACGGATCGAGGTTCTCGAACGGAATCGCCTGCGTGTGTGCGATCACCAGATCACTCAGCACATCCAGCGTCGCAGCGCGGGGACCACAGTAGCCGATGCGTTCGAAGTATCCGCTCAGATCCAGCGTCATAGATCCATTGTGCTGGCAGCCGGACGTCGGCGCCGCGGCTTCGATTAAGAATACCCACAGGGGTATCATGGGGGCCAGCGCAGTCTGGCGTACCGTCCAAGGAAGCACCAAGGAGGAGCGCGTGGCCCTCGCCGAGAGCGGACTCGACGAATCGCTTGCCAACGTGCTCGATGACAACAGTTTCGATGACGCCACCAGAGACGCCCACCAAGCCAGCCAGGATGTGCTGGGCGGCTCGGCCGGGAGTCCGATCATCGCGGTCGACGGACGCGCGTTCTTCGGGCCGGTTCTGACGCGAATCCCCAGCGACGACGACGGCGCGCGCCTCTTCGAGACAGTCCTCACCGCCGCGACAACGCTCGAATTCGCCGTGCTGCAACGGCCCTACCAAGGACCGCCGATTCTTGAGGAGACCCGTTGATGTGTTCTGCAAATACTATCTACGTACGTAGGTAGTATGTTGATAACTACCGCTCGCAATCTCACCAACCCGACGGAAAGAATCGTTATGCCGCGCCGCCTGACCGCCTTGCTCGCTATCACCGCCGCAGCGGCGTTCACCGCGGCATGCGGCTCGCCGGGAGCCCATTCCCAACCGACTGCACACCCTGCATCACCGCGCGGGGCCGCCGACCAGGCTGCGCACATCCCGAACCAGCTGCAATTCACCACCAAAACACTTGACGGACAGACATTCTCAGGGGCGACACTAGCGGGAAAGCCGGCAGTGTTGTGGTTCTGGACGCCCTGGTGCCCGAAGTGCCAGCAGGAAGCCCCCGTCGTGGGCAAGACCGCAGCGGCCAACCCGCGGGTGACATTTGTCGGCGTGGCCGCGTACGACCACGTATCAGGGATGCAAGCGTTCGTCGATAAATACCAACTCGGCGGGTTGACTCAACTGGCCGACTCCGACGGAGCGGTCTGGTCCAGATTCGGGATAACGCAACAACCGGCGTGGGCATTCGTCGGCGCCAACGGCGATATCGATGTGGTCAAAGGCTCATTGACTCAGCCTGAATTAACAGCGCGGGTCAACGGCCTGGCTGAGCGATGATCGACACCACAGCGCTCAGCTTTGCCCTGGGAGCCGGATTGGTGGCCGCCCTCAACCCGTGCGGTTTTGCTTTTCTGCCAGGCTATTTGGGATTGGTGATTGCCGGCAGCCACGGCACGTCACGGCCGGTAGCCCTCATCCGTGCCGGGGCGGCCACCGCGGGAATGTCGTTAGGATTCCTCACGGTCTTCGGCATTTTCGGGCTGTTGATCTCACCGGTAATCGCCTCAGCCCAGAAGTATCTACCGTTCGCGACGGTAGTCATCGGAGTTCTGCTGGTCGCTTTGGCCAGCTGGATGCTGGCCGGCAAGGAGTTCAGCGTCATCCTGCCGCAACGCAGTGGTGGTGCGCCGACAAGGAGACTGGCCTCCATGTACGGCTACGGTGTGGGCTATGCGGTTGCGTCGCTATCATGCACCATCGCACCGTTTCTCGCGGTGATCAGTACGACGTTCAAGCAGGGTTCGGTGCTTTCGGGCGTGCTGGCCTTCCTCGCGTACGCGGTCGGCATGACCATCACCGTCGGGGTAGCCGCTTTGGCTGTGGCGCTGGCCGGGTCATCGGCAACGACGGCGTTTCGGCGGGTTCTGCCTTTCGTCGGCCGGATCGTCGGCGCGGTCGTGTTACTAACTGGCCTTTATGTGATGTATTACGGCTACTACGAGATACGGCTCTATTTCGCTGCTGCAGAGCCCCATGACCCGGTGATCCAGACCGCGGGCGCGGTGCAGGACTGGCTGATTCGCTTGGTCGACGGGCTCAGTGCCTGGTCGTTAGTCGGGGCTTCGGCGGCGCTGGTGGCCGTGGGAGTGGGCTGGCACGGCCTGGCTCGCT
>NZ_VTZN01000237.1 GCF_008370645.1 Mycobacterium simiae
GCCGCGCTGGTGTCGCGGTCGTGGGGAATGGCTCTTGCGACGCTGATCAGCAGGCTCACCGGCTTCGCCCGGATCGTGTTGCTGGCCGCAATCTTGGGCGCGGCGCTGTCCAGCTCGTTTTCGGTGGCCAATCAGCTGCCGAACCTGGTCGCGGCGCTGGTCTTGGAAGCGACGTTCACCGCGATCTTCGTACCGGTGCTGGCTCGGGCCGAGCAGGATGACCCCGACGGCGGTGCCGCGTTCGTGCGCCGGCTGGTGACCTTGGTCACCGCATTGCTCATTGTGGCCACTGCCCTGTCGGTGCTAGCCGCGCCGCTGCTGGTGCGATTGATGCTGGGCCACACACCGCAAGTTAACGAGCCACTCACCACCGCTTTCGCCTACCTGCTGCTCCCCCAGGTGCTCGCCTACGGCCTGTCGTCGGTATTCATGGCAATTCTTAACACCCGCAACGTATTTGGCCCGCCTGCGTGGGCACCCGTGGTCAACAACGTCGTCGCGATAGCGACCCTGGGGGTGTATCTAGCGGTTCCGGGTGAGCTGTCGGTCGATCCCGTTGACATGGGCAACACCAAGTTGCTGGTGCTCGGAGTGGGCACCACCGTGGGCGTATTCGCTCAAGCGACGCTGCTGCTGGTGGCGCTGGGGCGCGAACACGTCAGCCTGCGACCGCTGTGGGGAATTGACCAGCGGCTCAAGCGTTTTGGGGCGATGGCCGGCGCCATGGTGCTCTATGTGCTGATCAGTCAGCTCGGCCTGGTAGTCGGCAACCAGATTGCCAGCACGGCGGCGGCTTCGGGTCCGGCCATCTACAACTACACCTGGCTGGTGTTAATGCTGCCGTTCGGCATGATCGGGGTGACGGTGCTGACGGTGGTGATGCCGCGGCTCAGCCGCAACGCCGCAGCCGACGACATTCCGGCCGTGCTGGCCGACCTGTCGCTGGCCACCCGGCTCATTATGGTCACGCTGATCCCCACGGTGGCGTTCATGACCGTCGGCGGATCCGCCATCGGCAGCGCGCTGTTCGCCTACGGACGCTTCGGCCAAGTCGATGCGGGATATCTGGGCGCGGCGATCGCGTTGTCGGCGTTCACTTTGATCCCCTACGGGCTGGTGCTGCTGCAGCTGCGGGTCTTCTACGCCCGGGAGCAACCGTGGACGCCGATCGTGATCATCGTCGTCATCACGACAGTCAAGATCGCGGCGTCGCTACTGGCACCGCATATCACCGGTGATCGCGCGCTGGTCGCCGGCTATCTGGGGCTGGCCAACGGCTTGGGGTTTCTGGCCGGCGCCATCATCGGTTACTACCTACTGCGTCAGTCACTGCGGCCCGGCGGTGGCCAGCTGATCGGCGCCCATGAGGTGCACACCATCTTAGTGACCATCGCCGCGTCGTTGCTGGCCGGCCTGATTGCCCACGTCGCGGATCGGCTGCTGGGGCTGAGCCAGTTGACCGCCCACGGCGGCGGGCCGGGCTCGCTGCTGCGGCTGCTCATCCTGGGTGTCATCATGGCGCCAATCGTGGCTGTGGTCATGCTGGGTGCGCAGGTCCCGGAGGCGCAGGCGGCGCTCAACGCCATCCAGCGGCGCGGCCGGCTGGTAGGCCCTGCGTCGCCCGAGGTCACTGGGGCAGATCGATCGTCTGGTCGCCATGCCGTCACGTACCCTGAGCAAAGAAAGTCGTCCCCGCCGGGGGAAGGTGCGGTCCAGTTGCCGATCCGGCGCAGACCTCCGGTAACCACAACCGGGATAGCGAAAGGACCGGAGGTGACCGAGCGCCCGTCGGATAGCGCCGCCTCGTCCAACTCCGCGTCAGGCTCCGACCTGCCGCGGCCCGCCGCCGACGACTTCCACCCCGACATTCCCGCCGGCCTCGGTCAGGGTCCCGGTTCCACGCCGCGCCGTTCCGAATACGTCGGCGGCAGTTCCCAACCCGCGACCCGGGGGCCGATCCCGTTCGACGCTCCACGCGAACGCAGCGCGGAGCCGACCGTGCCACAAGACGATGCCAACCTCGTTCCAGGCGCTCGCATCGCCAACGGCCGCTACCGTCTGCTCATCTTCCACGGCGCTACACTGCACCTGCAGTTCTGGCAGGCGCTCGACACCGCGCTGGACCGACAAGTCGCGCTTACCTTCGTCGACCCTGAGGGAGCCCTTCCCGATGACGTCCGGCAGGAGATTCTGACCCGAACCTTGCGGCTCAGCCGGATCGACAAACCCGGTATTGCGCGAGTGCTCGATGTCCTGCACACCGGTTCCGGCGGCTTGATTGTCGTCGAATGGATCCGAGGCGGTTCGTTGCGGGAAGTTGCCGACACCGCGCCCTCGCCGGTCGGGGCGATTCGCGCGATGCAGTCGCTGGCCGCGGCCGCCGATGCCGCTCACCGTGCCGGGGTGGCCCTGTCCATCGACCACCCCAGCCGCGTGCGCGTCAGCATCGAGGGCGATGTGGTGCTGGCCTTTCCGGCGACCATGCCGGACGCCAACCCGCAGGACGACATTCGCGGGATCGGCGCCGCGCTGTATGCACTGCTGGTCAACCGGTGGCCGCTGCCAGAGCCCGGGACGCCCAGCGGAATTGCGCCGGCCGAGCGGGATGGGTCCGGTCAGGCCGTCGAACCGGCCGTCGCCGACCGCGACATCCCGTTCCAAATTTCGGCGGTCGCGGTTCGTTCTGTCCAAGATGATGGCGGGATACGCAGTGCTTCAACGCTTTTGAACCTGTTGCAACAGGCGACCGCGGTGGCCGACCGTACCGAAGTTCTCGGCGCCATCGAGCCGCCGGCACCGGCCTCCCCACGCCGCACGTCGGCACCCGACGGCGAAACCCAGGCTCGCCGCCGGCGCAACCTGCTGATCGGCGCCGGCGCCGGCGCCGCCATTCTGCTGGTGGCCCTGCTGGTTATGGTCTCGGTGATCAATAAGATCTTCGGCAACGTCGGCGCCGGCCTCAACCGGGATCAGCTCGGCTTGAACACCCAGACGTCGTCGACGTCCGAGCCTGGCAGTTCGGCACCGGCGGGCAGCATTGTCAAACCCACCAAAGCCACCGTCTTCTCCCCCGACGGCGAAGCAGACAACCCAGGCCAAGCCGATCTAGCCATCGACGGCAATCCGAGTACCTCCTGGGAAACCGACACCTATACCGACGCTGTGCCCTTCCCGGGCTTCAAGAACGGCGTTGGATTGCTGCTGCAGCTGCCCAAGCCCACCGTGGTCGGCGCCGTCTCCATCGACGTGTCCAGCACCGGAACCAAGGTGGAGATCCGCTCGGCCCAGACGCCCACTCCCTCGAAACTGGACGACACCACGGTGCTGACCCCCGCGACCGCGCTCAAGCCCGGGCATAACACCATCGCGGTCAAATCCTCGGCACCCACGTCGAACCTGCTGGTGTGGATTTCGACGTTGGGGACAATCGACGGCAAGAGCCGCGCCGCCATCTCGGAGATCACCATCCAAGCCGCGTCTTAACGATGGACAGCACCGTATTCGGGTGAAGTGCTGCGCGGCTGCCGATTGGATACTGTCCGCGCGTGGGTTTGAGGGGCCGCCGGGAACGCAGCGACGCCGAGCTGCTGAGGGCTTTCGTCGCCGGCGAGGCGCTTGCCTTCGAGCAGTTGTTTCGCCGCCATCATCGCCAGCTATACCGGCTGGCGCGGCTGAGCAGCCGGAGCCCCGAAGACGCCGAGGACGCACTGCAGGAGGCGATGCTGAAGGCACACTGCTGTGCCGCCTCATTTCGGCATGACGCGGCCGTCAGCAGCTGGCTGCACCGCATCGTGGTCAACGCTTGCCTAGACCGGCTGCGTCGCGCCAAGTCCCGACCAACCGTTCCGCTGCAGGACATCTATCCGGTTCCCGATGCAACGGCGCAGGTAGAAATGGCGATCGTGGTGCAGCGAGCGCTGCTGCGGATTCCGGTAAAGCAGCGGGCCGCCTTAGTCGCCGTCGACATGCAGGGCTATTCGATCGCCGACACCGCACGGATGCTCGGAGTGGCCGAGGGCACCGTCAAGAGCCGCTGTGCGCGCGGGCGAGCCCGGCTGGCGGGGTTGCTGGGCTACCTCAACACCGGTGCGCATACTCTTCAACGCGACCTTACGTGACCGGCAGAACGCGCATGACGCACACTGGGGCCGATGAATCAGGCCGAGAACGCGGCGGGCGCAGAACCGCCCCTTACGGTGGAGCTTCTCGCCGACCTGCAGGCAGGTCTGCTGGACGACAACACCGCCACTCGCATTCGCCAACGAGTCCGCACTGACCCCGAGGCGGCAGCGACCCTGCGCGCGTTGCAGCAAGTACGCCGCGATCTCGCCGCGGTCGGCGCCGATCCGTCGACAGCACCAGATCCTGCCCCGCATGTCACGGTCAGGCATGCCACGTCGGCCACCATCTCTCCGGTGTCCCCAGCCGCCCATGCTGCCCGAGCACACACTCGCCCCACCAAAGTCCTGGCCGGCGTAGCCGGACTAGGAGCGGTCGCCGCGGCCATCGGCGTCGGTACCGCTGCGCTGATCGACGAGCCCGAGCCGACGCCGAACACACCGGCCACCGCAATGCACATCACCGTGTCGACGCCGCCCCCGACGATCCCGCTCTCGCAGGACCAAATCCTCGAGTTGCTGCGGCACGCCCCGGACTACGGCCCGCTCGCCGACCCGTCGCGGCGCGCATCGTGCCTCAACGGCCTCGGCTACCCGGCGTCCACGCTAATACTGGGTGCTCAACCGGTCGACATCAATGCCCGCCCGGGAGTGGTGCTGGTGGTGCCCGGCGATACTCCGGACCATGTCGCGGTGTACGCGGTGGCCCTCAATTGCAGCGCGGCCGACACCGGATTGTTGGCCAGCACTACAGTCGCTGGAGTCGCTGGAGTCGCCCGGATCTCCAGCTCGTAGCGCATCCTGGTAACGTGCCGCCCGGGTGGGAACAGCAGTGCCTGCGCTGGCGTTCATACACGTTCGAGACCAGCTTCCGTACCGAAAGGCCCGCATGACCGCCGCCTCCCCCGCCCCAGATACCGTCCACGACGTCATCGTCATCGGCTCCGGTCCAGCCGGATACACCGCGGCGCTCTACACCGCCCGGGCCCAGCTGGCTCCGCTGGTATTCGAGGGCACCTCGTTCGGCGGTGCGCTGATGACCACGACCGAGGTCGAGAACTACCCCGGTTTTCGTGACGGTATCACCGGCCCGGAGTTGATGGACCAGATGCGGGAGCAGGCGCTGCGATTCGGCGCAGACCTGCGCATGGAAGACGTGGAGTCGGTATCCCTAGCTGGGCCGATTAAATCGGTGGTCACCGCCGACGGCGAAACCTTCCGGGCGCGGGCCGTGATCCTGGCGATGGGCGCGGCGGCGCGCTACCTCCACGTACCCGGAGAGCAGGAGCTGCTGGGCCGGGGAGTCAGTTCGTGCGCTACCTGCGACGGGTTTTTCTTCCGCGACCAAGACATCGCGGTGATCGGCGGCGGTGACTCCGCCATGGAGGAAGCCACCTTCCTGACCAGGTTCGCCCGCAGTGTGACTCTGGTGCACCGCCGCGACGAGTTCCGAGCATCCAAGATCATGCTCAACCGTGCTCGCGTCAACGACAAGATCCGCATCCTCACCAACCAGACTGTGGCCGCGGTGGACGGGGACAAAACGGTCACCGGTTTGCGCTTGCACGACACCCTCACCGGTGCAGAAAAAACACTTCCGGTCACCGGCGTCTTCGTCGCGATCGGGCATGAGCCGCGATCCGCTCTGGTGCGCGGCGCCGTTGACCTCGACCCGGACGGCTATGTACTGGTTAAGGATCACACCACCAGCACGTCGCTGGAGGGTGTATTTGCAGCCGGAGACCTGGTCGATCGGACCTACCGGCAGGCGGTCACCGCGGCGGGCAGCGGTTGTGCCGCGGCCATTGACGCCGAACGTTGGCTGGCCGACCAGGAAGCAATTGGGGACGCTGACAGTACCGACACGTTGATTGGAGCACAGCAATGACTGATTCCGCGAAATCCGGTGCCACCATC
>NZ_VTZN01000238.1 GCF_008370645.1 Mycobacterium simiae
AACTGGCGTCGGATAGCGTGGGGGTGATTGGTGTTGACCAGCATTCAGCTGAATGGACTAGGCGCACAGCAAGTTTCGCGCATGCTCGCAGCGACCACTCATCGACGAACGGCGAGCACGCGATCGACGTAGATCGCCTTGAGGACACCGCGGCAAGCGAGCGCCGGCCGCACCGTGTCCTCGGCATGCCCCACCGGGGGCCGGGCCAGCACGGCGCCAACAATCGCCCACCCGACACCGCCACCACGGTCTCGGCCAGCGACACCGTGGACAACATAAACCGGCGCCCAATGGCCGCCGCCAACGCAGCGATCGACACCATCGCCTCGGCGAACCCGCTGCCG
This sequence comes from Mycobacterium simiae, assembly GCF_008370645.1. Lineage (GTDB taxonomy): Bacteria > Actinomycetota > Actinomycetes > Mycobacteriales > Mycobacteriaceae > Mycobacterium > Mycobacterium simiae_A. The sequence continues at coordinate 345 of NZ_VTZN01000238.1, forward strand.
GCCCCCGCAGGCATCACCGGATTGGCATCCACCGCACACAGCCCCACCGTGAACACCGACCGCACCGCCTCGGCTCGCCCGCCGAAGCGGCGCAGCCAGCCCCGCACCGTCTCCGCCGGACGGGCCAACTCGGCGGCAATCCGACCAAACCCCACCCGGCGCACCGCGCTGGCCGCCAACCTGGCCATGATCACCACCGCCACATCGCCGCGCCGCAGCAACGCCGCTACCGGCAACAACACGTGAGTCACGCCGCAGCCGGTGCACCGCGACCGGCGCGGACACAACCACAGCGGCCTGGCCCACCCCCAACCCGCCAACACACCACTACACGCCGGGCAACTCAGCTCACCCGCTGCCAGGCTGCGCTCGACTTGATCGACATCGGTCTCTACGGTGACCATCGGCGCCTCCAGGCGCAACCGACGGCCCTCCCGAAAGACTCCGCCGGAGAAATGCCGGGAGGGCCGTCGCCTACAACGACGTGATCACCGTGCCGCCCCGGCACCACAAACACCAACTCAGCTACGACCCGTCGGCGAGCTGCTCACCGTCAACGCCGGATCACAACCCCCTGATGCTCAACCTGAATGCCTGCAAAACCAGCCGGCGATTGTCGTTCGCTGTGCCGCCAGTCCATTTAAGCCGACGCGCCATGCTTGATTGGCTGCTCAAAGCAAGGGTCAACGCGCGGTCGCGATGGAACCGCAGGCAGACGGAATTTTCAAGTACGCGTCAGGCGTGGCCCATTCCGTTTGTCATGAGAAATAGCCCGAGCATAGCGATGACGAGAGCGAAGATCTGTTGCCGTCGGGCCTTTGCCCAACCCTGTACCGCGGACATCATCTGGCCGGTCTTTGCCGGTGCCGCTAGCTGGCTTGCTAACGGCAGCTCGATGAAGGCAAGTGCGACGACGGTATAGACACCGGCCGCACTGATCTGGGTACCCGCAGCGGCTCCGGAGGTCAGAATCGCGGTGAGCGCGACCAAGAACCTGAGGTCCACTAGCATCCCGACTCCAAGGAGGAATGCCACCTGCAATGGTCGAGCCTGCAACGCAAACTGGGCGCGTGTCGACACCCTCGAGATTGTGTTCGACGTCAGAACCTGTAATTGAGATGGACTGGCGCCTGGCATGCTCAGGCGGTTCCGCTGACGCGGCGAGATCCCACCCGCGAATCCAGCAATGAGCAGCGCCAGCACACCCATCGCAATCTGAATCTGCCCGGCGGTGGGGCTAGCAGTGGCGCGCTCCACCCGGTGCATCGTTTCCAGCGCGAAGTGACGGAGGCCGAAAAGCACCCCTACAGCCAGGGCAACACTAGTCGCGACGCCGCCAAGCCAAAACGCGACCAGCGGGCCAGCGGCGTGAGGCCGAGACGAAAGGAGCACGCTGATCCCGATACGCACCGGGTCGGCTGTCGCAACAAGAGCTAACACCAGCACCGTGCCCCACATGGCAACGGACGCTACAACGACGTCACGGGTTTGCGAAACCCATGCAGGACGTTGGATTTCCCCATCACGACGGGGTTACCCGGACTGCCCGTCTTTTCTGGCGCAAGGATAAGACCGTCGGCGCCAGGCCCGATCGCACGAATACTGGGTGAGCGGTCGATGACCTCGAATTATACGGCTCCTCCTAGCGCTGAAGCTGCAGCGGGAAATGGCACTATGAGGAGGCGATGAAAAATTCGGAATTAAATAAATTTTCGTCTAGACGGCCTTTAATTCGTGTTTTGCCTACGCGGCGGCGAGCCAAGGCCGGTCCCGAGCGGTCACCGCTACGACGGCCGCGCTTGAGGGTTTTCGGTATGGACTGGATTACAAAGTACCGACTCGTGGTGGCGATGCGCCAGCGCCCGGCGCCAAGTAGTTCGTGGTGCCGATTGGTAGAACTTCGCATCCACGCCATGACTCGCGGCTTCGGTGTCATCGCAGCGCCCATGGCGTTATTCCGCAGCGAACCGACGCGATACCCGCGTTGTTTCAAGATTGACAGTCACCGAGGGCACCGCTCGCGCGCACCGAACCCAAACAGCGGTCGTATTGCATTTGCGGACGGGAAAGTCCGCTCGCGACACACCGATGGGCGTATCGCTGTCAATTGCCTTCGTAACTATACCGTGGGCTGAAGTACGCGCAGGGAGGCGGATTGAGTGAGCGGAAACCCGTTCCGAGGAATGTCACGACGGGAGTTTCTTGCAAAGCTCACTGGCGCTGGCTCCGCAGCGTTGCTCATGGACTACGCCGCCCCAGTGATTGAAAAGGCTTACGGTGCGGGGCCATGCTCTGGTCACTTGACAGATATTGAGCACATCGTGCTGCTGATGCAGGAGAACCGGTCGTTCGATCACTATTTCGGCACCCTCTCCAGCACTAGAGGTTTCAGTGACCCGTCTCCGGCGTTCCAGCAAAAAGGCTGGAACCCGATGACGCAGGCGCTCGACCCGGCCGGGATAACTATTCCGTTTCGCCTCGATACCACTCGTGGCCCTTTTCTAGACGGTGAATGCGTCAACGACCCCGATCACGCCTGGATTGCCATGCACAACTCATGGAACAACGGCGGTAACGACAACTGGCTGGGAGCGCAATCGGCCACCCGTACCGGCCCGTATGTCCCGATGGTGATGGGTTATTACACGCGCAAAGACATTCCTATCCATCATCTGCTGGCCGATACGTTCACCATTTGCGACGGCTACCATTGCTCACTGCTGGGCGGCACGCTGCCCAATCGGCTGTATTGGATGAGCGCCACCATCGATCCCGCCGGCACCAATGGTGGACCGCAGTTGGTGGAACCCGGCTTCCTGCCCGAACAGCAGTACAGCTGGCGCATCATGCCGGAGAACCTCGAAGACGCGGGCATTAGCTGGAAGGTGTACCAAAGCAAGGACGCGGGGCGATTCATCAACACGCCCATCAGCAATAACGGGTTGGTACAGGCGTTCCGGCAGTCCGCCAACCCCAGGTCTAACCTTGCGCGTTTCGGTATCGCACCGGGCTACCCGGTGGACTTCGCGGCCGACGTGAGAGCCAACAGACTGCCGCAGGTTTCCTGGCTGGTGCCGCCGTTCACCCAATCCGAACACCCCGCACTTCCGGTGGCCCTGGGCGCCGTGGCAATGGTGAACGCGTTGCGCATCCTGCTATCCAACCCAGCGGTGTGGGAGAAAACCGCCCTGATCATCAGCTATGACGAAAACGGCGGCTTCTTCGATCACGTGACACCGCCAACAGCGCCGCCCGGCACGCCCGGCGAATATGTCACAGTGCCGGACATCAATGCGGTGACAGGTTCGGGAGGAATCCGCGGACCGATCGGCCTGGGCTTTCGCGTGCCGTGCTTGGTCATTTCGCCTTTTAGCCGCGGCGGGCTGATGGTCCATGACATCTTCGACCACACCTCGCAGCTGAAATTGATTCGCGCGCGGTTCGGTGTTCCGATTCCCAACTTGACTGCTTGGCGTGACAGCGTTGTGGGCGATATGACCTCGGCGTTCAACTTTGCGGTACCGCCGAACCCGACCAAACCGAACCTGAGCCATCCGCTGTTGGCCGCCGTGCCGAAACTGCCGCAGTGCATTCCCAATGTCGTACTGGGAACTACCGACGGCACACTACCGGCCATTCCGTATCGAGTGCCCTTTCCGCAGATGATGCCCACTCAGGAAACCACCCCGGTTCGCGGCATTCCCAGCGGGTTGTGCTGAAGTGTCCGTGAACATGTCGTTGCGGCTCACCGCGTGCAGTGACAGAACTTTGCGTCCGTAAATGCATGCACTCAGATTCTCGCGGGAATTGGCGTAGCAGGACGGCGCGGCCGCTGGCAAATAGATGTGCTATCGAGTCCGACACGCCGGTCGGGCTATCCAGGTGATCGCAGGCACAACTATACCGTGATCGGGAGAAGGCATTAAAGGCCTCGAGGAGGGCGTGTGGGCAGCGAACCCCCAATCGACGGAATGAGCCGTCGACAATTTTTGGCTAAAGCGGCTGCCGCCACCACCGCTAGCGCTCTCACATCATTAGCCGCTCCAATAATCGAAAAAGCCTACGGTGCCGGCCCCTGCTCTGGTCATTTGACCGATATTGAGCACATTGTCTTGTTGATGCAGGAAAACCGATCCTTCGATCATTACTTCGGTACGCTCTCCAGCACCCGCGGCTTCAACGACCCATCGCCGGCATTCGCGCAAAAAGGCTGGAACCCGGCGACGCAGGCGGTCGATCCCACTGCCACCACCATCCCGTTCCGCTTCGACACCACCCGGGGCCCTTTGGTTGCCGGCGAATGTGTGAACGATCCCGACCACGCTTGGGTATCCCAGCACGAATCGTGGAATGGCGGCGCCATGGACGGCTGGCTGCCGGCGCAAGCCCAATTCAGCCCGCTGCAAGGAAACGTGCCGGTGACAATGGGCTATTACGCCCGTCAAGACTTGCCCATCCACTATTTGCTTGCCGACACTTTTACGGTTTGCGACGGCTACCATTGTTCGCTGCTGGGCGGGACCACGCCCAATCGACTCTACTGGATGAGTGCCTGGATCGACCCGGACGGCACTAACGGTGGCCCCATACTGATTGAGCCGAACATCCAACCGCAGCAAAAGCTCAGCTGGCGCATCATGCCCGAGAACCTAGAAGATGCCGCCGTCAGCTGGAAGGTCTACCAGAACAAGTTGCTCGGAGCACTTAATAACACGGTCGTCGGCTACAATGGGCTGGTCAATGACTTTCGGCAGGCCGCTGATCCCCGATCGAATTTGGCTCGCTTCGGCATCGCCCCGACCTACCCGTTAGATTTCGCCGCTGATGTGCGGAACAACAAGCTGCCGAAAGTCTCCTGGGTACTGCCCGGATTCCTGTTATCCGAGCATCCCGCTTTCCCGGTTTCCATCGGCGCGGTGGCGATCGTGGACGTGCTGCGAATCTTGTTGTCCAATCCAGCGGTCTGGGAAAAGACCGCGCTGATTGTCAACTATGACGAAAACGGCGGCTTCTTCGATCACGTGGCGCCGCCCACCGCGCCGCCGGGTACGCCAGGCGAGTTCGTTACAGTGCCCGACATCAATTCGGTACCGGGCTCCGGCGGCATCCGTGGGCCCATCGGTCTGGGCTTTCGCGTCCCTTGCATCGTCGTATCACCCTACAGCCGCGGTCCGCTCATGGTTCATGACACGTTCGACCACACGTCGACGCTGAAGTTGATCAGCACGCGGTTCGGCGTCCCGGTTCCCAATCTCACCGCGTGGCGAAACGGCGTGGTCGGCGACATGACCTCGACGTTTAATTTCGCCGTTCCTCCCAATCCCTCAAAGCCGAACCTGGACCACCCGAGGCTGAAGTCGCTTCCAAAACTGCCGCAGTGTGTGCCCAACGCGGTATTGGGGACGACTACCAAGACATCAATTCCGTATCGCGTGCCCTTCCCGCAGATGATGCCGACCCAGGAAACCAATCCGGTTCGGGGAATTCCCAGCGGCCTGTGCTGAAACGTTTGCCTGCACTGCGGCCAGCGCTACTGGCTCACCGAATTCGCTATCCCAGGCCTTATGCATGGTTTGCGCAATGCCGTGAGATGAGACACGCGGTCGGAGCTTCGCGGCGTACTTCTGCCGCGCCTG
>NZ_VTZN01000239.1 GCF_008370645.1 Mycobacterium simiae
ACTAGCGGAGCTGGCGGTTTGCCGTATGGTGCCCGAGCCGGCGATCTGGGCGGGGATGTCGACGCGGGCGTGGTGGGCAGCAAAAGTAACAGGGATCCGCTGGGCAATTCAGCTAGGCCCGGTTTATCCGCTCACAGAACGCGACCCGGGCGTTGGCCAGTGACCTCTCGCGTGTTGGCCGCCGACCGCGGGTCCGCTCTTCCGAGCGCAGTCAAGGCAAAATCCGTCAGGAAGCGTGCAACCCGCATTCGGTCTTGGCCAGCCCCTGCCAGCGGCCGCTGCGCGGGTCGGCGCCCGCGGCAGGTTTGGCCGTGCATGGAGCGCAGCCGATCGACGGATAGCCTTCGTAGACAAGCGGATTGACTAGCACATCATGCTCGGCGATGTAGTCCTGCATATCCTCATCGGTCCACGCCGCCAGCGGGTTGACTTTGACCAGCTTGAAAGCCTCGTCGAAGCTGATCAGCGGGGCGTTGGCACGCGTCGGTGCTTCGACGCGGCGCAGCCCGGTCACCCACGCTGAGTAGCCGCGCAGGGTCTTACCCAGCGGGACGACTTTGCGCAGTCGGCAGCACTGGCCGGGGTCGCGGGCGAAGAGGTCTTTGCCCAGCAGTTCGTTCTGTTCAGCGACCGTGTGCTCGGGGGTCACATTGAGCACGTGGATGTCGTAGATGGATTCGGCTGCATCCCGAGTCCCGACGGTTTCCACGAAGTGATATCCGGTGTCGAGGAAGAGCACCGGTACGCCCGGGCGCACCTTGGCAGCCAGATCCAGCAGCACGGCGTCGGCCATGTTGGAGGCCACTACGTAGTTGCAGGTCGCCCAGCCGCGGGGTCCGTTGACACCGCCGAAGTTTTCTTCGGTCCACCGCAGCAGTTCAGTGGCGCTGGCTCCCGCGAGTTGGGCGGCGCCGCGGGCCGCCAGCTCCCGCAGCTGCGTCTCGGTCGGCTTGTTCGTCTCGCTCATCGCAGCTCGTCCTCCTGAGCCCGAATAGCCCACTGCGCGAAGCGTTCGCCGTCGGCGCGATGCTTGACGAAGTTACGTACCACCCGCTCGATGTAGTCGCCCAGCTCGTCGCTTGCGACCTTGTGTTGGCGCAGTTTACGGCCGAAACCACTGTCGAGGCCGAGGCTTCCGCCGAGATGCACCTGGAAGCCCTCAACCGAGCCGCCGTGACCGTCGTCGACCATCTGACCTTTGAAACCGATGTCGGCGACTTGAATTCGCGCGCACGAGTTCGGACAGCCGTTGATGTTGACGGTGATGGGCACGTCGAGCGCAGCGTTGATGCCCTCCAACCGGCGTTCCAGCTCGGGCGCCAAAGACTGTGCCCGGACCCGGGTTTCGGCGAAGGACAATTTGCAGAACTCGATTCCGCTGCAGGCCATCAGGTTACGACGCCAGCGCGACGGGCGCGAGTGTAGACCCAACGCCTCCAGACCGGTGATTGTCACCTCGAGCTTGTCGTCGGGGATGTCGAGGATGACAAGTTTCTGGTATGGGGTGAACCGGATCCGGTCCGATCCGGCTTGCTCGGCAAGGTCGGCTACCGCCGCCAGAATAGTGCCGGAGACCCGCCCGGCGATCGGGGCAACCCCGACAGCATTGCGGCCGTTTTTTTGTCGCTGCACTCCCACGTGATCGATCGGATGCTTGAGGGGCTCCGGAGCCGGCCCATCGATGAGGTGACGTTTGAGGTACTCAGTTTCGAGAACTTGCCTGAACTTCTCTATGCCCCAGTCCTTGATCAGGAACTTCAGCCGCGCCTTGGACCGCAGTCGCCGGTAGCCGTAGTCGCGAAACACCGACGTCACCGCGGCCCACACCGCGGGCACCTCGCGCAGCGGAACCCAAGCCCCGACCCGCTGCGCCAGCATCGGGTTGGTCGACAGGCCGCCGCCGACCCACAGGTCCAGCCCCGGCCCGTGCTCAGGATGGTTGACGCCGATAAACGCGACGTCGTTGACCTCGTGCGCGACGTCCTGCAAACCCGAGATCGCCGTCTTGTACTTGCGCGGCAGGTCGGCGAAGTCGGGCTTGCCGATGTAGCGGCGCACAATCTCGTCGATCGCCCAGGTCGGGTCGAGCACCTCGTCCAGAGACTCACCGGCTAGCGGCGAGCCCAGCACCACCCGGGGGCAGTCACCGCATGCCTCGGCGGTCTGCAGTCCGACCGCGTCCAGCCGTCGCCAGATTTCCGGCACATTTTCCACTTCGATCCAGTGGTACTGAATATTTTCCCGATCGGAGATGTCGGCGGTGTCCCGAGCGAAGTCGATGGAGATTTGGCCCAGTGTGCGCAGCGCGCCAGTCGAGATCGCGCCGCTGTCGCAGCGGACCCGCATCATGAAGTACTTGGCCTCGAGCTTGTCGATGTTCTCGTCACCGGTCCAGGAGCCGTCGTAGCCTTGCTCACGCTGGGTGTAGAGACCCCACCACCGAAAGCGTCCGCGCAGGTCGGTCTTATCGATGCTGGCGAATCCGTCCCGGGCGTAGACCTTCTCGATGCGCTCGCGGACATCCAGCGGGTTGCTGGCCTTCTTCATCTCTTCGTTGGGGTTGAGGGGCTCGCGATGTCCCAACGCCCACTGGCCCTCATTGCGGGGCTTGGCGGGGCGTGCCGTGGTCATGGGGCGGTTCTCCTTCGCGAACAATGCCGCCCGTGGCGCGCGCAAACCACCGTTTTCCGGGTGCGCAGATCGGGTGGCCGGCTGGAGTGCAGGTGGGCTGGGTCTACGCCATCAAAGCAGACAGCAACAGCTGCACCGCGGTATCGGCTTTGCGACGGTCACGGCGTCATTCTGCCACGGCTGGCGAGCGGTCATATGACCAGGCCAAATTTTGTCGCGCGATGATCGGAACAAGGAGGAGTGCCTGAAGCGATTAGCTACCAAGGCCAAGGACCGGCCGGGATCCCGTTTTGGGTCGAAGGTGAGCCAGACAGCGAGGGTCACTGGCGTGGTCGTCCCGCACGGGGGCACCGCATTGCCACCAAAATGTTATTCGGCAGCTATAGCAACTGTTGCAATACGAAAATATTGTCACCGTCGTTCCTGGGAGGGAGAGTTGCTCGCCCCGGACCCTCAGATGAACCGCCGTAGCGGCCCGCGTGATAGGGGAAGCCTTACGTGAACGATGTGGTGCTGTCCGCAAAGGACGCAAGACCCGGATCCGCCGGCCAGGCTGATCCAGCAAGAGCGGCGTGTGCTCACGACGACGGACCGGTGCCACAGGTCACCGAGGACGCCGATGCGGCCGGCGGGGGTCGCTTGGCCCGGCTGAGCAATCGCCGGCTGGGCGCAGTTGCCGCGGCTCTCGTTATCGCGTTGGGTGGGCTGATTTTTGGTGGTTGGGTGCTATTTCGTCAACACCAGAAGGACGAAGCCGCCAGTGAGGCGCTTGCGGCCGCGCGGAACTACGTCGTCAAACTCACCAATCTCGATTCGGAAGCGGTCGACGCCAGGTTCGCTGACATCCTCGACGGCTCGACCGGTGAATTCAAGGACTCGTACGGCAAATCCAATCAGCAGCTTCGCCAGCAGTTAATTGACCGCCAAGTTCATACCCGCGGCTCGGTCGTAGAGGCCGCGGTGAAGTCGGCAACGCCCGACAAGGTCGTGGTCCTGATGTTCGTCGACGAATCAGTGAGCAACCGGGATAGCACACGTTCCGAGCTCGACCACAGTCGCATCAAGATGACGATGGTGAAGGTCGATGGTCGTTGGGTGGCAAGAAAGGTGCAGCTGCTATGAGGTTGGGGATGAGGGTGCTACGGGCGAGCCGCAGGACACGCGGCGCGGAGCGCCGTCTGCTCGCGGTGACTGCCATCGCGGGCGCTGCGCCGGTCTTGGCGCTCGCCGTATCGGCGGGTATCTCCCATGCAGATAGCGTCAACTGGGACGCGATCGCGCAATGCGAGTCCGGCGGCAATTGGGCAGCCGACACCGGCAACGGTTTGTACGGTGGCTTGCAGATCAGCCAGCCGACGTGGGATGGCAACGGTGGAGTCGGATTGCCGTCGGTTGCTAGTCCTGACGGTCAAATAGAAGTCGGAGAAAGGATCATGACCACTCAGGGGCCAGGCGCATGGCCGAGATGTAGCTCCTGTAGCCGTGGTGATGCTCCGGTCGGCTCCCTGACGCACATCCTGACAGCCCTGATGGCCTCAAGCGGGGGTTGTCCGGGGAACGCCGACGACTGAGCTGGCTGGCGCCGTCGCGGCAGGCCCGCCTGGCGACCTCGTTGGCATGTGACTAACGAACGATGTCTGCAGCGGCTGCTGCGCTTTCGGTGGTGGTGCGCGCACCAACACCCAACCAGAGCAGGGTTATCGCGCTTCAAGCTTCGGATCAGAGCAAACGCGAAGTAGCCTGGCTCGACATCAAATAGATTGGCCTTCGACCGGCGGTCGGAGTTTATTGCGACCTCTTCTAGCTGCATACCAGGCAGGGGGAGTGCAGATGTCATCGGTGATAGTAGGGCCGGAGACTCTGACAACGGCGGCAACAGAGCTGGCGAAAATCGGTTCATCGATCGGCGCGGCCAACGCGACCGCGGCTGCCCAGACCACATGGCTGCTCAGCGCCGGCGTTGATGAGGTGTCGGCAAGCATTGCGGCGTTCTTCGGCGCGCACGGTAGCGCCTATCAGGCGCTGAGTGCTCAAGCGGCGGCGTTCCACGACCAGATTGTGCAGACGCTCAACGCGAGCGCTGGCCGGTACGCCAGCGCGGAGGCCGCCAATGCCGCACAGAACCTGTTGAATGCGGTGAACGGCCCCACCCAGGCGCTGCTAGGTCGCCCCCTGATCGGCAACGGCGCGAACGGAATTCCCGGGACCGGAACCAATGGCGGGCCCGGTGGGCTTTTGATCGGCAATGGCGGTGCGGGCGGGTCTGGTGGGACTGGCCAAAACGGCGGTGACGGCGGGCGGGCCGGGCTATTCGGTAACGGTGGCGCCGGCGGTGACGGCGGTTCCGGCCTGACCTCAAATGCCGGGAAGGGCGGGGCCGGCGGGGCGAGTGGGTTGTTCGGCTCCGGCGGTGCGGGTGGAAACGGCGGGCTATCGATCATTTTTAACGGGGGTGAGGGCGGGACTGGCGGCGCTGCCGGAATCCTCGGCGTCGGCGGGGCCGGTGGCGCCGGCGGATTCTCTGGGCAGGCCAACGGCGGCGTTGGCGGGGCAGGGGGCTCCGGAGGAATTGTCGGCGCGGGCGGCCGCGGTGAATTGCTGTTTGGGTCAGGCGGGGCAGGCGGGCCCGGAGGCGCCGGCGGCGGCACCGGTGGACCAGGTGGCGACGGCGGGTTCCTGGTGGGCGGTGGCGGGGCGGGCGGACCCGGAGGCATCGGCGGCGGTGCTGGCGGTGCGGGCGGTCGTGCTGAGTTGCTATTCGGCGGAGGGGGTGCCGGCGGCACGGGCGGTGCAGGCGTTGATGCCGGTCCAGGTGGTGACGGCGGGGCCGGGGGGCGCGGCGGTGCCGGAGGTGCAGGGTGGCTGTTGGCCGGCGGCGGCGCCGGCGGCAGTGGCGGGACTGGCGGCGCTGGCGGCTTAGGCAACGCCGCCGGTTTAGGCGATCCCACCGGTGGAGTCGGCGGTGCCGGCGGTGCCGGCGGCGACGGCGGGACCGGAGGCCATGGTGCATTGTTCCTCGGGGCGGGTGGGCAGGGCGGTTTGGCCGGTAATGGCGGTACGGGCGGCGCCGGCGGGCTAGGCGCCGTGGCAGCCCTGGGCGGCGCCGGAGGGCCGGGTGGCACCGGAGGCGTCGGTGGCGCAGCAGGTTCCGGTGGCAACGGCGGTGCGGGTACGAACTTCAGCAGCGCCGGCGCC
>NZ_VTZN01000024.1 GCF_008370645.1 Mycobacterium simiae
CTACATGCATCCGCACTGGCTTCGGCATACGTCAATGCTACGAGATGAACTCACAAGCAAGTGGCATCAACACACCGAATTCACTGACTACACCAAACCGGAATAAGCAGCCGCCAATCCCTGCTCAACCACCAAAACCGACTACCCGACCGCACTTAACTTCGGGCTAACCGGCAAAAAATAGCTGGCGCCACAACGAGGTTACCTTGAGTGGAAGTCAATAGAGGCCACGCCACGAGCATGAGATTTGGGCACACGGTATCCGGAATGCCGGCCGGCATCAGTAGGCCGGCCTTGGAATCGAACGAGATCGAAAGGGAATTTCATGTCGGACACACTGACTGAGGGTCAGCAGCTGGTGCGGGGGGAATCGCTGGTTTCCGCCAACGGGGCCTACACACTCGCACTGCAGGAGGACGGCAACCTGGTGCTCGCCTCCCGTGGTAATCCGTTGTGGGCCACGGGGACTACCGGTCAAGATGTGGTGCGTGCGGAAGTGCAGCGCGACGGCAACTTCGTTCTCTACACGGCGGACAAGCCGATCTGGCACAGCGACACCAAGGGCAAGAAGAACGTCCGACGCGTGCTTCAGGATAATCGCAACCTGGTGCTGTACGCTGCTGACGGGCCGGCCTGGTCCACCAAGACGGAGACCGACTTCCTACCACCGCCCGGACCCGCTGCCGCGGAAGACACCTCTGCTTCGGAGCCAGCAGAGCCCATCGGTGAAGCCGCCGCAAACCCGGTCGCCGAAGTGCCGACAGAGCATGAGCCGGAGCCTGCCCCGCGGACGTACACCGTCGTGTCTGGCGACACCCTCTGGGCCATCGCCGGGCGTCTCTACGGCGACGGAAACCAGTACCAGGTGATCGCCGACGCCAGTAGCATTCCGAATCCCGACCTGATTTACCCGGGCCAGGTGCTCACGATTCCCTAATCGCAGCTCACCTAGACGTTTAGCCGCCTCAACGCCCGTTCGCGGCGGTTCCTAGAATTGACCGGTGACCGCCAGCGCCCGCTCTGACGCCGACCAGTTGCCCAAGTCGTGGGATCCGGGCGCGATGGAGGGCGCCATCTATCAGCAGTGGCTGGACGGCGGCTACTTCACCGCCGATCCGTCCAGCACCAAGCCCGCCTATTCGATTGTGCTGCCGCCGCCCAACGTGACCGGCAGCCTGCATATGGGTCACGCGTTGGAACACACCATGATGGACGCACTGACCCGCCGAAAACGGATGCAGGGCTACGAGGTGCTGTGGCAGCCAGGTACCGACCATGCCGGTATTGCCACTCAGAGCGTGGTGGAAAAGCAGCTCGCGGTCGACGGCAAGACCAAAGAGGACTTCGGCCGGGAACTGTTCGTCGAAAAGGTCTGGGACTGGAAGCGGGAATCGGGCGGGGCGATCGGCGGCCAGATGCGCCGGCTGGGCGACGGTGTGGACTGGAGCCGCGACCGGTTCACCATGGACGAGGGCCTGTCCCGGGCGGTGCGGACGATCTTCAAGAGGCTCTACGATGCCGGGCTGATCTATCAGGCCGAGCGGCTGGTCAACTGGTCGCCGGTGTTGCAGACGGCGATTTCCGACCTGGAGGTCAACTACCTGGATATCGAAGGCGAGCTGGTGTCGTTCCGGTACGGCTCTCTCGACGACTCCCAACCTCACATCGTGGTGGCCACTACCCGAGTTGAGACGATGCTGGGCGACACCGCGATCGCTGTGCACCCCGACGACCAGCGGTACCGCCATCTGGTCGGCACCAGCCTGCCGCACCCTTTTGTCGACCGGCAGCTGATCGTCGTCGCCGACGAGCATGTGGACCCCGAGTTCGGCACGGGCGCAGTCAAAGTCACGCCCGCACACGACCCGAACGACTTCGAGATCGGGATGCGGCACGGCCTGCCGATGCCCTCGATCATGGACACCAAGGGCCGGATCGCCGACACCGGAACGCGATTCGACGGCATGGACCGATTCGAAGCACGAATCGCGGTGCGGGAAGCGCTTGCGGCGCAGGGCCGCGTCGTGCAGGAGAAACGGCCGTACCTACACAGCGTCGGACACTCCGAGCGCAGTGGGGAGCCGATCGAACCCCGGTTGTCGTTGCAGTGGTGGGTGCGGGTGGAATCGCTGGCCAAAGCCGCCGGCGACGCGGTACGCACCGGCGCCACCGTCATTCACCCGGCCAGCTTGGAGCCGCGTTGGTTTTCTTGGGTCGACGACATGCACGACTGGTGCATCTCGCGGCAGCTGTGGTGGGGCCACCGCATCCCGATCTGGTACGGGCCCGACGGCGAGAAGGTGTGCGTCGGTCCGGACGAAACACCCCCGCAAGGCTGGGAGCAGGATCCCGACGTGTTGGATACCTGGTTCTCGTCCGCGCTGTGGCCGTTTTCGACGCTGGGCTGGCCGGATAAGACTGCGGAGTTGGAAAAGTTTTATCCGACCAGCGTATTGGTCACCGGCTATGACATCCTGTTCTTCTGGGTGGCCAGGATGATGATGTTCGGCACGTTCGTCGGCGACGACGACGCCATCACCCTTGACCGGCACCGCGGCCCCCAAGTGCCGTTCACCGACGTGTTCCTGCACGGGCTGATTCGTGATCAGTTCGGCCGCAAGATGAGCAAGTCCAAGGGCAATGTCGTCGATCCGCTGGACTGGATAGCTGAGTTCGGAGCCGATGCGTTGCGCTTCACGCTGGCCCGCGGCGCCAGTCCCGGCGGCGACTTGTCGGTAAGCGAGGATGCCGTGCGCGCGTCGCGCAATTTCGGCACCAAGCTCTTTAACGCGACCCGTTACGCGTTGCTCAATGGCGCTCGGCTGGCGCCGGTGCCGCCACCAGCCGAGCTGACCGATGCCGACCGCTGGATGTTGGGGCGCCTGGAAGAGGTTCGGGCCGAAGTAGATTCGGCCTTCGACAGCTACGAATTCAGCCGCGCCTGCGAGGCGCTTTATCACTTCGCCTGGGACGAGTTCTGCGACTGGTATCTTGAGCTGGCCAAAGTGCAGCTTGCCGAAGGGATTTCGCATACCACAGCCGTGCTGGCAGCGGGCTTGGACACGTTATTGCGGTTGCTGCATCCGGTGATCCCGTTTGTCACCGAAGCGCTCTGGCAGGCTTTGATAAACGGGGAGCCCGGCCTACAGTCGTTGGTAATCGCCGGCTGGCCGCAGCCTTCCACGATCGCTCCGAATCCCGTTGCTTCGCAACGAATCAGCCACATGCAGAAGTTAGTCACTGAGATCCGGCGGTTCCGCAGCGATCAGGGTCTGGCTGACCGGCAGAAGGTACCAGCCCGGTTGACCGGTCTCGACGATGCGGATCTGACCGGCCAGGTCGCCGCCGTAACATCGTTGGCCTGGCTCACCGCAGCAGATGATGATTTTGCGCCGTCAGTGTCCCTGGAGGTTCGGCTCAGCCGCGCGACCGTCGTCGTCGAACTCGACACGTCGGGTGCTATCGATGTGGCAGCCGAGCGTCGGCGGCTGGAGAAGGAACTGGCGGCAGCCCACAAAGAGCTCGCCGCAACCGGTGCCAAGTTAGCCAACGCGGACTTCCTGGCTAAGGCTCCGGAAGCCGTCGTCGATAAGATCCGTGACCGCCGGCGGCTGGCGTACGAGGAGAGCGACCGGATCACGGCCAGGCTAGCTGCGCTGCGATGAGCCTCGAGTCGCGAGATTGGCCGGCCAGCAGCGTGTCTCCCACCCCCGCCGAGATCGCGTCGCTGTTGCAGGTCGAGCACCTGCTGGACCAACGCTGGCCGGAAACACGCATCGAGCCGAGCCTGACCCGGATCAGCGCGTTGCTGGACCTGCTCGGTTCTCCGCAACTCAGCTACCCTTCAATCCACGTCGCCGGCACCAATGGCAAGACGTCGGTGGCGCGGATGATCGATGCGCTGGTCACCGCACTGCACCAGCGCACCGGCCGAAGCACCAGCCCGCACTTGCAGTCGGCGGTGGAACGCATCTCAATCGACGGAAAGCCGATCAGCCCGGCGCGGTATGTGTCGACCTACCGCGAGATCGAGCCGTTCGTGCAGCTGATCGATCAGCAGTCACTGGCGTCATCTTCTGGGGCTGGGCCGCGCCTGAGTAAGTTCGAGGTCCTCACCGCGATGGCGTTCGCTGCGTTTGCAGACGCGCCTGTCGACGTAGCGGTGATCGAGGTCGGTATGGGTGGACGCTGGGACGCCACCAATGTGATCAATGCGCCGGTGACGGTTATCACTCCGATCAGCCTGGACCATGTCGAGTACCTGGGTGGCGATATCGCCAGCATCGCCGGTGAAAAGGCGGGCATCATCAAGCGGGCCGCCGATGGCTCACCGGACACCGTTGCTGTCATCGCCCGTCAGCTGCCGGAGGCCATGGAGGTGCTGCTGAGCCAAGCGATGCGCGCCGACGCCGCGGTAGCCCGGGAGGGTTACGAGTTCGGCGTGCTGGGCCGCCAAGTCGCAGTCGGTGGCCAGATGCTGCAGCTGCAGGGCCTCGGCGGGGTGTACTCCGACATTTACCTGCCGCTGCACGGCGAACACCAGGCGCACAACGCGGCGGTGGCATTGGCCTCGGTCGAGGCCTTCTTCGGCGCGGGTGCCCAGCGTCAGCTTGACGTCGAGGCGGTGCGGGCGGGTTTTGCCGGTGCCAGCAGTCCGGGCCGGCTGGAGCGTTTGCGGAGCACACCTACGATGTTCATCGACGCTGCGCATAACCCGGCCGGGGCGGCCGCGCTGGCGCAGTCGCTGGCCGCCGAGTTCGACTTCCAGACGCTGGTCGGGGTGGTCAGCGTGTTGGCCGACAAGGACGTGGACGGCATTCTGCAAGCGTTGGAGCCCATACTCGATTCGGTCGTCGTGACCCACAACGGGTCACCGCGAGCGCTGGACGTCCCATCGCTGGCCGCGGCCGCTGAACAGCGATTCGGCCCTGAGCGGGTGATAACTGCCGACAACCTGCGCGATGCCATCGACACCGCGACCGCGCTGGTAGACGACGCGGCCGCGGAAAATGGTGGCGCGTTGTCGGGCGCCGGGATTGTCATCACCGGCTCGGTCGTCACCGCAGGGGCTGCTCGCACGCTGTTTGGTCGTGATCCAGAATGACCGGCCAGACCCCGGCGCCACCGGCGGACCCATGGAAAAGCTTCGGTGCGGTCATGGCCGCGACCCTGCTGCTCGAGGCGATCGTGGTGCTGCTGGCGATCCCGGTAGTGGGCGCGGTGGGCGGCGGGCTGAGTCCGGCGTCGCTGGGGTATTTGCTCGGATTGGCCGCACTGCTGGTCGTGCTGTCTGGGATACAGCGCAGACCCTGGGTGATTTGGGTGAACCTGGGGGTGCAGCTGGTGGTGCTGGCTGGCTTCGCAGTTTACCCGGGCATCGGATTCATCGGTGTGCTGTTCATGGGGGTATGGGTGCTGATCGCCTACTTTCGAGCAGAGGTCCGGCGCACAGAACGCCGGGGCTAGTCGCCGCCATCGTGTTATAGCCAGGCCTGTTTGGGCGTCCCCCGTCGGCCCTCTATTGTTGGGCACCGTGACCGAACGGACGCTGGTACTGATCAAACCTGACGGTGTCGAACGCCAGTTGATAGGCGAGATCATCAGCCGTATCGAGCGCAAAGGCCTCGCTATCGCAGCGTTGGAGCTCAGGACGGTCAGCCAGGAGCTGGCCAGCCGGCATTACGCCGAACACGAAGGCAAGCCGTTCTTCGGTTCGTTGCTGGAGTTCATTACCTCGGGTCCGGTGGTGGCGGCCGTGGTGGAGGGACCGCGAGCAATTGCCGCGTTTCGCCAGCTTGCCGGTGGCACTGACCCGGTGGACAAGGCCGCGCCCGGCAGCATCCGCGGCGACTTCGGCCTGGAAACCCAATTCAACCTGGTGCATGGCTCCGATTCGGCTGATTCGGCCCAGCGTGAAATCGGGCTTTGGTTTCCTGGCGCTTAGCGCAGGGACGCGGGCGTGCGACTCGATTTTCAGCAGTGCGTAGCTCGGACGAGGGTGACCGCGTTCCGTTATATGGGATACTGACTGCGGGTGAACGTCGCCGGACCGGCGTCCTACACCCGAATGAAGACTTAGACAAGCGCGACCATCGCCATTTCGCGATGCGGCGCGGCATGTCAAGCCGTCATTCAGCACGGCGCCGAGTGCGCTCGCCCTGAGCCGCTCGGAGCGAGACCATCACAAGTCCGGGAGAAGTGACCCGGGCACATAGCGAAGCCCTCGCGTGGCCGCGTCAAACTGACGCGCCCGGGGGCTTGAGGAGAACACGTGGTAGACGGTGCCCCACCTGCAGACCCAAGAGAGCCGACACAGCGTGAGGAACTGCCGGACCGCCTAAGAGTCCACTCGCTGGCGAGAACGCTGGGAACCAGCAGCCGGAAGGTGCTGGACGCGCTCAACGCGCTGGATGGGCGAATCCGCAGCGCCCATTCCAGCGTCGATCGCGTCGACGCCGTTCGGGTGCGTGACCTGCTGGCCGAGCGGTCCGGAGAAGAAGAAAGTGCTGCGCCCACTGTCGCCGAGACGGCTGGTCCGCCCGAGCAAGCCGATGTGCCTGCCGAACCCGAGTCCCGGCTGCTGCTGGAAACACAGGAGACGGTGCAGATCGTTGCGACCTGGGTCGAGCGACCGCACTACATGCCGTTGTTCGTCGCACCCCAGCCGATTTCCGAGCCGATCGGCACGGACGACGATGTCGATGATCAGGCTGCCGACGACCTAGACGATGGTGACGACGAAGAGCTGGCTGATCGGCCGACCAGTAAGCGACGACGGCGTGGCCGTCGCGGTCGCGGTCGCGGACGTGGCGAGCAGGGCGGATCCGACGGGCCGTCTGAGGGGGCGAGCCAAGCCGGTGACGACGCTGACGAGGCCGAACAGCAGCAGGCGGGTGCGGATTCCGCCGGGTCCGACGGCCCCGATGGCGAAGACTCCCTGGATGCCGAAGACATCGACAATGGCGAAGAAGACAATGGTTCATCCGAGAGCGGCAGCCGTCGGCGTCGGCGGCGTCGTCGACGGAAGTCAGGTGCGGGCGAGGACAGCGACGAAGGTCCGGCTCCGGATGATCCACCCAACACGGTCGTGCACGAGCGAGCGCCCAGAAACGGCGGCAGCTCCGGAGGCGATGACGCTGGCGGCAACGAAATCAAGGGCATTGACGGCTCGACCCGGTTGGAGGCCAAGCGCCAGCGCCGCCGCGACGGGCGCGATGCCGGGCGGCGGCGCCCGCCGGTTTTGACGGAGGCCGAATTCTTGGCTCGGCGCGAGGCCGTCGAGCGGGTAATGGTGGTCCGCGACAGGGTCCGCACTGAGCCACCGCACCCGGGCGTGCGCTACACCCAGATCGCGGTGCTTGAAGACGGCATCGTCGTTGAGCATTTCGTGACGTCAGCGGCGTCTGCCTCGTTGGTGGGCAACATGTACCTGGGCATTGTGCAAAACGTGCTGCCGTCGATGGAGGCGGCCTTTGTCGACATCGGTCGTGGCCGCAACGGTGTGCTTTACGCCGGTGAAGTCAACTGGGATGCAGCGGGCCTTAACGGGTCCGACCGCAAGATCGAGCAGGCCCTCAAGCCCGGCGACTACGTCGTCGTGCAGGTCAGCAAGGACCCGGTCGGTCACAAAGGCGCGCGGCTCACCACGCAAGTCTCGTTGGCCGGCCGCTACCTGGTTTATGTGCCGGGAGCGTCTTCGACCGGGATCAGCCGCAAACTGCCTGACACCGAACGCCAACGGCTCAAGGAGATCTTGCGGGACGTGGTGCCGCCCGACGCGGGTGTCATCATCCGCACCGCGTCCGAGGGCGTCAAAGAGGAGGACATTCGCGCCGACGTTGCCCGGCTGCAAGAACGCTGGAAGCAGATCGAGGCCAAGGCCGGCGAAGTCAAGCAGAAGGCCGCCGGAGCCGCGGTGGCGCTCTACGAAGAGCCCGATGTGCTGGTCAAGGTCATCCGCGATTTGTTCAACGAAGATTTCGCTGGGCTGATCGTCGCTGGCGACGACGCCTGGACCACGATCAACGAGTACGTGAATTCCGTTGCGCCCGATCTTGTTTCAAAATTGACGAAGTACGAGCCGGCTAACCTTGCTGCGGACCAGACGGCCCCGGACGTCTTTGCGGTGCATCGTATCGACGAGCAGCTGACCAAGGCGATGGACCGCAAGGTGTGGCTGCCCTCGGGCGGGACGTTGGTGATCGACCGCACTGAAGCGATGACGGTCATCGACGTCAACACCGGAAAGTTCACTGGCTCCGGGGGCAATCTGGAGCAGACGGTCACCAAGAACAACTTGGAAGCGGCCGAGGAGATCGTGCGTCAACTGCGGCTGCGGGACATCGGCGGCATCGTGGTTATCGACTTCATCGACATGGTGTTGGAGTCCAATCGAGACTTGGTGCTGCGTCGGCTGACCGAGGCGCTGGCCCGCGACCGCACCCGTCACCAGGTCTCCGAAGTGACGTCGTTGGGTTTGGTCCAACTCACCCGCAAGCGCCTGGGAACCGGCCTTATTGAGGCTTTCTCGACATCGTGCCCCGACTGCAGCGGTCGCGGGATTTTGCTGCACGCCGATCCGGTGGATTCGGCGTCCGCAACGGGACGAAAGTCGGAGTCGGGTGGTCGGCGCAGCAGGCGATCCAAGAAGAGCCGCGCCGAAGAGCCCAGTGAGCAAGGGCCGGTAGCCAAGGTTCCCGCGCACGCACCCGGCGAGCATCCGATGTTCAAGGCGATGGCCGCCGGCTCATCACCGGGTTCCGGTCGAGGTGACGGGGAATCCGCCGAGTCTGATGAGCAGCTCGACGCGCAGACCGATGAGCAGAACGCAGTCCGAGTGTCTGACGAGTTCGAAGACGCCGACGACTTCGAGGACGTCGACGAGACCGAAGAACGCGACGACATCGAGGACACCGACGAGGACGGGGAACTCGATGACGAGGAGCTCGACGAGGACGATGAACTCGACGACGATGAGGACCTCGACGACGATCTGGATGACGAGCTCGATGTCGATGACTCGGATACCGACGATGACAAGGATTTTGATTCCGAACCCGAGAGTGGTCTCGAAGAAGCGCAGCTGCCCATCGATGTCGGCTCGGTTCTCGAACGACCGCGCCGGCGGCGTGCGGCGGGTCGGCCGGCCGGTCCACCCATCCATCTGGGCTAGGTTGACCCACACCGGTTTGACCCTGTAGCTGCTGGTCACGTACCCTGGGTCAGTTGTCGCCTGGCTGCCATACCGTTTGGCCCGGCGACAGCGGGACAGCTGAGTCCGCAAACCAGACCCGCACGCGCAAGCAACCGGTGACGCGTGCCCATAACAGTAAACAGAGGTGCAACCACGATGGCGACCTACGCAATCGTCAAGACCGGCGGAAAGCAGTACAAGGTTGCCGTCGGAGACGTGGTCAAGGTCGAGAAGCTGGAGTCCGAGCCGGGTGCCCAGGTATCGCTGCCGGTGGCGCTGGTTGTCGATGGTGCCACCGTGACCACAGACGCCGGCGCCCTGGCCAAGGTCGCGGTGACGGGCGAGGTCCTCGAGCACACCAAGGGCCCCAAGATCCGGATCCACAAGTTCAAGAACAAGACCGGCTATCACAAGCGGCAGGGCCACCGTCAGCAGCTGACGGTCCTGAAAGTTACCGACATCGCGTGATGGGCCGTCAGGCGAAGAACAGACAACACTGAACGGAGGCGATGTACATGGCACACAAGAAGGGCGCTTCCAGCTCACGCAACGGTCGCGATTCCGCCGCGCAGCGGTTGGGTGTCAAGCGGTTTGGCGGCCAGGTCGTCAAGGCCGGTGAGATCCTCGTTCGCCAGCGAGGCACCAAGTTTCATCCCGGTGTCAACGTCGGCCGCGGCGGCGATGACACGTTGTTCGCCACCGCGGCTGGGGCGGTCGAGTTCGGTGTCAAGCGCGGCCGCAAGACCGTCAATATCGTCGCGGCGGCTATCCGGGAGGCCTAGCCGCGTCCATCACGCGTCCTACTCAGGCTCGAGATCGACGTTTTTGCAGCTGGGCTCTCGCGCAAACAGTGCAGAACGTAGATTTCGTCATGGAAAGGAAGCGCGATGCCTCGATTCGTCGATCGGGTCGTCATCCACGCGCGGGCGGGTTCCGGCGGTAACGGCTGCGCCTCGGTCCATCGTGAAAAATTCAAACCGCTGGGCGGTCCAGATGGCGGCAACGGTGGTCGCGGCGGCAGCATCATCTTCGTCGTCGACCCGCAGGTGCACACCCTGCTCGACTTCCATTTCCATCCCCATGTTTCCGCGCCGTCAGGCAAACCGGGCATGGGCAACAACCGCGACGGAGCCGCGGGCGCCGACCTGGAAGTCAAGGTGCCCGACGGTACTGTAGTGCTGGACGACCACGGCCGGCTGCTGGCCGACCTGGTTGGTGCGGGTACCCGATTTGCCGCCGCGGCTGGTGGCCGCGGCGGTTTGGGCAACGCCGCGCTCGCGTCGCGCGCCCGCAAGGCACCCGGCTTTGCTCTGCTGGGCGAGCCGGGCCAGACTCGTGACCTCACCTTAGAGCTCAAAACCGTCGCCGACGTCGGATTGATCGGTTTCCCGTCGGCCGGAAAGTCGTCTTTGGTATCAGTCATTTCGGCGGCAAAACCCAAGATCGCCGATTACCCGTTCACCACGCTGGTGCCTAATCTCGGCGTGGTATCAGCGGGCGAGCATTCGTTCACCGTCGCCGATGTGCCAGGTTTGATCCCGGGTGCATCGCGGGGCCGCGGCCTGGGGCTGGATTTTTTGCGACACATCGAGCGCTGCGCGGTGCTGGTGCACGTCGTCGACTGCGCCACCAACGAGCCGGGCCGCGATCCGATCTCCGACATCGACGCGCTGGAAGCCGAACTCGCGGCCTACACGCCCACGCTGCGCGGCGACGCAGTGCTCGGCGATCTCACCGAGCGGCCCCGCGCGGTTGTGCTTAACAAGATTGACGTGCCCGAGGCGCGTGAGCTGGCCGAGTTCTTACGCGACGAGATTGCCGAACGCGGCTGGCCGGTGTTCCTGGTATCGACGGTGAGCCGGGAAAACCTGCAGCCGTTGATCTTTGGGCTGTGGCAGCTGGTATCGCAATACAATGCAGCGCGGCCGCAGGCGGTGCCGCGACGGCCGGTGATCCGCCCGGTGCCGGTCGACGATAGCGGCTTTACGGTAGAGCCGGACGGGTACGGGGGATTTGTGGTGACCGGTGCCCGGCCCGAGCGCTGGATCGGCCAGACCAACTTCGACAACGACGAGGCTGTCGGCTACCTGGCCGACCGGCTGGCGCGGCTGGGTGTCGAAGAGGAGCTGCTGCGGTTGGGCGCCCAACCCGGGTGCGCGGTGACGATCGCTGACGTGACCTTCGAGTGGGAGCCGCAAACCCCCGCGGGCCATCATGTCGCCATGTCGGGCCGTGGCACCGATGCGCGACTGGACCGCAGCGAGCGAGTCGATGCCGCCGAGCGCAAGGCGGCCCGTCGGCAGCGACGTGAACGCGGTCCCCAGCACGGTGGAGTCCGATGACCACTTCGCACCGGGAAGCCATCCGAGCGGCGCGTAGCCTCGTCATCAAGGTCGGGACGACTGCGCTGACAACGCCGTCGGGGATGTTCGATGCCGGCCGGTTGGCCCAGCTCGCCGACGCGATCGAGGGGCGGATGAAGGCGGGCACCGACGTCGTCATTGTCTCGTCGGGCGCGATCGCGGCCGGTCTCGATCCGCTCGGATTAGCCTGTCGTCCAAAGGATTTGGCAACCAAGCAGGCTGCGGCCAGCGTCGGGCAGGTGGCGCTGGTGAACGCATGGAGCGCGGCGTTCGCGCGGTATGGGCGCACGGTCGGGCAGGTACTGTTGACGGCGCACGATATTTCGATGCGGGTGCAGCACACCAACGCCGCTCGCACCCTGGACCGGCTCCGGGCGTTGCATGCGGTGGCGATCGTCAACGAGAACGACACGGTGGCCACCAACGAGATTCGCTTCGGTGACAACGATCGGCTGTCGGCGCTGGTGGCCCACCTGGTCGGCGCGGAGGCTCTGGTGCTGCTGTCCGACATCGACGGCCTCTACGATTCGGATCCGCGAAAGTCGTTGGGGGCGAAGTTCATTCCTGAGGTGTCCGGGCCCGGCGACCTGGAAGGTGTGGTTGCCGGCCGCAGCAGTCACTTGGGCACCGGTGGGATGGCGTCCAAGATGTCGTCGGCATTGCTGGCCGCCGACGCGGGGGTGCCGGTGCTGCTGGCCGCCGCGGACGATGCCGCGACGGCGCTGACCGACGCCGCGGCCGGCACCGTGTTTGCGGCACGGCCCGAGCGGATGTCTGCGCGCCGGTTCTGGGTGCGGTATGCCGCCGAATCGGCCGGTGCGCTGACTATGGACGCAGGTGCAGTCAATGCTGTTGTGCGGCAGCGTCGTTCGCTGTTGCCAGCGGGTATCACGGCGGTATCGGGCAAGTTTTTCGGCGGCGATGTCGTCGAATTGTGCGGGCCTGACGCGACCATAGTGGCTCGTGGCGTAGTCGCCTACGACGCGACCGAACTGGCCACCATGATGGGCCGGTCCACCTCCGAGTTGCCCGGCGAGCTGCGCCGGCCCGCGGTGCACGCCGACGACCTGGTAGCGGTATAGCGGCTTGCCGGACGCGCTACCCGCTCTGACCAGAGTCGCCGGAGCCGCCCGCCTTGCCGTCCAATCCTGAGGCGCCGTCAGACGTCGACCCCTTGCCCCCGGCGCCTGCAGCGCCGAATCCGCCGCCGGCTGCGCCGGCACCACCGGTGCCGCCCTGTCCCGGGCCGCCGCTGGCGCCCGCCTCGCCCAACAAGAATCCGCCGGACCCACCGATGCCGCTGGCGCCGCTGGCGCCACCGTTGCCGCCATTGCCGCCCTTGCCGCCGTCGCCGCCGTCGCCGCCGGCACCACCATTGGTGGTGGCACTGCTGGTGGTTATAGCTTGCCCTCCAGGACCCGCGCTCGCGCCGGCGGCGCCGGTCCCGCCGGTGCCGCCCGCACCACCGATACCGGCGTTGCCGCCCTGGCCGCCGTTGCCGATCAGTAGCCCGCCGGCGCCGCCGGCACCGCCGATACCACCGGTGCCGCCGGTGCCTCCGTTGCCGCCGAGTCCACCGTCACCGCCGTTGCCTCCAGCGCCGCCGGACGCGTTCCCGGAGAAAGACTCGGCTTCCGCGCCGCTCCCGCCGATGGCACCCGCGCCGCCGACCGCGCCCGTGCCCCCGGTCCCGCCCGTTCCGCCGGTCCCGCCCTGGCCGCCGTTGCCGATGAGCAGCCCGCCGGCACCGCCGGCACCGCCGGCACCGCCGATACCGCCGATGCCTCCGTTGCCGCCGAGTCCACCGTCACCGCCATTGCCTCCGCCGCCGCCGGATGCGCTCCCGGTTATAGTCTCAGCTCGCCCGCCGTTTCCGGCGATGGCACCCGGGCCGCCGACCGCGCCCGATCCGCCGGTTCCGCCCGTTCCGCCGGTCCCGCCGGCACCACCATTGCCGATCAGGAGGCCAGCACGACCCCCGTTGCCGCCTGCGCCCCCAGTGCTGGCCACACCACCCGACGCGCCGGCGCCGCCGTCGCCGCCAATACCGCCACCACCCCCCGTGGCAGCACCACCACCCAAAGAGACGCTCGACCCGCCACTGCCGCCGGCACCGCCGGCACCTCCGGCCGCTATCCCCACAGTCCCGTTGCCCCCGGAACCCGCTATGGCATTTGACTCGGCCTGAGCGGCTCCGCCGTCACCGCCAGCACCCCCGATCCCGCCGACACCGCCGGCGCCGCCATTACCGGCGAAAGCACTGCCCGATGCGACGGCGTCGCCGCCGGAACCGCCGCTGCCCCCGATGGCGGCGAAGGCGCCGTCCGCGCCGCCTTGACCACTGCTGGCGACGGCATCGCCGCTGACGGCGGATACGCTCACTCCAGGGGTCCCGGTGGCGGCTTGGCCGCTGATCGTGGGGTTGACACCGTTGGCCCCGGTTAGCCCGCTACCCCCTTGCCCACCGGCGCCGCCGTCGCCGAACAGCAAGGCACTGCCGCCGTTGCCGCCAGCCGCGCCCGTCCCGCCCATCCCGCCGGCGCCGCCGTTGCCGAACAGCAACCCGCCGCTGCCCCCGTTGCCGCCGACCGCGCCGGCCCCACCCAATCCGCCATTGCCGCCGCTGCCGATCAGCCCGGCGCTGCCCCCGTTCCCGCCGGCCTGGCCGGCCACCCCATTTCCGCCATTGCCCCCATTGCCAAACAACAAACCCCCAGCTCCGCCGGGCTGGCCCGGGCCCCCGTTGGCCCCGTTGCCGATTAGCGGACGCCCCCACAGCGCCTCAGCGGGCGCGTTCACCACGCCCAATACACCCTGCTCAAGGCTTTGCAGCGGCGATGCGCTGGCGGCCTCAGCGCTCGCGTACCTACCGCTTGCGCTGCCCAATAACTGCGCAAACTGCGCATGAAATGCCAACATCTGCTTGCTGAGCGTTTGATAGGCCTGCCCGTGCTGAGAAAACAGCACCGCGATCGCCCCCGACACCTCGTCGCTGGCTGCAGCTAACACCTGCGTGGTCGGAGCCGCCGCCGAATTCGCTGCGCGCAGAACCCCTTCCAAGCTTTCCAAATCTCTTGCCGCTGAGGCCAACAACTCCGGGACCGCCACCAAGTACGACATTGCACTCCTAGCTGTCATTATCGCCGCGAGCGAGCAAATACCCCTTGAGGGCAGCTGACAGCGATCGTAGTGGGCCAACCAGATTCTGTTTGCCAAAAGATGAATTGCCCCAACTCAGCCGACTGCGGCGTCCCATGTCGAGCAATTCTGGGTCAGGAGCCCAGGCGAGAAGAGACGCCCGGCATGGGCTGCGCTTCGACCAACTCACCAGCCAGCAACACCAGCAGTTCGGAGCAGCCCCCGTCGACCTTTGACGTTAGCCAGACGGTCACCGCGGGTTGGGCCCCGATTGACGATCGCGATCGGCAAACCGAGGGCAGCGGCGTGGCGCGCGAACCGGTAGCCGGAGAACACCGTCAACGACGAGCCGGCCACCGGCAATGCCTCAGCTTGGGTAACCAACGAATATGCGTGGGCCACAACTTGCTTCGCAACGCTCTCGCCGAAGAAGACGATATCGGGCTTGAGCGTGCCGGCGCAGGCTGGACAGTCGAGGTAATGAAGCGACGCGGTATCGGTCACCGCGGCGATGACGGCGTCGGCATCGGGAGCCACCGCCAGGCCGCTGACCGCTTTGGCGCGTTCACTGAACCCGGGGTTGAGCGCTTCCAGCTGTTCGGCTCATGGTGTGGCCGCAACTCAGGCACGTCACCTGCGCATAGATGTCATGCAGATTGATCACAGCGCGGCTGCCGGCCTTGGTGTGCCGCAGATCGACGTTTTGGGTGATTACCCCGGTCACCACGCCGGCTCGCTCCAGCCTGGCCAGCGCCCGATGACCGGCGTTGGGCGAGGTGTCGTCCATGTGCCGCCAGCCAACGTGATTGCGGGCCCAGTAGCGCTGCCGAAACGCCGGGTCGGACGTGAACTGGCCGATCGTCATGGGATTGCTCGGCGGCGAGTCAGGTCCGCGGAATCGGGTATGCCGGAGTCGGTGCAAATCCCCGCACCCGCGCGGACCGCGATCCGGCGACCGGCCAGCAGCGTGACGAGCTTGGGGGACTCCACCCAACCGAGCGTAGGTAACGGCTGCCACCCCGTCACCCGTTCGTTACCGCGGTACCGGAACAATGGAAGGCAATGAGCTTCTATTCCGCATACCAGCACGGGTTCGTGCGCGTGGCCGCGTGCACGCACCACACCACCATTGGGGATCCGGCCGCCAACGCCGAGTCGGTTTTGGGCCTGGCCCGCCAGTGCCACGACGACGGTGTTGCGTTGGCGGTGTTTCCCGAGCTGACGCTGTCGGGTTACTCGATCGAAGACATCCTGCTGCAGGATGCCTTGCTCGACGCTGTCGAAGACGCGCTAGCAGACGTGGTGGCGCGCTCGACTGAGCTGTTGCCAGTGCTGGTTCTCGGCGCGCCGCTGCGGTATCGACATCGCATCTACAACACCGCGGTCATCATTCATCGCGGGGCGGTGCTGGGTGTGGCCCCGAAGTCCTACCTGCCCACGTATCGGGAGTTCTACGAGAGCCGTCAGGTCGCAGCCGGAGACGACGAGCGGGGCGCCATCCGGGTCGGTGGCGCCGACGTGCCGTTTGGCCCTGATCTGCTGTTCGCCGCGTCGGACCTGTCCGGGTTTGTGCTGCATGTGGAAATTTGCGAGGACATGTTCGTGCCGGTACCGCCCAGCGCGGAGGCGGCGCTGGCCGGGGCGACCGTGCTGGCCAACCTGTCAGGCAGCCCGATCACCATCGGGCGTGCCGAGGACCGCTGTCTGCTGGCCCGGTCGGCGTCGGCGCGGTGCCTGGCCGCCTATGTCTATGCGGCCGCCGGAGAAGGGGAGTCGACCACCGACCTGGCCTGGGACGGCCAGACGATGATCTGGGAGAACGGCTTGCTGCTGGCCGCCTCCGAGCGCTTCCCCAAGGGCGAGCGCCGGTCGGTGGCCGACGTCGACACCGAGTTGCTGCAGGCGGAGCGGCTGCGGATGGGCACCTTCGACGATAACCGACGCCACCACCGGGCGTCGGTGGAGTCGTTTCGGCGCATCGAATTTCGGCTGGATCCGCCGACTGACGACATCGGATTGCGGCGTGCGGTCGAGCGATTCCCGTTCGTCCCTGCCGATCCACAACGGCTGCAACAGGATTGCTACGAGGGTTACAGCATCCAGGTATCCGGCCTGGAGCAGCGGCTGCGGGCGCTGCACTACCCCAAGGTCGTCATCGGCGTGTCGGGCGGCCTGGACTCAACGCATGCGTTGATCGTCGCTGCCCGCGCGATGGATCGCGAAGAACGGCCGCGCAGCGACATTTTGGCGTTCACGCTACCGGGTTTCGCTACTGGCGAGCACACCAAAAACAACGCCGCGCGGCTGTGTCGTGCCCTCGGTGTCACCTTCGAGGAGATCGACATACGCGACACTGCTGCGCTGATGTTCAACGAGATGGGCCATCCGTTTGCGCGCGGCGAAAAGGTGTATGACGTCACCTTTGAAAATGTTCAAGCCGGTCTGCGCACCGATTATCTCTTCCGTTTGGCCAACCAGCGCGGCGGGATCGTGCTCGGCACCGGCGACCTGTCCGAACTGGCGTTGGGCTGGTCGACCTATGGCGTCGGCGACCAGATGTCGCACTACAACGTCAACGCCGGTGTACCGAAAACACTGATCCAGCATCTGATCCGCTGGGTCATTTCCTCGGGTCAGTTCGATCAGCAGGTGGGCGAGGTACTGCAGTCGGTACTGGACACCGAAATCACCCCCGAGCTAGTCCCGTCGGGCGAAGAAGAAGAACTGCAAAGCAGCGAAGCGAAGATCGGGCCCTTTGCACTGCAGGATTTTTCGCTGTTTCAAGTGTTGCGCTACGGATTTCGGCCGTCGAAAATCGCGTTTTTAGCCTGGCACGCGTGGAGTGACCCGCTGGGCGGCGCGTGGCCACCCGGCTATCCGGACGAGCAGCGCCCGTCCTATTCGCTGGCCGATATTCGGCACTGGCTGCAGGTCTTCGTCCAACGGTTCTACTCGTTCAGCCAGTTCAAACGCTCGGCATTGCCCAATGGCCCCAAGGTGTCACACGGGGGCGGTTTGTCCCCGCGTGGTGATTGGCGCGCTCCGTCGGACATGTCGGCGCGAATCTGGCTGGCCGAAATCGAACGTGAAGTGCCGCCAGACTAATTCGGCAGGTAACCCTGCGCCGCCAACCGGGGCAGGATGCCGCCGCTGGTGATGATGTCGAGGATCAGTGCGGGCAGGGTCGGGGCCGTCCCGCAGGCTCCGGTGGTGTCGTTGCGCCAGCGGCCTGCCGCGAGATCGAAGGTACCGCGGTCGCCTTCCCGGAAAAAGTTGGTGGCGTGCGGCACCGTCATCACCGGCAGACCGGCGTTGACCGCATTGCGGAAAAAGAGAGAGTTGAACTCTTCAGCGACGAGCCCGGCGATACCGAGTTCGATGAACAATGTCGCAACCGGCCGCGACGATCCAACCCCGAAGTTCTTGCCCGCCAACACGATATCGCCCGGCGACACCTGATCGGTCCAGCCTGGACGAAGTGCGTAGAAGATGTGCCGGGCCGCCTGCGGCGCATCCATCTTCATCGCGAAGGCGGGATACATCGCATCGGTGTTGAGGTCGTCTCCGAACACCCATACCTTGCCGCTGAGCATCACAGTCATGCCGCCACGCTCCTTGGGTCGGTGATGTAACCGGTCACTGCCGAAGCGGCGACCGTCGCCGGTGACGCCATGAAGATGTGCGCCGCGCTGCTGCCCATCCGCCCGGTGAAGTTGCGGGTGCTCGACGTGATGCACACTTCGCCGGGCCCGAGTACCCCCATGTGATAGCCAAAGCAGGCGCCGCAGGTGGAGTTGGTGACGACGGCCCCGGCATCGGCAATGTCTTGCAGGTAGCCCAACCGCATGGCATCGCGGTATACCGCTTGCGAAGCGGGTGTGACCAGCAGCCGCACCCCCGGCGCTAGGCTTTTGCCGCGCAGCACCTGCGCCGCGATTTCCAGGTCCTCGAGTTGCCCGTTGGCGCACGATCCGATGAACGCCTGATCGACCTTCTGCTTGCTGCATTGAGAGACGGGCAGCCCGTTGCGGCTGACCCCGCCGGGCAGTGCCACATAGGGCTCCAGTGTGGCTAGGTCGATGTGTCGCACTTCGTGGTAGCGTGCGTCGGGATCTGGTGTGGCAGGGTGGTATCCGGTGCTGCCCAGGCGGTCGAGAAGGCTCAGCAATGTATCGTCAGCCTCGAATATGCTGAAATCAGCCGAAAGTTCGGCCCCCTGCGTCGCGATGGTGCGCCTATCGTGCATGGGCACGGTGCCCAGGCCGCGGCCGCCGAACTCGAGGGTTAGGTTAGCTGCGTCGCCGTAGCGGCTGGCGATATGCAAGAAGATGTCCTTGCCGCTGACGGTCTTTGGTTTTACCCCGCCGAGCTCGTAGCGGATAGTTGGCGTGACGTGGTACCACGTTTGGCCGGTGCACATGATCGAGTACATCTCGGCGCCCCCCAGGCCGCGAGCCGCGGCGTTGTACGCGCCGCCGGCACAGGTATGGGAGTCGCTGCACGCCAGCACCTCTCCGGGCCGGGCCAGACCGTTCTCGGCAACGACTTGATGGCTGATGCCATGGCGGCCGACGTCGTAGAAGTGCCGCACGCCGAAGTCGGCAACGAACTTACGGGCACGCTGGGCGCCGGCAGCATCGTTGATCGACGGCGCCGGCACAGCGTGGTCGAGGACCACGGCCAGCTTGTCAGGGTCACAAATGCGGTTGGGCTGGACCCAGTTTCTGCAGAATTGAAGGTCGATCAAGACAGTCATGTCGACATCGACGACGACAGTTTCGCCAGGCGACACCGACTCACGGCCGGTCTTGCGGGCAAAAATCTTTTCGATGATGGTCATGCCCATGCGCCGGCCTCCGCAGAAGTGAACCTGGCCTCGATTTCAGACCACTCCGTCAAACCAACCAAAGTGAAGAAATCAGATGGTGTTTCGGTCCAGCCGGTTACCGCGTCAGTCCCGTTGAGTTCACACAGGACCCGCAGCATGCCGGCGGCGGCGCACCGCACTAGATGGCTCGGATGGATGGCCACCGCATAACCCAGCTCCTGCAGCCGTGTCAGCGGCACTTGCGGAGTCAGGCCGCCGATGACCAGATTAATCAGCAGAGGAGCTTGGACTTCTGTTGCGATGCGCCGGATTTCGCTGATGTGCCGCGGCGCCTCGACAAAGATGATGTCAGCGCCCGCGGCCGCATACCGGTTGGCGCGTTCAATGGCAGCGTCCAGGCCGAGCGGGGCGCGCGCGTCGGTGCGGGCCACGATGAGCAGGTCGTCGTCGGACCGGGTGTCGAGTGCGGCTGCCAGCGTCTGCTCGAATACCGCGGCGTCGACGACGCGTTTGTCCGGCAGGTGACCGCATCGCTTAGGAAAGACCTGGTCCTCCAACTGGATCGCCGCCACACCGGCGTTGTCGTAGGAACGGACGGTCCGCACCACGTTCTTGGTGTCGCCATAGCCGGTGTCGGCGTCGGCGATCAGCGGGATGTCGCCCAGCACTCCCACGACCATCCGGGCCCGCTCGGCCATTTCAGATGCCGTCACCAGGCCGATGTCCGGTAAACCGAAACCGGAAGCCGCCACGCCCGAGCCGGTCAGATACGCTGCGACGTGGCCGGTCCGCTTGGTGAGCTGAGCCGAGATTCCGTCGAAAACACCTGGTGCAATCACGAGTTCCCGGGTGTTGAGCAGGCTCCGCAACCGCTGGCGGGCTGGTGTCGTGGCCATGAATGACGCCCTTTCCTCGATCCCTAGTTGTTATACATATATAACAACTAGGGATCGATCGGGGCAAGCCCAGCTGTGTAACCATTGACTCCGTGCACCCAGGCAGCAAGACCGCCCCGGTCTCGGCCAGCGCCGGGGTACCGTTGCACCGGCAGCTCTTCCTGGTGCTACACGATGAGATTGAGCGCGGCGTGCTCGCTCCGGGAGCTGGCCTGCCCACCGAGCAGGCGCTGTGCCAACAATTCGGGGTTTCACGGATCACCGTACGCCGCGCCCTGGCGGACCTGGCCGAGCATGGATATATCGAGCGCAAGCACGGCGTCGGCTCCTTCGTGCGGGAGCGCGGCCCCGCCAACCAGCCCACCCCGAGCCGCTCATATCTGGACGGCTTGCGGCAGACCCAGTTCGAGACTGAGGTCGAAATCATCGAACTCGGGGTACGGCGAGCACCGCCCTCTGTGGCCGAAGCGCTCCAGACTTCTGCCGACCTACTGCACGTCGTGCGACTGCGCCGGCAACGCAGGACTGGCGAGCCATTGATCGTGAGCGACGTGTGGCTGCCGGCCACGCTGGCCGACGCGCTGACCGAGGCGACGCTGCGGCGCAAGCCGCTGTTCGAACTGTTGAAAGGCCAGGGCGTGACCGTGGACCGGGTACGGCATGAGATCACCGCCGAAATCGCTGGCCCGCGCAATGCGCAGCTCCTCGACATTGCGATTGGGGCCGCGCTGTTGCGGATCAATCGCTTGATATTCGCTGCGGGCGCGGCGCATCACTACCAGTCGGTGCTCTTGTCGCCGACTCGCAGCCGGGTGCTGCTTAGCCAGTCGTCGGATGAACTCGAGGCGGCCGACGGTCTGGCGATCGCACACGATGTACGCCCCGAGCCTTAGCGGATGAGCGCCGCCTCGATCGCGTCGGCATCCGGTGCGCGCTGCCCCGCACCTGGCGGCAATGTCGCGAGCGCACCAGCCGCGCAGGCCCGTTCGCTCCGCGAGCCACCACGATGGTGTTCTCGGCGCCGGCGTCGACCACGATGATCGCCGTTCCACTCGGCCCGGTGACCACGACGATTCCGTCGATGCCGACACCGTTGGTGAGCAAGTGGGCGCGTAGCCGGTCGCCGGCCGCATCGTCACCCACCGCGCCGATGAACTGGACTTGCCCTCCAGCGCGCGCTGCGGCCACCGCCTGATTGCCGCCCTCGCCTCCGGGCGAATAGTTCACTGCCGACGCCAGCACGGTCTGGCCAGGGCGGGGGAGGGCGGGGACTCCTAACGTCAAGTCCATGTTCACGCTGCCCACCACGCAGATTCGGGTCGTCATTTCGCCGACGTTGGTGGTCCTTTGTCGGCAAACGCCGTTCTGGCCGCATCCTTGGCGCTAGTCTGCCGTCAGACCAGTGGAGCGTGAGCAGTCCGTGGCATAGCAGAAGGGAAGCCGGTTGACGTCGGGCCAGGCAACACACTCGGCACCAGAAGCGGCAGCAGCCCCGGCCACCAAGAGCCCGAAGACCCAGAGCCGCCGCCGGCGGCTGTTTCGGGTAAGCATCCAGTCCAAACTTATGGTGCTGCTCCTGGTGTCGAGCGTCTTCTCGGTCGCCGCCATCGTCGTCGTCGGCTATCAGACCGGACGTGCTTCGCTGAAGGCGGCCGCCTACGAGCGGTTGACCGAGTTGCGGGAATCGCAGAAGCGGGCCGTGGAAACGCTGTTTTCCGATTTGACGAATTCGCTAGTCATCTATGCCCGTGGCTTGACGGTGGTCGATGCGGTCGCGCAGTTCACCGCCGGCTTCGATCAATTGGCCGACGCGACGATCAACCCTGCCCAGCAGCAAGCGATCGTCAATTACTACACCAACCAACTCATCAAGCCGGTCCGGCAAGCCACTGGTGAAACACTCGACATCGCCGCACTGTTGCCGACGTCCCCCGCCCAGAAGTATCTGCAGGCGTACTACACCGCGCCGTTCTCGTCGGACCAGGACTCGATGCGGTTCGACGACGCCGGCGACGGGAGCGCATGGTCGGCCGCCAACGCGCGGTTCAACGGCTATTTCCGGGAAATCGTCACCCGCTTCGATTACGACGACGCGGTCTTGCTGGATACCCGCGGCAATATCGTTTACACCCTCAGCAAAGACCCCGACCTCGGCACCAACATTCTCACGGGGCCCTATCGCGAGTCCAATCTGCACGATGCATACCTGAAAGCGTTGGGCGCCAACGCAGTCGACTTCACCTGGATCACCGACTTCAAGCCGTATCAGCCGCAATTGGACGTGCCGACCGCGTGGCTGGTGGCCCCGGTTCAGGTTGGCGGGAGGACGGAAGGTGTTATTGCGCTGCCGCTGCCGATCGCCAAGATCAATCGGATCATGACCGCCGATCGGCAATGGCAAGTTGCCGGCATGGGCCGCGGCACTGAGACCTATCTGGCCGGCCCGGACGGTTTGATGCGTTCGGACTCAAGGCTCTTCGCGGAAAAACCGGAGGAATACCGGCGGCAATCGGTGGCCGCCGGCACCCCGCCCGACGTGGTCAACCGAGCGATCCAGACCGGTGGCACTACGTTGCTGCAGCCGGTTGCCAGCGCGGGCTGGCGCGCCGCCCAACGCGGCCAGACTGGAACCATCACTGCCAAGGACTATACCGACAACCAAGAACTGGAGGCGTACGCGCCGCTGGACGTGCCGAACTCCGATCTGCACTGGTCGATTCTGGCGACCCGCGACAACTCCGAGGCGTTCGCGGCAGTTGCCGCATTCAGCAGGGCACTGGTGTTGGTTACGGTGGCCATGATCTTCGTTATCTGCGTGGCTTCGATGCTGATCGCCCAGGCAATGGTGCGGCCGATCCGGCGGCTCGAGACCGGCACCCAAAAAATCAGCTCCGGCGACTACGACGTCACCATTCCGGTCACTTCGCGCGACGAAATCGGCGACCTCACAGTGGCTTTCAATGAGATGAGCCGGAACCTGGAAATCAAAGAAGAACTGCTCAACGAGCAACGCAGGGAAAACGACCGGCTGTTGCTGTCGATGATGCCCGAGCCGGTGGTACAGCGCTACCGCGAGGGTGAGGAGACCATCGCTCAGGAGCACCAGGACGTCACCGTCATCTTCGCCGACATCCTTGGGCTGGATGAGATTTCCAGCGGCCTGTCGGGCAACGAGTTGGTCGGTATTGTCGACGACTTGTTCCGGCAATTCGACTCGGCCGCGGAATCCCATGGTGTGGAAAGGATTCGCACCTTGCACAACGGTTACTTAGCCAGCTGCGGGGTCACCACACCGCGGCTGGACAATATCGCCCGCACCATCGACTTCGCCCTGGAGATGCGGCGCATCGTCGAGCGGTTCAACCGGCAAACGGGCCACGAACTGCGCCTGCGGGCCGGAATCAATACCGGCAATGTCATCAGCGGGCTAGTGGGTCGATCCAGCGTTGTCTATGACATGTGGGGTGCCGCGGTCAGCATGGCTTACCAAACTCACAGTGGCTCACCCCAACCCGGCATCTACGTCACCTCGCAGGTCTACCAGGTGATGAGAGATGTTCGTCAGTTCACGCCGGCGGGCACGATTTCGGTCGGCGGGGCCGACGAGCCGATCTACCGATTGTCGCAGCGATCATGAACGTCTTCAGTGCGCCGTGGTTCTACTGGGCGCTCGGCATTGCGGTCGGATTGCCGGTCGGGCTGATCTTGCTCACCGAGCTGCACAATGCACTCGTCCGGCGAAAAAGTCACCTGGCCAGGCAGGTAAGCCTGCTGCGTAACTACTTGCTGCCGCTCGGTGCGCTGCTGCTGCTGCTGGTCAAAGCCTCTCAGATCCCAGCCGGAGATGGCATGGTGCGGGTCCTCACCACGCTGTTCGGCTTCATGGTGCTGGTGTTGCTATTGTCCGGGCTGAACGCCACGGTGTTTCAGGCTGCACCCGAAAGCAGTTGGCGCAAGCGGCTACCCACCATTTTCCTCGACGTCGCCCGGTTCGCGCTGATCGGTGTTGGCCTGGCGATGATCCTGTCCTACATCTGGGGCGTCCGGGTTGGTGGCTTGTTCACCGCGCTGGGCGTGACCTCGGTGGTCATCGGCCTGATGCTGCA
This sequence comes from Mycobacterium simiae, assembly GCF_008370645.1. Taxonomy (GTDB): domain Bacteria; phylum Actinomycetota; class Actinomycetes; order Mycobacteriales; family Mycobacteriaceae; genus Mycobacterium; species Mycobacterium simiae_A. The sequence goes on from NZ_VTZN01000024.1 coordinate 24,525, forward strand.
GAATTCGGTCGGCCAGATTGTGTCGGGGTTGTTCATGCTCTTCGAGCAGCCTTTCCGGATCGACGACTGGCTGGACACGCCCACCGCGCGGGGACGGGTGGTGGAGGTGAACTGGCGTTCGGTACATATTGAGACCGGAACAGGGTTGCGGATCACGCCGAACTCGATGCTGGCAACCACGTCCTTCACCAATCTGTCCCGTCCGGGCGGCTCGCACAAATGCATGATCACAACCAAATTCGCCCTCGCCGACCCGCCGAACACGGTCTGTGCCATGTTGACCAGGTGTGCCAGTGCGCTGCCGCAGCTCAAACCTGGCGTCGCGCCGGTGACGGTCGCGCTGGGCGGGGGTGAGTACCGCACCACCGTCCGGCTCAAGTCACCCGCCGATGACGGCGCCACCCAGGCGACATTTCTGCCCTGGGTCTGGTATGCCGCCCGCCGGGAAGGGCTTCACCTCGACGAGGCCGATGACGAATTCTCGACGGCCGAACGGGTGCGTGACGCACTGCAAACGGTGGTGGGTCCGGAGCTGCGGTTGAGTCTTACCGATCAGCAGTCACTGGTCCCCTATGCGAAAGTGGTGCGGTACGGCGCCGACGAGATCGTGCAGCATGCGGGGCTGGTGCCCAACAGCATGACGTTCATCCTCGCCGGCAGTGTCCGTCTCACGGTGACGGCGGAGGACGGTTCTGTTGTTTCTATCGGCACGCTGCACGAGGGTGCATTTGTGGGGGTGACCGCGTTGACCCGCCAACCCAACCCCTCCGGCGCAGTTGCGCTGGAGGAGGTGACGGCCTTGGAGATTGACCGAGAACACCTCGAGCACGTGGTCATGAACAAGCCGACCCTGCTGCAAGAGCTGGGCCGGCTGATCGAGGAGCGGCAAACCAAGGCGCAGCGGGTAGGCCACCGAGAACGGGTCGGCTAGCCACAGTTCGACTCGTTCGATGCCGCGGCCGAGGTCGATCTCGGGAGGCGTGCCCGCATGGTCAAGCTCAGTGGCCCACCAAAGTCATAATTTGTGGCAGGGCTTCACGCGCCGCGATCCGGCCTGCCTCGCGGGCGCGATCGATCTGGTGGTACTCCATCAAACCGACGTCGATCGGGTTGGGCTTGATCACCACGTCGGCTTGCGCCAGTGCTGCCGTCGACGCCATCGCGCTGCTGATCGTCATGGTGCGCATGAGGGTGTCGACCATCCCGGGCACCCGGGGGCTCCGCCGGCGCCTCCCGCTGGAGCCGGAGCTTGGGTCAGCCCCGGCGGTGACGCTCACCGCGACGAGGGGTCCGTCTTGCCCCGCCAGCGTAGCGACGGGCACATTGTCTAGCACACCTCCGTCGACGTGCAGTGTGCCGTCATAGACCATCGGCGCATAAAGCACCGGCAGCCGCAGCGAACAGGCGAGGACGTCGGCGAGCTTACCTCGGCGGTGCACAACGGCCTGCCGTGCCAGCAGGTCGACGCTTACGCAGCGGAATTGGTGCGGCAGCTCCTCCACCAACTGCTCGCCGAAGGCGGCGCGCAGGGTGGCCATGGTGCGGTGTCCGCGGATGAGTCCCTTGCTCGGCACGGTGTAGTCGCCGTGGCTCCTGCGTACGAAGTACTCATAGATGTGCGCGTCCACACTGGCAGCGTCCAGACCGCCGGCGGCGAGTGCGGCGATCACCGCTCCCATGCTGGTGCCGGCGAACCGGTCGACCGTGATCCCGGCGGCCTCGAGCTCTTCCAGTACGCCGAGGTGGGCCAGCGCCCGCGCGCTCCCACCGCTGAGAACTAGCCCAACGGACCGGCCGGCGATGCGAGCTGCGAGCGGGCGCAGGTCGACTTTGCGACTTTGGGGGGCAAGCGTGTGCAGCGACCGCGGCGTGATCAATTGCTCCCACGCCCGAAGTTGATCGCGGTCGGGCGCCGGACCGGCCACCACTAGATCAGCGCCCTTGGTCCGCGCTGGTAGCGGAACTGACGGCGGGTTGGGGTCAGCTGCGACCACTACAACGCGATCGGCGACGCGCAAACAGAAGTCTCGCCACTGCGGGTCATTGATCGCCGCCTGCAACACCACCCGATCCGCGGCCTGCTCGGCGCGTTCTAGCCCGTCACGACTCACGAAGCCGGGGGCGACTACCCGTAGTCGATCCGACAGTGCTGCGCACAATTCGCTGGCCACCATCCCCACCGGCGCGTCAGGGCGGGCACCGATGACCGTGATCACCACCTCCGGCGTCGTCCGAAAGGCCACACGGGGAGTCTGGTGCTCGCGATAGGCCAGGACCCGCACCAGTGCCCCGAGTACGCGGGGGTCGGTGATGTCGTCGAAATCGGCCTTGGTCAGCCGGGTTAAGACCGAGTCCCGGACCGCTCGTACCGACGCCCAACGGGGCGCGCCGATCAACAACCCGCGCTCGCCGATCACTCCGCCGCGGCCCAACTCTGCGACTACGCCGTCGCTGTCGAGGACCTGTAGCCGGCCGTCCTGCACAACATAGAGCGAATCGGACGCATCGCCTGCGTGGAACAGGTACGAGCCGGCCTTGAACTCGACGTGCTCGCCGCGGCACTGCAGGTGGGCCAGGGTGATTGCGTCCAGCCCATCTAACAGCTGCCGAGCTTTCGGCCCGTCGGCGACTAGCGACACCGGTGGCGCCGGCGCGATGGATTCCGGTAGCTGTGATCTGGGCGGGTCGAGCGGCGCCGGCTCAGGTCCTTCGCCCTCGGCTAGGGCGGGGCGGGCGCGACCCAAAAATACTGCTCCCACGGCGACCGCGAAAAAACAGAGGGCTGCCATCACCCATCCGCGGCGCAGGGCCTCTTCGACTTCGCCCCGTGCCGGCGTGCCGATCAGAATCACCAGCACCGCGACACCGATCACGGCGCCGACCTGACGGATGGTGCCGGTCACTGCCGAAGCGGTGGCGTAACTGCCGCCTGCGACCAGCCCGGACAGCGCGGCGCTGCCGAGCAGCGGGAAGGTGGCGCCGACTCCGATGCCCTGCAGAATTTGGCCGGGCAGCCATTCACCGAGGAAATCAGGCTTGGAGCCGACGCATTCGAGACACCACAACAGGCTGCCGGCCCAGATCAGGGCGCCGGTGCCGACGATGAGGCGATAACCGCGCCGATCGGCGACCCGGCCAAGCACCGCCGCCACAACGGCGGCGACGAAGGCGGCGGGGGCGACCGCCAGGCCTGCCCCTAGCAGCGTGTAACCCCAGACGTAGTTGAGGAACAAGATGTGGGTCAGCAGGTAGGCGTAGAAACCGGCGGCGGAGACGGCGGTCAGTCCGGTGCCGACCACGAAGGATCGGATGCGCAGCAGCGCGGGGTCAACCAGAGGCGCCGAGTGATGCCGCGAGCTGGTCACGAAGCCGGCCATCGCAACGGCCGCGGCCGCCAATGATCCGATCGTTGGCAGAGTGGTCCAACCCCAGTCCGGACCCTTGATCATGCCGAGGGTCAGCAATCCCAGCGCGATAGCCAGCAGCAGCGCTCCACGCACATCGGGCACGCGCCGCCGTCCGGCGGCCCGGCTCTCCACCAGGGTGCGGCGAGCGGCGAGCACCGCCAAAATTCCCAGCGGAACGTTGACCAGAAACACCCACCGCCAGCCGGAGGCCTCAACCAGCGCGCCCCCGATTGGGGGGCCCAGACCCGCCGCGATTGCCCCCGCGGCGCCCCACAGCGCGACCCCGTGCGCGCGTCGCTTGGCTTCGAAACCCTCGACCACCAGCCCCAGCGATGCCGGCACCAGCACCGCTGCGGCGATACCCTGCAACACGCGGAACGCGATGAGCTGCCCGACGCTGTCGGCGACAGCGCATAGCCCGGACGCGGCCGTGAACAACACCACGCCGGAGATGAACATCCGTTTGCGCCCAAGCAGGTCAGCGAGCCGCCCAGCGGCCACCAGAAACGCCGCGAAGACGATGTTGTAGCCGTTGAGCACCCACGACAGGCTGCCGATGCCACTGTGGAAATACCTCTGGATGTCCGGGAACGCGACGTTGACGATCGTTGAGTCCAGAAAGGCCAGGAAGGCGCCAAATGCAGCCACCAACAGTATCAATGTCGACGGGGGCTGGCGGCGCTGGCGCAGTCGGTCGGGCTTGGCGGGTGGGGTTGACGACGCAGTCGGCCTTGGGATGGTGTGGACGGTAATCGCCGGCTCCAAATCGTATGATACTGATAATGTTGACTAGGTGTACGATTGGGTAGCATACGCGACTGCGGTGCCAGGCGCAGGGCGAGCAGGTATGACGCAACCCGGCCCGGGGTCCGCTTAGCCAATACTTCATTGGCGAAGTACTTCATTGGCGAAGTGCAAGCCAGTCGCCAAGACATCGACGGCTCCATCAGGATCGAGCCGGAACAAAGAGCCGCTACCACGGGCCTCGCTACCACGGGCCTCGCTACCGCGGGCCTCGGTGGCCGCGCCCTTGTGATACTCGTAGCCAGAGCTGTAGGTGGACTCAGTGAAAAACACTGTACCATCGCAGGATTCGACAACATTCGAACAGAACGTCAGCGGCCGGCCGACAACTTCGGCGACCAACGTCTCAAGGCGTCCGCTGACCGGGATTCCCACCCGGTTAGCTGTGAGCGCAAGGTCTTGGTTGTCGGCGAGCAGTGATAGCATTCGAACATGCGTTCGAGTAGTCGGGAAGAGATTGTTGCGGCGTTCGACGACCTCGACGCCGCGCTGGAGCGGGTCATGGCGCTCTCGTGCGACGTGCTGACCACCCCGGAATGCCTGGCGATGTTGCAGCGCTGCGAGAAGCTAAGGCGCCGGCTGCCCGCTGTCGAACACCCGTTGATCAACACACTCGCTGAACAGGCCGACCCCACCCAATTGGGCGGCAAACTCCCTTTCGCGCTGGCCCAGCGACTGTGCATCACCCGCGGCGAAGCCTCCCGCCGCGTCCACGAAGCCGCCGATCTCGGGCCGCGCCGCGCACTGACCGGCGAGCCCTTGCCGCCGCTGCTGACTGCCACCGCCGAAGCCCAACGCGCTGGTCACCTTGGCAGAGAACATGTTCAGGTCATCCGCAGCTTTCTGCGCCACCTGCCGAGCTTCGTTGACTTAGCGATGCGTGACAAAGCCGAAGCCGAACTGGCCACCCTCGGGCGTCGGCACCGTCCCGACCAGTTGGACAAGTTGGCCGCCAAGATGACCGACTGCCTCAACCCCGACGGCACCTTTACCGACGTCGACCGTGCCCGACGGCGTGGCGTCATGATCGGTAAACAGGGCCCCGACGGCATGTCCGCCATCAGCGGATACCTGACGCCCGAGGCCCGCGCCACCGTCGATGCCGTCCTGGCGAAACTGGGGGCTCCTGGCATGGCCAACCCTGCCGATGCCGCCCCGTGTCTCAGTGGCACCCCATCCCAAGGCGCGATCGACTCCGACACCCGAAGCGGCGGCCAACGACACCACGACGCGCTCCACGCTGCGCTGCGGGCCCTGCTGTGCTCGGGGGATCTGGGCCAACACAACGGGCTGCCCGCCACCATCATCGTCTCCACCAGCCTGGCCGAGCTGGAATCCGGCACTGGGCACGCGCTGACCGGCGGCGGCACGCTGTTGCCGATGCACGACGTGCTCCGGCTGGGGGCCCACGCTCATCACTACCTGCGCATCTTCACCACCGGGCGCGAGTTGGGCCTGTATCACACCAGACGCATCGCGACACCGGGGCAGCGACTAGTGCTGTACAACAAGGACCGCGGCTGCTCATTTCCCAACTGCGACGTGCCGGGCTATCTCACCGAGGTGCACCACTGCACCGACTTCGCAGATTGCAACGACACCAACATCGACGACCTCACTCTGGCCTGCGGCCCCCACCACAAACTCGTCACCTCAGGCGGCTGGACAACCCGCAAACTTACCAACGGCACCACCGAATGGATTCCGCCGACCCATCTCGACTTTGCTGGTTCCGAGGGACAACCCAGGATCAACACCTTCTTCCACCCCGAAAAGCTTCTGCACGACAACGAGGACGATCCGTGAGCATCAGCCAGGGTCGCCTGACGGGCGCGACTACTAGGCCAGCATCGAGTCGATTGCGGAGCGGGGAACCAATGCCTGGGTGGCCGCAGCGGGCTGGGGCAGCAGCTCGCCCGGATTGAAGAAGAACGTGATCCCGTCATTGGTAATGGCAAAGTTCTGGTAATTCGCGGGATCCAAACCCGCTGTGGGCGCTATCGACAACTGTTGTCCAGTCTGCTTTTGCAGCGCACTTTGCACGATGGGAAAGACGATCTGCAACGGATCAGTATTCGGCTGCCACAGCGTGTCGTAGGTGATCGGCTTGCGGTAGCCCTGATCCCAGTTGAAGGCCTTGTACCGGGTCGCCGGCTGCCCGGTGCCAACGTTCTGGACAACTGTCAGCACCAACGACTGGGTGCCACGAGGCGGGATCGCCGACTCGTAGTTGGACGAAGTGATCGTCAACTGATAGGGCGCCTCGCGAGGAGCAGACGAATGGGCAGTGCTGAGGAATTCGTCTCTGGTTTGGGCGACGTAGCTCTCCAGCGACTTCTGGTCGGGATAGGAGCTGGGGAGGCTGATATTGACGGAATACGCCGGATCCGAAATCTGAATCTCGCATACCTGTCCCACAGTGCTGCCTTTCAGCTCGTCACAGTAGGTCCTGGGCGCGGCCGCAGCGACCCCGTGACAGCCAAGAACCGCGGCGGCTAGGACAAGCAGAAAAACCTGGACTCTCATCGTGAAGCTCCACCGAGGCAGAGCGGCGGCACCCGGGCAGCAAAACAGTGCTCGGATGCCGTCGCAACCGAGTCGACGTCCAACCGAGCCAAGACAAGAGCGGCCATCGCTCGAGGATAAGGCCATATCAGCGGGCGATCGTGACATGGGCCGCCGTCGACCCCATCGCCTCGATGAGGCCAGCGCGCCGATCACGACGCGCTATGGCGGCTCCGGGGTAATGTTTGCCCCAAATCCCGTTTTCCTTGCCGTTTCGCGTTAGTCTGCTGCGTGATCTGCCGGTCTTGTCGCCGTCAGCGAAAGGAAGCGGATTGGAATCGGGGCAGCCAACCGAAACGGTGCTGGAAGACGAGCCGGTCCCAACCGGGAAACGTGGACGCCGGCTGCTGCGGTTGTTCCGGGTTGGCATCCAATCCAAGTTGCTGGTGACACTGCTGCTGTGCAGCATCATGTCGGTAGCGGTGGTCGGCCTCACCGGGTATGTGACCGGCCGCAACGCGTTGCAGCAAGTGGCTACCGAGCGGCTACTGGAGCTACGTGAGTCGCACAAACGGCAGTTGGAGGCGATGTTCGCGGAACTGGTCAATTCTCTGCTGGTCTACAGCAGCGGGTTCAGTGCCGTACAGGCGATCGAGGCGTTCACCGCCGGCTTTGCCCAGTTGGCCACTGCGACGATCAGCCCCGCGCAGCAGGAGTCGATCGTCAACTACTACGCCAATGCGGTGGTTCAACCGATCAATCAACTGACCGGTGACGAGCTCGACCCCAATGCATTGCTACCGACCTCCAACGCACAGAAGTATCTGCAGGCCTACTACAGTGCGCCGGTCGCCTCCGCCAGCGAGTCGATGCAGTCCAACGACGCCGGGGACGGCAGCGCCTGGTCGGCAGCTAATGCCCGCTACAACGACTTCTTCCGCGGCATAGTTACCCGCTTCGAGTATCGGGACGCTCTGCTGCTGGACCTGCAGGGCAACGTGGTCTATACCGTGACCAAGGGCCCCGACCTTGGTACCAATATTTTCACTGGACCGTACCGCGAGACAATTCTGCGCGACGCGTACCGAAAAGCATTGCGCTCCAACAATGTTAATTTCGTCTGGATCACTGATTTCCAACAGTATCAGCCGCAGCTCGACGCCCCCACCGCATGGGTGGTTTCGCCGATCGGTATGGACGGCAAGATCGAAGGCGTCATGGCCCTGCCACTACCCATCTCGAAGATCAACGACATCATGAACGCTCACAAGCATTGGGAAGCTGTTGGCATGGGCCGCTCGACCGAGACGTATCTGGCGGGCCCGGACAACTTGATGCGTTCGGATTCACGCCTCTTTCTGCAGGACAAAGAGAAGTATCGACGCGAGGCGGTGGCCGGCGGCACGCCGCCTGACGTCGTGGATCGAGCGATCCGGTTGGGCAGCACGGTGCTGGTGCAGCCGGTGCCGAGCAAGGGTCTTCGGGCCGCCCAACGCGGTCAGACCGGCGTCACGCACGACACCGACTACTTGGGCAATAGGGAGCTCGAAGCCTATGCGCCAGTGGATCTGCCCAACTCCGATCTGCACTGGTCGATATTGGCGACCCGCGACGACTGGGATGCCTATCAGCGGCTGTCCACCTTCGGCAAGACGCTGATGGTGGCGGTTGCGGGGATCACCTTGGCCATCTGCGTGGTGGCGATGCTGCTTGCCAAGCTACTCGTGCGGCCCATCCGACGGCTGGAGGCCGGCACCGAGCGGATCAGCTCAGGTGACTACGAAGTCACCGTTCCGGTCAGGTCACGCGACGAGCTCGGCGACCTCACTGCGGCCTTCAACGAGATGAGCCGCAACCTCAAGATCAAAGAGGAGCTGCTCACCGAGCAACGCAGGGAAAACGACCGGCTGCTGCTCTCGCTGATGCCCGAGCCGGTGGTACAGCGCTACCGAGAGGGGGCAAAGACTGTCGCGCAGGAGCATCAGGACGTCACCGTCATCTTCGCCGACATCGTGGGGCTCGACGACATGTCCGATGACCTGTCGGGTAACGAACTGGTCGCCATCGTCAACGACCTGTTCCGTCAGTTCGACTCTGCAGCCGAAGCTCTTGGCGTGGAAAGGATCCGCACCTTCCACAATGGCTATCTCGCCAGCTGCGGCGCTACCACACCACGACTGGACAACATCCACCGCAGTGTTGACTTCGCCATGGAGATCCAGCGCATCATCGACAGGTTCAACAGCCGATCAAGGCATCAGCTGCGATTGCGGGTCGGCATCAACACCGGGAAAGTCATCACCGGACTGGTCGGCCGCTCCAGCCTGGTCTACGACATGTGGGGCGGCGCGGTCAGCCTGGCGTGTCAAATGCACAGCGGCTCCCCGCAACCTGGGATCTATGTCACCTCGCAGGTACACGAAGCGATGCGCGATATCTGGAAATTCGTTGCTGCGGGCACGATTTCGGTGGGCGGAACAGAGCGGCAGATTTGGCAGCTGGCGGGCCGGCAATGAACATCTTTGGTGCGGCGTGGTTCTACTGGGCGACCGCGGTCGCCATTGGACTGCCCGTCCTGGTCGTCATTTTGACCGAGTTGCAGCACTCGCTGCGCCGCAGGCGAAGTCATCTTGCCCGGCAGGTCAGCTTACTGCGCAACTACGTGCTGCCGCTGGCTGCGCTGTTGCTGCTGATCGTGAATGCGGAGGGAGTTCCGGCCCGCGACAACGCAGTTCGGATTCTCACCACGGCATTCGGTTTCTTGGTGTTGGTGCTGCTGGTGTCCATGCTCAACGCAGCTGTTTTTGCGGGTGCACCGGAAGGGTCGTGGCGCCAACGACTCCCCGTGATCTTCCTCGACGTCGCCCGGTTTGTGCTGATTGGCGCCGGGCTGGCGGTAATTCTTTCCTACATCTGGGGTGTTCGGGTCGGGGGCCTGTTTACCGCACTGGGCGTGACCTCGGTCGTTATCGGCCTGATGCTGCAGAATTCGGTCGGCCAGATCGTGTCGGGCCTTTTCATGTTGTTCGAGCAGCCCTTCCGAATCGACGATTGGCTCGACTCGGCCACGGCACGCGGACGGATCGTCGAGGTGAATTGGCGCGCCGTCCACATCGACACCGGCAGCGGCCTGCGCATCACCCCCAACGCGGTGCTGGCCAGCACACCGTTTACCAACTTGAGCCGCCCGCCGGGCGCATACAAGTTGGCGATCACAACCACCTTCTCCGAGGCCGACGCGCCCGATCGAGTATGCGCGATGTTGTCGCGGGTCGCCGGAGAGCTGCCGCAGCTCTACAGCGGCTTCCTACCGGTCTCGGAGCCCGTCGGCGGGGCCGAGTACTGCACAACCATTTGCCTGCGGACGCCGGCCGACGAAAGTGCCGCCCGAGCAAACTTTTTGCGGTGGATCTGGTATGCGGCACGGCGGGAGGGACTGCATCTGGACGGCGCCGACGACGACTATTCGACGGCCGAACGTCTGGGGCAGGCGTTGCGCACGGTGGTGGGTCCGGCCTTGCGGCTCAACGATGCCGATCAGCAGTCGCTGATGTCCCATGCCAGACTGCTGCGCTACGGGGCGGGCGAGACCGTGCAGTACGCGGGCCAGGTGCCGGCGGCAATGCTGTTCCTCGTCGCTGGACGGGTGCGGATAACCGCTACGGCCGACGACGGATCGGTGGTGCCGATCTCGACGCTGGAGGCGGGCGGGTTTCTGGGGCTGACCGCGCTGACCCGGCAGCCGAATCTAGCCGACGCCTATGCGCTCGAAGAGGTCACTGCAGTGGAGATCGGCCGCGAGCATCTTGAGCATCTGGTGATGCGTCAACCATTGCTACTGCAGGACTTTGGCCACATCCTGGAGGAACGGCAGAGTCAGGTGCGCCAGAGCCTTCGTCGGGAATGGATGAACTGAGGCAGCTGCGCCGCCGCCGCAGTTCGGCCCGGCCAGAACCAGGTCGTCTGACTCGGCCGGCTAAGGCCCGTTACCCTGGGCTAATGAGTGTGCAAGCACCTTCGTTTCCCGACCTGCGTCAAGAGGTGCACGACGCCGCACGGCGCGCTCGGGTGGCCGCACGGGTGCTGGCGACGTTGCCGAGGGTGGTCAAAGACCGGGCGCTGCACGCCGCCGCCGCCGACATCTTGGCCCAGGCCGACCAGATTTTGGTCGCCAACGCCCAAGATTTGAACGCCGCGAGAAAAGCCGACACCCCCGCCGCAATGGTCGATCGGCTAGCCCTCAACCCGCAGCGCATCGACGGCATCGCCGCCGGGCTGCGCCAGGTTGCAGGCCTGCCGGACCCGGTCGGTGAAGTGCTGCGCGGCTACACCCTGCCCAACGGGCTGCAGCTGCGCCAGCAGCGCGTCCCGCTCGGCGTGGTCGGCATGATCTACGAGGGCCGCCCCAACGTCACCGTCGACGCCTTCGGGCTGACGCTCAAGTCCGGCAACGCCGCGCTGCTGCGCGGTAGCTCCTCGGCCGCGAGGTCCAACGCAGCCCTAGTCGCGGTATTGCGCACCGCGCTGGTTGGCCAGGACCTTCCCGCCGATGCCGTGCAGCTACTGTCGGCCGCCGACCGCGCCACCGTTACCCACCTGATCCAGGCGCGCGGCTTAGTCGATGTGGCGATACCGCGTGGTGGAGCGGGCCTGATCGACGCGGTGGTGCGCGACGCGCAGGTTCCCACCATCGAAACCGGAGTCGGCAATTGCCACGTCTACGTCCACGAAGCCGCCGATCTCGACGTCGCTGAGCGAATCCTGCTGAACTCCAAGACCCGCCGGCCCAGCGTCTGCAACGCGGCCGAGACGCTGCTGGTCGATGCCGGGATCGCCGAACATGCGCTGCCGCGACTGCTGGGCGCCCTGCAAGACGCGGGTGTCACCGTGCATCTCGACCCCGACGAGGACGGCCTGCGTCGCGAATACCTGGCCATGGAGATCGCGGTCGCTGTGGTCGACGGTGTCGACGCCGCCATCGCCCACGTCAACGAATACGGCACCGGGCACACCGAAGCCATCGTGACCACCAACCTTGCTGCAGCCCAACGGTTTACCGAACGGGTTGACGCCGCAGCGGTGATGGTCAACGCGTCGACGGCGTTCACCGACGGTGAGCAGTTTGGGTTCGGCGCCGAAATCGGCATTTCCACGCAGAAACTGCATGCCCGCGGTCCGATGGGACTGCCGGAATTGACGTCTACTAAATGGATCGTGTGGGGGGACGGCCAGACCCGCCCGGCCTGACGCCCGGTTAAGGAGAGTTGATCGTGACCGTACCCGCTCGGCCTGCGCCGTTGTTCGCTGACATCGCTGACGTCTCGCGGCGGTTGGCTGAGACCGGCTACCTGCCCGACACTGCCACTGCGACGGCGGTGTTTCTTGCCGACCGGCTCGGCAAGCCGCTGCTGGTGGAAGGCCCTGCCGGCGTCGGCAAGACCGAGCTGGCCCGCGCCGTGGCCCAGGCCACCGGCTCCGGGCTGGTTCGGCTGCAATGCTACGAGGGCGTCGACGAGGCACGCGCCCTCTACGAGTGGAATCACGCCAAGCAGATCCTGCGGATCCAGTCCGGCTCGGGTGACTGGGAAGCGACGAAAACAGACGTGTTCAGCGAGGAATTCCTGCTGCAGCGCCCGTTGCTGACGGCTATCCGACGTACCGAGCCGACGGTGCTGCTGATCGACGAAACCGACAAGGCTGACATCGAGATTGAGGGCCTGCTCTTGGAGGTGTTGTCGGACTTTGCGGTGACGGTCCCAGAGTTGGGCACGCTCACCGCCGAGCGGGCGCCGTTTGTCGTGCTGACCTCCAACGCGACCCGGGAGTTGTCTGAGGCGCTCAAGCGTCGTTGCCTGTTCCTGCACATCGACTTCCCGACACCCGAGTTGGAACGCCGCATCCTGCTGTCCCGAGTGCCTGAGTTGCCCGAGCACCTCGCCCAGGAACTGGTGCGCATTATCGGCGTGCTGCGGGCAATGCAGCTCAAGAAGGTGCCGTCGATCGCCGAGACCATCGATTGGGGTCGTACGGTGCTGGCGTTGGGGCTCGACACCATTGACGACGGCGTGGTAGCGGCCACGCTGGGGGTGGTCCTCAAACATCAGTCCGACCAGCAACGCGCGGCCGGGGAACTCAGGCTCAACTGATGGCGACGCGTCGTATTCGCCCAACCTATCCGCTGGCACCGCACGGATTGCCCGGCCATTTGGTCGGCTTCGTGGAAGCGCTTCGAGGCAGCGGGATTTCGGTGGGCCCATCGGAGACGGTGGACGCCGGTCGGGTGATGGCCACCCTCGGGCTGGGCGATCGGGAGGTGCTGCGCGAGGGCATCGCCTGCGCGGTGCTGCGCCGGCCCGATCACCGCGACACCTATGACGCCATGTTCGACCTGTGGTTCCCCGTCGCTCTGGGTGCTCGCGCGGTGGTCCTCGAGGACGAAAGTGCCGGCGGGACCGAATCTTTGGCGTTCGACGACGTCGACGCGATGCGGCAGCTGCTGCTGGAGCTGCTCACCGACAACCCCGACCTGGCCGAGATGGACGAGCGGCTGGTGGCGCTCATCGCGCGCATCGTCGAAACCTATGGAAAATACAGTTCCAGCCGCGGCCCGTCCTTTTCGTCCTATCAGGCGCTCAAAGCGATGGCGCTAGACGAGCTGGAAGGCAAATTGCTTGCCGGGCTGCTTGCCCCCTACGGTGACCAGCTCACACCCACCCAGGAGCAAATCGCTAAAGCGGTTGCTGCTCAACGGATCGCGCAACTACGCAAGATGGTCGACGCCGAGACCAAACGGCGCACGGCAGAGCAGCTTGGCCGCGACCATGTCCAGATGTACGGCATTCCACAGCTTTCCGAGAACGTGGAGTTTCTGCGAGCCTCTGGTGAGCAGCTACGCCAGATGCGCCGGGTGGTGGCCCCGCTGGCCCGCACGCTGGCGACCCGGCTGGCGGCCCGGCGCCGGCGCGCCCGTGCGGGGTCGATCGACCTGCGCAAGACGTTGCGCAAGTCGATGTCCACCGGCGGAGTGCCGATCGACGTGGTGTTGCGCCGGCCGCGTCCGGCGCGCCCGGAACTGGTGGTGCTGTGCGACGTCTCTGGTTCTGTCGCCGGGTTCAGCCATTTCACCCTGCTGCTGGTTCACGCCTTGCGTCAACAGTTTTCGCGGGTTCGGGTGTTCGCCTTCATCGACACCACCGACGAGGTCACGCACATGTTCGGCCCCGAAGCCGATCTGGCGGTCGCGATCCAGCGGATCACCCGGGAAGCCGGCGTCTACAACCGCGACGGTCATTCCGACTACGGCAACGTGTTCGTCTCGTTCCTGCAGGCCTTCCCGAATGTGTTGTCGCCGCGCAGCTCGTTGTTGGTGCTCGGCGACGGGCGCACCAACTACCGCAACCCGGCCGTCGACGTGCTATCCGACATGGTGACCGCCAGCCGGCATGCGCACTGGCTTAACCCGGAGCCCAAAAACCTTTGGGGCAGCGGCGATTCGGCGGTTCCGCGCTACCAAGAGGTAATCGCCATGCACGAATGCCGGTCGGCCAAACAGTTAGCCGAGGTGATCGACCGGCTGCTGCCGGTGTGACCGTCAGCGCGTCTTCTGAAAGACGAGCCAGCGCATCGGGATTGGGCTCATCTCCCGCTCGACGGGGAACACGTCAAGCCCGCTGACCCAATTGGCGTACCAGCTGGTGGGCGGCCAGGCGCCCGGCGGCAGGTGAGCCTGTTCATAGTCGTATACGGAGTCGTCAGCGATCAGCTCGAGGGGTAGCCCAGCTGTCGCGGCTGACATCTCGGGCCGGGTGAAGATGCCGGTGTAGACCTGTTGCCCGAACTCTCGCGTGGCTTGGTCGATCGGGTAGTCCAGGTCCGCCAGGAAGGTGTTGAACACCAAACGTCCGCCGGGAATCAGGCAATGCGCCGCTAGTTCGAACAAGCCGCGCAACTGCTGTGTTGACCGGAAGTCAGGCACCACCTCAGAGAGCACGATCAGCTGATAGTCGCGGCGCAGGTCATCGATGCTGGCGAAGACGTCGCGCACGATGACGTGCACGTCGAGGGATTCCCGTTGGGCATCGGCGCGAATGATGTCGGCAAACTTCGGTGTCATCTCCACCACATCGACCGGGTGGCCGCGTCGCGCCAACGCCAGGGCGTTTCGGCCGGTTCCTGCCCCGATCTCCAGCACCCGATGCGTGGTTGGCTCGGCTGCCTCATTGGCTAGCGCCCAGACGCGCGCGTCGGGTTCGGTGCCGAACAGCGGAGGCTCGCGGGTGCTGATCCAGTTCTCGTACTCCTGCGCCACGGTGCGCCATTGGGGCCGGACTTGATAGTGCAACGTGGGGCCGACGGGAGCGTTGTAGGAGATGACGATGCTCGAGCGTTGCGAGGCCGCGTACGCCGCTGCCAGCTGCTCTTCGAGCACCTTTCTGACGTGGGCAATCTCGTCGGCGGAAAATTCGCGACCCACAGTCGCGAAGAGCTTGGCGCACATCGCCACGTACTCGTCGATCATGCTCGGAACGGCCGGCAGCGTGATTTCGCCGGTGACCTGAGATCGGCTATAGAACCGCCGGGTCATCGACTCCTGCAGTGGCGGTGTCGGCTGGTCTGAGGTGAGCGGCATGTTGTCCACAGACACCTTTTACACGACTGAGCGCACTATTACCCGCGCATTGGCGTATTGGCTTGCGACCTGCTGAGAACTTTGCGGATGAGCAGCGCCGGCCCGGACGCCGCGGAGCCGGCTCCGAAGACTCGGTGCGGCTCACGTCAGCAACTCGACATCGATGTCGAGGGCGCGATAGACGTCCAGCGTGCGCCGATCGCGGGTTGCGAGGGGTAGTTGATGCTCCTTCGCAGCGGCACCCACCAGCGCGTCGTAGACGGCGCCCCCGGCGATCTCGGCTGCTCCGATTTGGGCCAGTAGCAGCGTGGTGGCCCCAGCGCCGAGGAACCTGGTCGCCGGGAAGGTGTGGGAGAGCAATTTCGCGACGGTCGCGGGAGTTCTGCGGGCAGGCGGCGGCAGGCGGGTGAGGACAGAGAAGGTCTCAAACGCAGCGTGCCCGGCGAGACCGAGGGTGCGGCCGGCCAATGCGCGAAACGTCTGCTCATGGTGGTCGTGGTCGGCCACCACCAGGGCGACCGCCACGCTGGTGTCGACCAATACCACCCCTGCGTTACCGCTGGCCAGCATCGCGCAGCGTCCGCACGACCGCGTCGTCAACCTCAGCCCCGCCCGCGGGTATCACCAGACGATCATCTCGCTCGACCAGCGAGTCACCGGCTAGTGGTTCAATGCGCAGTCCAGCCCCGTCGGCGGTCACCTCGACCTCACCTGCTCGCAGACCGAGGTGATCACGCAGTGGCTTAGGAATAACCAATCGCCCCGCCTTATCGATGGTTGCGCGCATGCCAGAACAATACCAATTCTCCTGGCGCGCAGTCGCCACCCGGTGCGATGCGAAGCTGCTCCAGTAAGCTGGCAAACCGTGCATGAGCACCGTCGCAGACTGGGGGTGATGGGTGGGACATTCGACCCCATCCATTACGGACACCTGGTTGCTGCCAGCGAGGTGGCCGACCTGTTCCAGCTCGACGAAGTGGTATTCGTGCCCAGCGGCCAGCCCTGGCAAAAAAGCCGGCATGTTTCCGCCGCCGAGGATCGGTACCTGATGACGGTCATCGCTACCGCCTCCAATCCGCGCTTTTCGGTGAGCCGGGTCGACATCGACCGCGGCGGGCCCACCTATACCAAGGACACCCTGCGCGATCTGCGTGCCGGCAACCCGGACTCCGAGCTGTACTTCATCACCGGCGCCGACGCGTTGGCCTCCATCCTGACTTGGCAAGGATGGACGGAGGTGTTTGAGCTGGCGCGGTTCATCGGGGTCAGCCGGCCGGGCTATGAGCTACGCCGCGATCACATCACCGGCGTCTTGGGTGGGCTGGCCCAGGACGCGGTCACCCTGGTGGAAGTTCCGGCGTTGGCGATCTCGTCGACCGACTGCCGCCAACGCGCCTATCAGTCCCGGCCGCTGTGGTACTTGATGCCCGATGGCGTGGTGCAGTACGTCTCCAAGCGCCGGCTGTACCGCGAGCCTGAGGGCACCGCCGGCCCGACGATCCCGAGCCTATCCGCCGGGAACAGCACATGACGGCCAACCAGGACGCCATCGACATGGCGACGGTCGCGGCCGGGGCCGCCGCCGCCAAGCTTGCCGACGACGTCGTCGTCATCGACGTCTCCGGGCAGCTGGTGATTACGGACTGCTTCGTGATCGCCTCGGCATCCAACGAGCGGCAGGTCAATGCCATTGTCGACGAGGTCGAGGAGAAGATGCGCCGGGCCGGCTATAGGCTGGCGCGCCGTGAGGGCGCCCGCGAAGGCCGCTGGACATTGCTGGACTACCGCGACATCGTGGTGCACGTTCAGCACCAGGACGACCGAAATTTCTATGCGCTGGACCGGCTGTGGGGCGACTGTCCGGTGGTGCCGGTGAAATTGGCGTCGGATGCGGGCGCACCATGAGAGTCCGGCGCCTGGTGATGCTGCGGCACGGGCAGACCCACTTCAACCTCGGCAGCCGAATGCAAGGGCAGCTGGACACCGAGCTCAGTGAGCTGGGCCGCGCCCAGGCCGTGGCCGCCGCGGAGGTGCTGGGCAAGCTGCAGCCGTTGCTGATCGTGTCATCCGACCTGCGCCGCGCCCATGACACCGCGATCAAGTTGGGTGAGCGTACCGGGCTGAAGGTCTGGGTGGACGACCGGTTGCGGGAGACCCGTCTTGGCGACTGGCAGGGTCTGACCCACGCCCAGATCGACGTCGCGGCCCCGGGGGCACGGCTGGCTTGGCGCGAAGACGCGACATGGGCACCCCATGGCGGGGAAAGCAGGGTCGACGTGGCAGCACGCAGCGTGCCGGTGGTCGCCGAGCTGTTCTCCGGTGAGCCCGAGTGGGGCGATCCCAATCAACCGGATCGACCGATCATCCTAGTAACCCATGGCGGCCTGATCGCTGCCTTGTCCGCTGCGCTGCTGAAGCTGCCGGTGGCCAACTGGCCGGTCTTGGGTGGCATGGGCAATGCCAGTTGGGTGCAGCTCTCGGGCCATTCCGAGGAGTCGGCCGACTTCGACCGCATCCGCTGGCGCCTGGACGTATGGAACGCGTCGGCTCAGGTCCCCAACGATGTCCTCTGATTTCCGCCCGGTGCTGCTGGTCTTCGCCGACTCGCTGGCTTACTACGGCCCGAGCGGCGGCTTACCCGCCGATGACCCTCGTATATGGCCGAGCCTTGTTGCTGCACAGTTGGATTGGGACCTTGAGCTGATCGGCCGCATCGGCTGGACCTGCCGTGACGTCTGGTGGGCGGCAACCCAGGACCCGCGGGCCTGGGCGGCGCTACCCAGGGCCGGCGCTGTTGTCTTTGCCACCAGTGGGATGGATTCGCTGCCATCGGTGTTGCCGACGGCGCTGCGGGAACTGATTCGCTATGTGCGGCCGCCCCTGCTGCGGCGGTGGGTCCGCGACGGCTACGGCTGGGTGCAGCCCCGGCTGTCACCGTGGGCCAGGTCCGCTTTGCCGCCGCACTTGACCGCCGAATACCTCGAACAGACCCGCGGTGCAATCGATTTCAATCGCCCTGGCATCCCGATTGTGGCGTCCTTGCCGTCGGTGCACATTGCGCAGACATACGGCAAGGCGCACCATGGCCGCGCGGGCACCGTGGCGGCGATCACCCAATGGGCGCAGCGCCACGATATTCCGTTGGTGGACCTGAAAGCCGCTGTGGCCGAACAGGTTATGAGCGGACGGGGCAATCCCGACGGCATTCATTGGAACTTCGAAGCCCATCAGACGGTGGCGGAGCTGATACTCAAGGCGCTCGCCGAAGCCGGCGTGCCGAACGAGAAGCCGTGTTGCTGAACTATGACCGTCATCGTGGTGACCGATACATCGTCGCGCCTGCCGGCCGAGTTGCGGGCGAGGTGGTCGATCCGCGAGGTCCCGCTGCACATCTTGCTCGATAGCGCCGACCTGCGTGACGGCGTGGACGAGGTCCCTGATGACATCTACAAACGCCATGCCACCACCGCCGCGGCCACTCCGGCCGAGCTGTGCGCCGCCTATCGGCGGGCTTTGGCCGACAGTGGTGGCGACGGGGTAGTGGCGGTGCACATTTCGTCGGGACTGTCGGGAATCTATCGCGCCGCCGAGCTGACCGCGGCCGAGTTGGGAACGGCCGTAAGGGTTATCGACTCGAAGTCGTCAGCGATGGGCACCGGTTTCGTCGCGCTGGCTGCCGCGCGGGCCGCGGCCGACGGCGCTGATCTGGACACCGTCGCGAGTGCCGCGGGAGCCGCGGTGGGCCGCACGCATGCGTTTATCGTCGTCCACCGATTGGACAACCTGCGCCGCAGCGGGCGGATCGGCGGCGCCAAGGCGTGGCTGGGTACCGCGCTGGCGTTGAAACCACTTTTGCGTGTCGATGACGGCCAACTCGTTTTGGCCCAACGGGTTCGGACGGCCAGAGGCGCGATCACCGCGATGGTCGACCAGGTCTGCGAGGTGGTGGGGGAGCGCCCCGCCGCGCTCGCGGTGCACCACGTCGTCAACCCGGATGGGGCCAACGATGTGGTGGCGGCGCTGGCGCAGCGGCTACCGGCGTGCAAGCCGGCGATCATTGCTCCGATGGGGCCCGTGCTGGCACTGCACGTCGGCGCCGGTGCCGTCGCGGTTTGCCTGCAATTAGCCGAGTAAGACGCAGATCAGATCAGCCTGTCAAAGATTGTCGTCCCTACAGCGTCGTTGTTCGCGACATAGATCGGTATGACTGAGAAGGGGTAATTCCCGGTATTGAACACGTAGTATGCGTCTTGGCCCGGCACGGCGTTTGGCGGTGCGGACGCCACAACACGCGGGTTGTTGGCCGCGGTGACCGTCTGCGTGTAGAGGTGGACACCATTGATCGTGTAGACCGAGATGGTTGTTCCCTCGGGAAGGCGATTACCGATACTAAGGCCCGGCACCAACGATTGTGGGATAGTCCCCCCCACACCACCGGAATCGACGAATACGCCTACAGTCTGCGGTAGTTCGTTGTTGATCTGTACCTGCACCACTGTTCTTGGAGCTCCATCCATCTCCACATGCGGAGGCAGCGAGTTGGGACCGAACTCCAGCAAACCGCGAGGCATGTTGATCAACACGCCCTGATTCATATTGCCCGGTAGCGTCGCGTTGATGGGGTCGGAGAAGGGAAAATCGTTGTTCGGGCCGACGCCCAGAAAGGCGGGTAACAACGAAAGGTCGTTGATAGGGTTCGCTGGCGTACCCAGATATGCGGAGGTAGCGACACCAACGGTGGTCGAGCCGGTGACGATGCCGTTTCCAAAATTCACGGTCGTTTGATAGATCTCGTAGTCGACGAAAAGGGTACCGCCGTAGCTGACGGAACCCGTCGTCCCGGTGGGTGTGAGGTTCGCGCCAGTGACGTAATGCGGTGGAACCACAAGACCGGAGGCGCCGGAGTCGACGATGGCGGGCGAATTCGGTCCGCCGCCCACCGAGATGTTCAACAGCGGGTTGCCGAATTGATCTACATAGATAAGCACCTGGCTGGGCGAAAGGAGTGTGCTTATCCCCGCGGTCCCGGGTTGTCCCAACAGGCCCGCGTGACCGCCTACACCTCCGACGCCTCCGGGCCCGCTGGCCCCGCCCGTACCGCCATCGCCGATCAGCAGGCCCCCGCGCCCGCCGGTACCTCCGGGCATTCCGCCGTAAACGCTCTTGCCGCCGGTGCCGCCGTCGCCGATCAGACCCGCGGGCCCGCCGGCACCCCCAGGCACTCCGGCGCGGGTGCTGGTGCCACCGGTCCCGCCGTCGCCGTACAACCACCCGCCGGCCCCGCCGGCCGTGCCCACACCTTGAGCGTTGGTGTATCCGTTGGCGCCGTCGCCGATGAGCGGGCGGCCGGTCAGCTCTACGAAGGGCTCATTGACCGGGCCAGCCGCGATCAACACGAGCTGTCTGATGTTGGC
>NZ_VTZN01000240.1 GCF_008370645.1 Mycobacterium simiae
CTGCCCCGGCCCCCCGTTAGCACCGTTACCAATCAACGGCCGACCCAACACCGCCTGGGTGGGCGCATTAACCGCGTTGAACAACACCTGCTGAGCACTCGCGGCCTCCGCGGTCACATACGCGCCCGCACCACCACTTAACGCCTGCACAAACTGCGCATGAAAACCAGCGGCCTGCGCGCTCAGCGCCTGATATTGCTGCGCATGCACCCCAAACAGCGCCGCCACCGCAGCCGACACCTCATCAGCACCTGCGGCCAACACCGCCACGGTCTGACCCGCCGCCGCCACATTAGCCGCCCCGATCACCTCACCAATACCCGACAAATCCGCTGCTGCCGCCGCCAACACCTCTGGCGCCGCACTCAGAAACGACATCACGGACCTACCTCCACATCACGGCAATCCGGCCCAAAAGCGCAAGTAACGCAGGCAATCGAAGAAAACCAGTGTAATGAGAGCTAGATCACATTACGAGAGTTTCCATTCAATCTTCTTTCCATCTGCTGCGACCGTTCCGGCCACAGACGCCCATCCGGCATCGGCCGGCAACCCCGGCCCTTGCCGAAGGCGGCCACCGGATCGGCACAGACCTGGGCAGCGCGGATGCCGCAGAATGACCTACCGTCCAACGGCTAGACCGCTGCCCGGCTGGTCGTGCTTCCAGCCGCTTGAAATTCAGGTGTTTTTCAGCTGGACGAGCTACCTTGGCGCGCATGCCAGCGGCATTGACCAGTGCCGACTCCGGGCAGAGGGACCACCCCGTGGTGGCGGCTCTGACCGTTTTGTATTCGATCGAACTGGTCGGGGTGCTCGGCGCCGCAGCCTTTATCGCCAATGCGGAGCGTACGCATCCTGAGCGCGGCAACAATTGCGCCGGCGATGTTGTTTGTCGCGGCTGGAGCCCTCTCAGCTGGCACGCCGCATATCTGCTGCACGGCGCGCGGGTGCTGAAGGTGAGCGGCCTGGCACTTCAGTCAGCGATGCTGATGACGGCGATAGCGGTCGCCACGATACGACCGACCTTGGGAGTGCCAGCAGTGACTGCGGTGGTGCCGCTGTATGCGCTGGGCTTCGGCCGGGTAAGCCTGGGCGCGATCGTCATCCTGTTGACCGTGCGGACATCTTCATCCGTGCGGACCGCTGCGTTGGCTGATCGCCACCCCGCAGTTTCACCACTGGCATCACGCGCGCCAGCCCCAGGCATACAACTCCAACTACGCCGCGGAGTTTCCGATCGTCGATGCGCTGTTCGGCACCCTGTACCTGCCCGCAAGCCGATGGCCCGCCGAGTACGGCGTCGACGACGGCCAACCCGAGGGCTATGTGCGCCAGCTCCGCTGGCCGCTACGCGCCGCGTAGTCGTCTAGAAGCTCTAGAGCTCTCCGGCGTCGATGGCTTCCTTGACCTCCTGCGCGTGAGCCACCTGCGCCGGGGTGTAACCGATGAACACCGCCGCGCCGCCAACGATCACGGCCGCTCCAGCCACCCACAGCAGGCCGTAGGTGTAGCCATGGTCGAGCGCGGCCAACTGCGCGTCGTTCATGAACTTCACCGGGCCGGTGGTGCCGCCCAGGTACAGCGTGCGTGAGGTAATCACCGCCTGGATGACAGCCAACACCAGCGGGCCGCCCAGGCTCTGCAGCATCAGTGTCATCGCCGATACCGGGCCGATCTGGTCGAAACCCACGCCGGCGATCGCTGACAGGGTCAGCGGGACGACTGCCATGCCGATGCCGATCCCACCCACCACGATGGGCACTACCAGGTTGGGGAAGTAAGCCTGGCCACGATGCATAAACAACCAGCCGTACAGCATGGCCAGAACGAGCAAGTATCCCCCGGCGATCGTCAGCACCCGCGGCGAAAACCGCGACACCAGCTGCGAAGAGACGCCCAGCCCGATACCCATCGCGATGACGAACGGAATGAAACCGACGCCCGCGCGCAGCGCGCTATAACCCAAGATGTCCTGCACATACAGGCCGATACACACCGTCAGGGTGAACATGACGCCGCCGGCCAGGAAGATCGCAATGAAGGTGACCAACCGGTTGCGGTCGCGGAACAAGTGGAACGGCACAACCGGGTTTTCGGCGGTGCGCTCCACCACGATGAACGCCAGGCCAGCCGCCATGGCCACCGCCCCTGAACCGATGGTGGTGACCGAGATCCAGCCTCTTTCCGGTCCCATCGAGAAGGCGAAGACAGCAGCGGTGCACGCCAGCGTGGCAAGCATGGCCCCAGCAGCGTCGAGCTTCATCCGCTCGCGGTTGGTTTCCCGCAGCGCGGTACGAGCCAGGTAGATCATCACCAGGCCGATCGGCACGTTCACCAGGAACGCCAGCCGCCACGAAACCTCGGTGAGCGCTCCGCCGACCACCAGGCCCATCACCGAGCCAATCGCGGTCATCGCGGCAAATACTGCCGTGGCGGCGTTGCGGGCCGGCCCCTTAGGGAACGTCGTAGCCACCAACGCCAG
Source organism: Mycobacterium simiae (assembly GCF_008370645.1). Classification (GTDB taxonomy): domain Bacteria; phylum Actinomycetota; class Actinomycetes; order Mycobacteriales; family Mycobacteriaceae; genus Mycobacterium; species Mycobacterium simiae_A. The sequence goes on from NZ_VTZN01000240.1 coordinate 2,483, forward strand.
GCCGGTCGGCGATGCGATGGCCGACCCCACACCCTGCGACAGCCGCGCAATGACCAATGTCGCCTCGTCCCAGGCGACCGCGCACAATACCGAGGAGATGGTGAACAGCGCCACACCGACGATGAAAGTCCGCTTACGCCCGATGGTGTCGCCAAGCCGGCCACCGAGCAGCATTAAACCGCCGAAGGTCAGCACGTAGGCGGTGATCACCCAGCTACGGCCAGCGTCTGACAGGCTGAGCTCGTTCTGAATCTTGGGAAGCGCGACGATGGCGACCGTGCTGTCCATAGTCGCCAGCAGCTGCATTCCGCCGATGGCGACGACTGCGGCAATAAAGCGACGCGAAGGCAGCCAAGTCGGGTAGTACTTGCTGATGCGCGGTGAGGCGGTCTCCGCCGAGCGCGGCGAGCGGGCCGACGCCGGACGCTCTTGCCGCCCAGCCGTCCAGTTGTGGACTGCCCGCTCTGTGTCGTTGAGAGCCGTCATAGCGGGTTACCTTACAGTAATCTTAAGAATTGTTTAAACCCTGAACGCCGCGCAGGCCTGCCACAGCCCCGATAACCACGATCGCGGGAGGTCGAATCCCCTCAGCGCGGACCTTCTCCGGCGTGTCGGCGAGAGTGGCCCGCAACGTGTGCTGAGCGGCCGTCGTCCCGTGCTGAACCACCAGCACCGGCGTATCCGCAGGTCGGCCGCCTTGTAATAAGGCATCGACGAAAAGTTCGATCCGTTCGACCGCCATCAGCAAAACAATGGTGCCGGACAGCGCTGCTAAAGCATTCCAATTCACTAACGATTCGGGATGGCCGGGCGGGAGATGGCCGCTGACCACCACAAACTCGTGATTCGTGGCCCGGTGAGTGACCGGAACGCCCGCTGATGCAGGAACTCCTATGGCACTGGTCACACCTGGCACCACGGTCACCGGAATACCGGCGTCGGCGCATGCCAGCACCTCCTCGTAGCCCCGGGCGAACACGAAGGGGTCACCGCCTTTGAGGCGCACGACGAAGTTCCCGGACTTGGCCCGTTCGATCATGACGTCGTGGATGGCGTCCTGGGCCATTGCCCGGCCGTAGGGGATCTTGGCGGCATCGATGACTTCCACGTGCGGGGGCAGCTCGGCGAGCAACTCAGGCGGTGCCAAACGGTCGGCGATCACAACATCGGCCTGCGCGAGTAGACGCCGGCCCCGCACGGTGATCAGTTCCGGATCGCCGGGACCGCCGCCGACCAACGCGACGCCACCGCGGACGACATCGGAGTTCTCAGAGTTTTCTAAGGTGATGCCCCCCGTCTGCAGAGCCTCCCGGATGGCCGAGCGGATAGCCGCCGAACGGCGGTGGTCGCCGCCGGCCAGCACACCGACCGAAAGCCCCGCGTAGCTGAATGTTGCCGGGGTGACCGCTGTCCCCGCGACAGCGATGTCGGCACGGACACAGAAGATTTGGCGGCGATCCGCCTCGGCGACCACGGCCGCGTTGACCGCTGGGTCGTCAGTGGCCGCTATCGCATACCAAACCCCGTCGAGGTCGCCGTCACGGTAGTCCCGCAACGCCAACGTAATCCCTTCCATCGCCTCGACGGCGCGGGTGGCGCTACGGGTGATGACATGCACGTCGGCGCCGCTGGAGATCAGCAGCGGTAGCCGGCGCTGCGCGACGCTGCCACCGCCGACCACCACGACTTTCTTGCCTATTAAGCGCAATCCGACGAGGTAGGGGCTCTCGGTCACCCGCCAAGCTTAGTGGCGGCTGCGCTGTGCCTGCGAATGTGACGCCACCGCGAATCCGGGCCTGATTTTTCGACGTGGCGTTACGCTCGCGGGCTACGACGGCCAGGCGGCGGCGTGGGCGACGAAGCGTGCCACCGCGTCGGGCATCGCGGCCGCATGGGTATGCAGATACGACGCGTGCACACCCCGGTAGATCACGCCGTCGCGTAGCGCGCCGGCGTTGAGGCGCGGGCCACGATACACCCACGCCGGCTGGTAGCTATCAGCGAATGTGACTGTGGTGCGGTGGAATTCGTGTCCGACCACCCGCTGGCCAACCGAAAACAGCGGTGAGTCAGCAATCGCGACGGCGTTGCGGTATCCCAGGGTGAGACGCGGGGTGAACCGCGCCGAGCCGGCCAGCACATCGCACATCGGGTGCCCGTCGAGTTCGGAGATCAGGTAGATCAGCCCGGCGCATTCGGCATGCAACGGCGCTCCGGCGGCTGCCAGTTGTTTAATCTGGCCGCGGACCACGTCGTTGGCGGATAACTCTGCGGCGAATTGCTCGGGGAAACCGCCCGGCAACAGCACGCCCTTCGTTTCTTCAGGCAGTGCTTCGCTGAGCGGGTCGAACTCGGCGACGGTCGCGCCGGCGGCCCGCAACAGCTCGGCGTGTTCGGGGTAGGCGAAGCTGAACGCCCTGCCCGCCGCCATCGCGACCGTGGGATGCCTTGCTCGAGGCCCCCTGACAGCTGCCACCGGATCCCACGGCGGATCGCCAACGCGGCTCCCGGCGGCAGCGAGCACTGCGCCCAGATCAACGTGCCGAGCCACCAGCGCCGTCATCGCCGCGACCGCAAGCCGGGCCCGACGACCGTATTCGACGGCGGTGACCAGACCTAAATACCTTGTCGGAAGCTCTAATTCGACGTTGCGAGGGATGGCGCCCAGCACCGGGACACCGGCCTGCTCGCAGGCTTGCCGTAGCACGTGCTCATGTCTGGGGGTGCCAACCCGGTTGAGGATGACACCGGCGATACAGGTTGCGGAGTCAAATGTGGAGAAGCCGTGCAACAGGGCAGCAAGGCTGTGGCTCTGGCCGCACGCGTCAACCACCAGGATCACAGGAGCTCCCAACAGACCGGAGACGTGTGCGGTGGACCCTGTTGCGGGGTTCATCACGGTTTCGCCGATGCGCCCATCGAACAGGCCCATGACCCCTTCGACCACCGCAATGTTGGTGCCGAGGGTGCCGTGCGCATAGAGCGGGCCGATGAGCCGCTCCCCGACCAGTACCGGGTCGAGGTTGCGGCCGGGCCTTCCTGCGGCTATGGCGTGGTAACCGGGGTCGATGAAGTCGGGGCCGACCTTGAACGGCGCAACCTGATGACCTGCTTGACGCAGCGCACCGATCAAACCCGTTGCAACCGTGGTCTTTCCGCTGCCCGACGCGGGGGCGGCGATAACCACCGCGGGAACTGAGGTCACGGTTTCACCACTCGATGCCCTTCTGCCCCTTGCGCCCAGCATCCATCGGGTGCTTGACCTTGACCATCTCGGTGACCAGATCGGCCGCCTCGATCAGCCGCGGCGG
>NZ_VTZN01000241.1 GCF_008370645.1 Mycobacterium simiae
TCATGACTCCGGCTCAACTTCGGGCCTTCTCGGCGGTGGTGCGGCTGGGCTCGGTGCGCGCGGCCGCAGCGGAACTGGGCCTATCCGACGCCGGAGTGTCGATGCACATCGCGGCGCTGCGCAAAGAACTCGACGATCAGCTGTTCACCCGGACCGGCGCCGGGCTGGCCTTCACCCCCGGAGGTCTGCGTCTGGCCAGCCGCGCGGTGGAAATCCTGGGTCTGCAACAACAAACCGCGATCGAGGTCACCGAGGCCGCGCATGGTCGTCGGCTGCTGCGCATTGCCGCGTCGACCACGTTCGCCGAACACGCCGCACCGGGCCTGATCGAGCTGTTCTCGTCGCGGGCCGACGATCTGTCCGTCGAGTTGAGCGTGCACCCAACGAGCCAGTTCGGCGAGCTGCTCAGTTCGCGGGCTGTCGACATCGCGATCGGCCCGGCCAGTGAGAGTTCGATCGGTTCCTCCGATGGCGCGCTGTTCGTGCGGCCCTTCTTGAAGTATCAGATCATCACCGTGGTCGCGCCCAATAGCCCTCTGGCTGTTGGTATTCCGACACCTTTTCTGTTGCGTCACCAACAATGGATGTTGGGTCCGTCGGCCGGCAATGTGACCGGCGAGATCGCAAGCATGTTGCGGGACTTGGCAATTCCGGAGGCGCAACAACGAATCTTTCAAAGTGATGCCGCCGCGCTGGAGGAAGTGCAGCGCGTCGGCGGTGTTGGGTTGACCATCGGCTTCGCGGTCGGCAAAGATCTAGCCGCGGGGCGGCTGGTCCACGTCACCGGTCCTGGACTGGACACGGCGGGCGAATGGTGTGCGGCAACACTGCCGCCGGCAGCGCGCCAACCCGCGGTTTCCGAACTGGTCCGCTTCATCACCACGCCGCGCTGCATTCAGGCGATGATTCGGGGCAGCGGAGTCGGCGTCACACGGTTCCGGCCGAAGGTCCACGTCACCTTGTGGAGTTAGCTATACGCTGTACCTCCATGAGCGTGTACAAGGTGATCGACATCATCGGGACCAGCCCCACCTCCTGGGAGCAGGCGGCCGCCGAGGCGGTGCAGCGGGCGCGGGAAAGCGTCGATGACATCCGGGTGGCCAGGGTGATCGAGCAGGACATGTCCGTGGACAGCACCGGCAAGATCACCTACCGCATCAAGCTGGAAGTCTCGTTCAAGATGAGGCCGGCGCGACCGCACGAGTAGATTGCCGCCGACTGTGCGTCCAAGGCGGAGAATTCGCTAAATGCCCGCCCGCACCGCGCACTCAAAGCCGTAGGCGCACACGCGATTCACCAAGCGCGGGACAGGTCGGCGTGCTGGCGGATCCAGGCGTGCATCGCGATCCCGGCCGCCACCCCGGCGTTGATGCTGCGGGTCGAGCCGAATTGAGCGATTGACACTGTCAATGCCGCTCCCGCGCGCGCGTCCGCGGTGATACCCGGCCCCTCCTGACCGAACACCAACAGGCAATCCCGCGGCAGCGTGGCCTCCTCCAGCCGCACCGCGCCGGGCACATTGTCGACGGCCACCACAGTCACACCAGCCGCCGCCGCGAAATCCAGCAACTCAGCAGTGTTGTCATGATGGCGCAACCGCTGATAACGGTCGGTCACCATGGCACCCCGACGATTCCACCGCCGCCGCCCCACAATGTGCACAGTGTGCACCGCAAACGCGTTCGCAGTGCGCACCACCGAGCCGATGTTGGCGTCATGGCCGAAATTCTCGATCGCCACCTGCAGCGGATGGCGGCGCCGATCGATATCGGCAACGATCGCCGCCCGGGTCCAATACCGATAGGCGTCAACAACATTGCGAGTATCGCCGTCGCGCAACAACTCTGGGTCATACCGCACGTCGGCGGGCACATCACCCACCCAGGGGCCGACACCGGTCACCGGTGTAGACCCCCACTCGGTAGGACCCGACCCGCTCACCGCGCCGTCCACACCGCGGCGTGGGTACCCACGATGGCCACCGTCGCATACAGCAATGCCTGGTTGATCTCACCCTGGGTGCACAGCGAGGCATTGACAAGTACCGCGTCACGCGACGCCTCCGGCAGGATCAGCACCGACGTACCGTACTTCGCACAGGCCGGGCTCAAGCCGAGACCCGGCAACGTCGGCGCCGCCAGCACCATCAACGGGCCACCCCGGGCCGCCGAATCGTCGCGATAGCGGGCCGCCAGGGCGTCGACCTCCAACCCCAGCAGCATGTAGCCGTTGCCGGTGAACGCGGTCGGGTCCGACAGCTGGGCTGTGGTCAGCTGCTTACCGTCGGCGCGCCAGGCCGACACGCTTGTGGTCTTGACCACCAGGCCGGTGTCGTTCTGGTTGGTCGGCAGCATCCCCACCGGGAACGCGGCCGGGTAGGCCGCCGCGGTGTTGGCGATCCGATCATGCGGCGAATAGGCGTATACACCGCGAACGGCGCTGCGGTCGGTCAATGGGCCCAGACACACCGTTCCGGTGAGCCGGTTCGGCGGCGCCGATAGCGGCGTCGCGATGCCGTGCCCCTTGGTCATCGCATCGTCGCAGCTGCCTAGGCCATTGGACTCCATCGGGTGAGCGAGCGCCCCGTAGAGGCCGTAACGGATGTCCTCCGGTTTGGCGTGTGGCGCCTGCGGATCCGACGCGGAGGCATCGACGTCGACCAGCACATAGTCGCCGGCCCAGCGCAGATTCGACACCGCCATATTCCAGCCCAGCACGGCCAGCGCTTCCCCCAGCCGGGCGCTCTGGGCGCCGTAGATGCGGTTGGGTGTCGAACTCGAGCAGCCCACCAGACAGCACCACGTCGCGACCAGAAGAACCAGAACGCGCACAGCCAGCGGCCTAGCCCAGCCCGAGATCCGCCAGGCACAGCACGCTGCGGTAGGGCAAACCCGCTGCCCGAATCGCCTCACCCGCGCCCGTCGCGCGGTCCACCACCGTGGCCACGCCCACCACCTCACCACCCGCGTCCTGGACGGCGCGCACCGCTGTCAATGCGGAGTTGCCGGTGGTACTGGTGTCCTCGACCACCAGCACCCGTTGACCGGAAACCTCGGATCCCTCGATAAGGCGTTGCATGCCATGGCTTTTCGCTGCCTTGCGGACCACGAACGCATCTATCGGGCGGCCAGCGGCGTGCATGACGGCGGTCGCCACCGGATCGGCGCCCAACGTCAGGCCACCCACCACCGTGTAGGCCCAGTCGGCGGTGAGCTCGCGCATCAGCTTGCCGATCAGCCTCGAGGCCCGGTGGTGCAGGGTGGCGCGGCGCAGGTCGACGTAATAGTCGGCCTCCTTGCCCGAGGACAACGTGACGCGGCCGGGCACCACCGACAACTGACGCACCAGCCGCGCAAGCTCGTCCCGCTCAGGTTCGGCCACGGCCGCCGCCTAGTCGCTTGGTCATGGCCCGCATCAGAGGGCGCGGCATCATTCGCCCGGCGGTCACGATCACCTGGTAGTGCAGGCCCGGAATGCTGACTACCGTGCCGCGGGCGATATCGGCCAGGCTTTGACTGACCACCTCATCGACCTCGAGCCACATAAACGATGGCAGCTTGGGCGCCCCGATACCGGCCCGGGTGTGAAACTCGGTGTGCACGTAGCCCGGGCATACCGCGTGCACACCAACGCCGGTGCCCTGCAGGCCGACGGCCAGGCCTTCGCTGAACGAAACCACCCAGGCTTTGGACGCCGAGTAGGTCGATCCGCGTCCTGGTATCAGCCCGGCGACGCTGGCGATGTTGATGATGGTGCCCGCGCCTGCCTCGAGCATCGGCGCTAGCGCGGCTCGGGTGAGCTGCATCACCGCGGTGACGTTCACGTCCAGCTGCGCCTGCAGCAGGGCGGGGTCGGCCGTCCAGAATTCCCCGGAGGTGCCGAAGCCGGCATTGTTCACCAGGACTTGCACCCCGGTGCACAGCCGCTCGACAACCTTGTCGCGGCCGGCAGCGTGGGCTAGGTCGGCAGGCAAGATCTCGACGCTGCCGGCCTCGGCCTCTAGCTCCCCCGCTAGTTGCTGCAACCGCTCGACATCACGGGCGACGAGCACCAGGCGGTAGCCGTCGCGTGCGTACCGTCGCGCGTAGCCCGCGCCGATTCCGGAGGTCGGCCCGGTAATCAGCGCAACGGGGCGTGGCATGAGCGACAGTGTACTGACCGGGCACTGACGCCCGGGGGCTGCTATCAGTGCTGGTAACGCGTGGCCCGCTGGCCGTTGCGGCCCGCTGAGGGCGGGCGCCGAACGGTCTCGGAACGGCCTTCGTCGCGGCGCACCGGTTCGACTCGCCGCGCTGGATCGGACATCAGCCCGGCGGCTGGGTCGACCTGCGCGCGGCGCGGCGGCAACTCGGCCTGACGGGGGGGAGCGAGCGGGCGGCTCGGTGCTGCGGTAGGCGCCGGTTCTTTGCTCTCTTGAGAGCTCTGCTCCTGGGGCAGCGGTGGCAACACTCGCAATAGGTCGTTGAACTGGCGCACGGTGCGCAACCCCTCGTCCCACTGGGCGCGGGTGCTCGAGATCGGCATGCAGACCAATGTCCAGTTCTGCTCGTTCCACATGATCTCGGCGCAGTCCGGTGCTGTGTGCGCGAAGGTCACCATGCGCCGGTCGCAGGCTCGCCGGGCCGCGTCCAGATTGGTGGAGTACACCATCCGCGGCCCGATGGCACCGAGCAACCAAATGTCGCTTTCCCGTGGCTCTTTGAGCCCCTTGAGCCGCAGATCCACTATGACATTGGTGCCCAATTTGCGGTGCAGGGCGATCACCGTGGCGACTTCCTCGAGATCGAAAATGTAGACCGCCTCGCCGCGGATCTGACCCAACACGACGTTCTTAGCCGGGACATCGCCGACCGTGGACATCACGCCGCGCTTCCAGCGGTGCAAAATGTCAGTCGACTCGCGCTCGTAGTCGAAGCCGTGCGACCGCGCCCAGGACTTGCGGCGCCTGCTGCGGCCGCGGCGTCGGTCGATGTCGACGTACAGCAGCACCGCCGCACCGACGAAGCACAGTGCGGAGAGGGTGAACCAAAGCGGGACCATTGCAGCACAGCCTATCTGCTGTCCGCACCGAAATCAGAATCCGACCAGGTCACAACCGAATCACAGGACGTAGAGCTAGGGCGCGTCGCACGCGAGGGTGAATCATTGCCGACGTCGAATCCGCACTATCGAAGTCACACCATCGAGACAGGAGTCAGCCGTGTCCCTTCCGGACAAGACGCTGCACATTGACATTCCGGTCGAACTCGACGAAGTCAAGGTTGTGTTCAGCGTGGCATCGCTGACGTTCGAGGGCGACATGCCGGCTGTGCTGTTCCACGTGGGTATCGTCGTCAACGACGCGGCGGCCTGGCAGGCGACATCCCAGGTAGTTGCGGTGTTTCACACCAATGCAGGGCACGTGACATTGGACGACGAGGCGTACAACACCAACCGCCATGTTGCTACCGGCAATCCCTACAAGCAGGTGATTGCCGGCCTCATCGCCAAGGGAGCGAAATTCGAGCTGTGCGGCGCCACCGCCAAGGCCATGGGTTGGGGCAACGCCGATTTAGTTCCCGGCATCAAGATCAACCGGAATGCCATGGCCCGATTGACCCAGCTGGTGCAGCAGGGCTACGTAAAGATCTCGGAAGCCTAAACACCGAGTGCCCGCTTGCGGCTTCTAGTGCGCGTCCAGGGCGGAAGGATGGCCTCAGACCCCGCCCTTGCCGCACACCGAAAGCCATCAGCG
>NZ_VTZN01000242.1 GCF_008370645.1 Mycobacterium simiae
CTGCGGCCGGCCTGGATCTCGGAGGCAGGGAGGAGTTGGTGGCGCGGCTGGCCGACCTCGCCGCGGATCCCGACGCCCCCGCGCTGGTGTTGGTTACCCACCATGTGGAGGAAGTGCCGCCCGGTTTCAGCCACTGCCTATTGTTGTCGGAAGGTCAGGTGGTCGCATCGGGGCTGCTGCCCGATGTGCTGACCGCCGAGAACTTGTCCACCGCGTTCGGCCAGAAGATCGCCGTGGACGTCGTCGACGGTCGATATTTCGCCCGGCGGGTCCGCACCCGCCCAGCCCATCGGAGGCAGCCATGACGCATGTGCCGCTAGTACCAAGGCCGGCAGCGACTGTGGTGCTGGTCCGCGACACCGAGCCGAGCCTCGGAGCCGGCCTGTCCGTTTTCCTGATGCGCCGCCACTCTGGGATGGAGTTCGCCGCCGGGGTGATGGTCTTCCCGGGCGGTGGTGTTGACGAGCGCGACCGCAATGCCGACCTGGGCGCGCGGGAGGCCTGGGCCGGCCCGCCGCCGCTGTGGTGGGCGCAGCGCTTCGGCGTCAACCCCGACTTGGCCGAGGCGCTGGTTTGTGCCGCGGCTCGCGAGACGTTCGAAGAGTCCGGGGTGTTGTTCGCCGGACCGGCCGCCGACCCGAACAGCATCGTCCGCGACGCCTCGGTGTACGGCGAATCGCGCGCGGCGCTGGCCGACCGCACACTGTCCTTCGCCGACTTTCTGCGCCGCGAAGACCTGGTACTGCGCTCGGATCTATTGCGGCCGTGGGCGAACTGGATCACTCCGGAGGCTGAGCGCACCCGCCGTTACGACACCTATTTCTTTGTGGGAGCGCTGCCGGAAGGTCAGCGCGCCGATGGCGAGAACACCGAATCCGACCGTGCCGACTGGATGTTGCCCCAGGACGCCATCCAGGATTTCGCTGCCGGCCGCAGTTTTCTGCTTCCGCCGACCTGGACGCAACTGGACGCGCTGGTCGGTCGTACGGTCGCCGATGTGCTGGCCGTCGAGCGCAAGATAGTGCCGATACAGCCCAACCTCACCTACAACGGCGAGAACTGGGAGATCGAGTTTTTCGACTCCGACCGCTATAAGCGCGCGCTATCCGGCGGTTCCCACACATGGCCGCAATGAACGAGTTTGTCAGCGTCGTGACCGGCGAGGGGCTGGCCACCTTGGTGGTGTCGCGACCACCGACCAATGCCATGACTCGCCAGGTGTACCGCGAAATCATTGTCGCTGCCGAAGAATTGGGCCGCTGCGACGACATCGCCGCGGTGATCCTGTTCGGCGGCCACGAAATCTTCTGCGCCGGCGATGACATGCCTGAGCTGCGGACACTGGCCGCCGCGGAGGCTGATACCGCCGCGCGGGTCCGGCGCGAGGCCATCGATGCCGTGGCAGCGGTCCCGAAGCCGACGGTCGCCGCCATCACCGGATATGCGTTAGGCGCCGGCCTCACCTTGGCGCTGGCCGCCGATTGGCGCGTCAGCGGCGACAATGTGAAGTTCGGAGCGACCGAGATCCTGGCCGGCTTGATCCCCGGCGGCGGCGGGATGGCGCGGCTTACCCAGTTCACCGGCCCCAGCAGGGCCAAGGAATTGGTTTTCAGCGGGCGTTTCTTTGACGCCGAGGAAGCTCTAGCGCTGGGCCTGATCGACGATATGGTGGCGCCCGACGACGTGTATAACGCCGCGGTAGCGTGGGCACGCCGCTTTCTCGATGTCCCGCCGGTGGCGCTGGCCGCTGCTAAGGCCGTGATCAACGATGTCCTGGAACTCGAACCGGCGCAGCGTGCTGCGGCTGAACGGCGGCGTTATGTCGAGGTGTTCGCCGCTGCTCAGGGGCGGGGCGGCGGGGGTGACCGGGGCGGCCGTTAGGCTACCCCGTATGACGAGCAGTTCCATCGACGTCGCGCCGAACCCGCACGCCACCGCAGAACAGGTGGAGGCCGCGCGGCACGACAGCAAGCTCGCCCAGGTGCTCTACCACGACTGGGAAGCCGAGAACTACGACGAGAAGTGGTCGATCTCCTACGACCAGCGCTGCGTCGACTACGCCCGGGGCCGGTTCGACACCATCGTTCCCGACGACGTTCTTGGCGAACTGCCTTACGACCGCGCGCTGGAACTGGGCTGCGGCACAGGGTTCTTCCTGCTCAACTTGATCCAGGCGGGGGTCGCCCGGCGCGGGTCGGTCACCGATTTGTCGCCCGGCATGGTCAAGGTCGCTATCCGCAATGGGCAGTCGTTGGGTCTGGACATCGACGGTCGGGTCGCCGACGCCGAAGGCATCCCCTATGACGACAACACGTTCGACCTGGTGGTCGGCCATGCGGTGCTGCATCACATCCCCGACGTGGAGCTATCGCTGCGCGAAGTGATCCGGGTGCTCAAACCGGGCGGTCGGTTCGTCTTCGCCGGGGAGCCCACCACCGTTGGTAACGAATATGCGCGCAGGCTATCGACACTGACCTGGCGGATCGCCACAAACGCCGCCAAGCTGCCCGGGCTGGGTAGCTGGCGGCGGCCACAGGCCGAGCTCGACGAATCTTCGCGGGCCGCCGCGCTGGAGGCGATCGTCGACCTGCACACGTTCACCCCCGGGGATCTCGAGCGGATGGCCACCAACGCTGGCGCGGTGCAGGTGCAAACTGCCAGCGAAGAGTTCACCGCCGCCATGTTCGGCTGGCCGATCCGGACCTTGGAAGCGTCGGTGCCGCCCGGACGTTTGGGCTGGGGCTGGGCGAACTTCGCGTTCACCGGCTGGAAGGCGCTGAGCTGGGTCGACAGCAACATCTGGCGCCACGTCGCGCCGAAGGGCTGGTTCTACAACGTGCTGATCACCGGAGTCAAGCCCTCCTGAGTGTCGGACTCACCTTCACCATCGACGACGTTCGGTACCTGAGGTCGGAATCCGGCGCCGCCGCGCTGGCAGCGGTCGCCGAGTTGGAGCTAAGCGAGGCGACCAGGATTGCCGACACCACCGCGGTGCGCGCTCGTTTTAGTGAGCGGGCGCCGGTTCTGGTGGAGACGACGCTGCTGCGGCGGCGCGCGTCAGACAAACTTGCCGGTCTGTGCGACATCTCGGCCTGGCTGTTCACCGATGAGGCGCTGCAGCAAGCCACCGCGGCGGCTGTGGCATTACACCGTGCCAGCCGCCTGACCGGTCTCGTGGTGCACGACGCGACCTGTTCCATCGGCACTGAATTAGCCGCGTTGCGTCGCGCGTCAGCAACGGCAGTTGGCAGCGATATCGACCCGGTGCGCCTGACGATGGCGCGCCATAACCTGGGTGCGGACGCCGACCTGTGTCGCGCCGATGCACTGCGCCCGGTGACTCGAGACGCGGTGGTTGTTATCGATCCGGCACGTCGCAGTAGCGGACGCCGACGCTTTGGCCTGTCGGATTACCAACCGGCGCTGGGCCCGTTGCTGGCGACGTACCGCGGCCGCGATCTCGTCGTAAAGTGCGCTCCCGGAATAAATTTCGACCAAATATGGGGGCTCGGCTTCGACGGTGAAATTGAAGTGACGTCATACCGTGGTTCAGTTCGGGAGGCATGCCTGTGGCCGCCCGGGTTGGCGGTGCCGGCGGTGCGCCGCCGGGCCAGCGTTCTCGATAGTGGCGAGCAAATTACCGACGGCGAGCCAGACGACTGCGGGGTGCGCCCCGTCGGGCGGTGGATCGTTGATCCCGACGGTGCCGTCGTGCGGGCCGGCCTGGTACGTCACTACGGCACCCGGTACGGGCTGTGGCAGCTCGACCCCGACATCGCCTATCTGTCCGGTGACCGGCTGCCGGCCGGTGCGCGTGGTTTCGAGGTGCTCGAACAGCTGGCGTTCGACGAGCGCCGGCTGCGTCAGACACTATCGGCGCTGGACTGTGGGGCGCTGGAAATCCTGGTCCGCGGCGTGCGGGTAGATCCCGACGTGTTGCGGCGACGGCTGCGGTTGCGCGGGAGCCGATCCTTGGCGGTGATTATCACTCGCATCGGTTCCGGCAGTGGCAGTCACGCGACGGTATTCCTTTGCTGTCCCTCTCGATAGCGGCCGGGTAGGCTGGCGGCGGTTACCCCTAGCGGCGCCATCCGCCGTTCGGTCTGCGAGGAAAAATCGATAATGCGTCATCTGATAGCGGCTGCAGTGCTTGCTTCCGCGGTCCTGCTCGCGTCGCCGGCAGCCGCCGCGCCGCCGACCTGCGCCAGCCTTGGCGGTTCCGTCGAGGCCGCGCAGATGTGCCATATCCATGCCTCGGGATCGACCTACACATTGGACATTGCATATCCAGTTGACTACCCGGACCAGCAGTCGCTGACCGATTACATCACCAAGAACCGCGACGGGTTCGTCAACGTGGCCCAGGGCTCCGGGCGCCGCGATCGGCCCTACCAGATGGACGCGACCAGCGAGCAACACAGCGCCGGCCAGCCACCACACAATACCCGCAGCGTGGTGCTCAAGTTTTTCCAGGATCTTGGTGGGGCGCATCCGTTTACGTGGTACAAGGCGTTCAACTATAACCTCGGGACCAAGCAGCCCATCACCTTCGACACGCTGTTCGCGGCTAATGCTTCGCCGCTGGACGCGATCTTCCCGATAGTCCAGCGTGAGCTGGAACGGCAGACGGGGCTGGGCTTGACGCTATCGCCGGGCGCCGGGCGGGATCCGTCGAACTACCAGAATTTCGCGATCACCGACGACGACCTGATTTTTTACTTCGCCCAGGGTGAGGTGCTGCCGTCGTTTGCCGGCGCTACTTCAGCCCAGGTGCCGCGCAGCGCCATCCCGCCGTTGGCTATCTAAGCTGCACACCGATCCGGCTAGCGATTCTCTCGCCGGCTGCGCCGATGCTCAGCACCGTGCGTGTCATGCAGCCAATGGCCGGCATGGCAAAGGCCACCCCGCTGCAGCCGGCCCAGAAAACCCCAGTCACCGCCCAGCGTCAGGACGAGTATGGCGGCTACGCCGGCGCGTAGCTGTAGACCTGGCCGTCGCTGGTAGCCGCGACCACCCGCCGGTCATATCCGATGGCTACTCCAACGGGATACCCGGTAGCGGCCGGTAGCGGATAACTGTTAGCCGTGTGGCCGTTGACCGGGTCGAAAACCAGCAACGACAAACCGGGCCCGCGCTCCTGCGGTGGACCGGCAACCACGGTGTAGCCGACGCTGTCGCCGGCCAGGCTTGACGTCGACAGCGGCATGACGTCATCGCGTCGCCAGGCCTGGTCGGCGTGGTCACCGGCGTCCCGAAAGGCCGCCAGCCGCGTGTCGGGACCACCGCCGGACACGATCAGGCCCTGCGGGTTGACCGCGGGCGGCGTCTGAGCCAGGAATCCGAGCGGCACCGACCACTTGACCTTGCCGTCGGAGGCGTGCAGCGCCCATAGGCGTTGGTCGCGGCCATTGACGTAGACAGTAGCGCCGTCGGCGGACAACACCGGGCTGGCGATCACACCGTCTATGACGGCGTCGCTGGCCCACTCGCGGGCCAGCTGTCCCCCGCGATACTTGAGCCCGACCAGACCTGCCGCCGAGGCGCCCGGCTGCCAGACGCCAAGCACCACTGTCCCGTTGACCGCTGAGAATGCGGGGGCGGCCGCCACGGGACAACCCATCCGCGCCGGCACACAATCGGCCAGCCCACGCATCGGATCTGCAGGATCGACACCCTCCACCAAATCCAGCGGGCTGCCGACCACCC
>NZ_VTZN01000243.1 GCF_008370645.1 Mycobacterium simiae
GGCGCGGTTGCCAGAGCACCACGGCCGTGCTCTTGGGCATCACCGCCAGCTCGCGGCGCTGCTTAGCGCGCAACACGGCGAGTTCCTCTGCCATTTCCTTGACCCTTGCCTGCAGCGCTTCCACTTGATTGGTCAGCTCGATGATGCGCTTGATGCCGGCGAGGTTAACCCCCTCTTCCTGCGATAGCTGTTGGACCTGACGCAGCAGATCGACATCACGCTCTGAATACCGGCGCCCACCACCTGAAGTGCGCCGTGGGCTGACCAGGCCGAGCCGGTCGTAGGTGCGCAGTGTCTGCGCATGCATGCCGGCCAGCTCGGCGGCCACCGAGATCAGAAACGTCCGGGCTTCCTCTTCTCTCGGGTTCTTAGCCATCTACCGACTACCTGCCCAACCAGCCCTGGGATTGAACCCACTCGACCGCTCGGCCGCCGCATAGGCTTCGAGCGCCTCTTGAGCGGCGCCCTCCACATTCGGCGGGACTGCCACCTTGACCGTGACAAGCAGGTCGCCGCTACCACCGCTGCGCTTAGGCACCCCCCGACCGCGCACTCGCAGAATGCGACCGTCGGCGGTACCCTTCGGCACCCGGACACCAACGGTGCCGTCCAGCGTGGGCACTGAAAGTGTTGATCCCAGAGCTAATTCGGTGAAGCTGACCGGAACCGTCACGGTGAGATCGTCACCGTCGCGGCCGAAAACCGGGTGTGGCCGCACATGCACCGTCACATACAAGTCTCCCGACGGCGCACCCCGTAACCCGGCTTCACCCTGCCCGGGCAACCTGATCCGCTGTCCGTCCTCAACGCCAGGCGGAATCCGCACATTGATGGTGCGGGTGCGAGTCGTCACACCGGTGCCTTTGCACTCCTCGCAGGGGTGCTCGATGATCGAACC
The DNA here is from genome assembly GCF_008370645.1 of Mycobacterium simiae. Classification (GTDB taxonomy): domain Bacteria; phylum Actinomycetota; class Actinomycetes; order Mycobacteriales; family Mycobacteriaceae; genus Mycobacterium; species Mycobacterium simiae_A. The sequence continues at coordinate 899 of NZ_VTZN01000243.1, forward strand.
GCTGCCCCGGCAGTCGGTGCAGGGTTCGGAGAACCCGAACGCGCCCTGGTTCCGGTTGATTACCCCCGCGCCGTTACACGTGGGACACACCTTCGGGCTGGTGCCGGGCCGGGCTCCGCTGCCATGGCAGTTGGTGCACGGCGCCGGGCTGGTCAGCCGCAGCGGCATCGCCACACCCTTGGCGGCTTCCACGAAATCGAGTTCGGTGTCGGTCTCCAGGTCGTTGCCGCGGCGAGGCCGGCTGGGGCGGGCGCTGCCGCCGCGGCCGAACAACCCGCCGAACAGATCACCGATGTTGCTTCCACCGGAGCGGCCGGCGGCGTCGAACAAATCGTTGAGATTGAACTCGACCCCATCGGAGCCACTCGCCCCGAAGCCGCCGAAGCCGCCGGTGTCAAACCGGCGTCCGCCGAAACCGCCACCGGCAAAGAGCCGACGCGTTTCGTCGTACTCCTTGCGCTTGCCCACATCGGTGAGCACTTCCTTGGCCTCGGAGACAGCCTTGTACCGATCCTCTGCCGCCTTGTTGCCTGGGTTGCGGTCAGGGTGATTCTCGGCAAGTAGCTTGCGGGCCACCCGCTTGATCTCATCAGCAGTGGCGTCAGAGGAAACGCCCAACTCCTTGTAGAAGTCCTTCTCGACCCATTCACGCTGGGCCATGCCGCGTCACCTCCTTATCTTCTGCTCGCTTCTCGTCGATTCTGTGCCTTATTCACTGGAGCCGTGGGCGTTATCGCTCGCGTTGGGTTTCTCGGTGTCGGTAGTTGTGGCCGCTGCTCCGGCCTCATCCGGTTCCGGGTTGTCGTCGGCAACCGTGTCAACGACGGCGACCAGAGCGTTCCGCAACACGTGCTCGCCCAGGTGGTAGCCCTGCCGCATAACGGTGCCAATCACCGGCTTGGCGTCTTGTCCGCCACCGCCCTCGTGCTGCACGGCCTCGTGTAGCACCGGGTCGAAATCCTCGCCCTCGGCGCCAAACGGCTTCAGCCCCAACCCGGTCAGTGTGCTCATCAGCTTGTCGGCGACCGCCTTCAGCGGTCCGGAATCGAGGTCTCCGTGCTTGCGCGCCCGCTCGATATCGTCGACCGCGTGCAGCAACTGGCTGACGACGGCGGCCTTGGCCCGGTCCGCCGCGGCCTGCTGGTCACGCAGCGCACGCTTGCGATAGTTGGCGAAGTCGGCTTGCACCCGTTGCAGATCGGCCGTCAGTTCGGCGACCTTGTCTGCCGATTTGTCGGCGCTGGAGCAAGGAGCCGTCCCGCCCGGCCCTGAACCAGGTCCAGCGCCGGGCGGGACATGCCGCACTTCACCTGTTTCCGGATCGATGCGCCGCTTGTCGGTAACCGTCACCTGTTCCTGCGGATTGCCTTCTGTTTGTGGATTGCCGCCCGTCACTTGGACTCCCGGTCGTCGTCGACCACCTCCGCGTCCACCACATCGTCAGCTGAGCCAGCTGCGCCGCCGCCCGGCTGAGCCGCGCCGGCAGCGCTACCCTCGGCTTGAGTGGCCTCGTAGATTGCCTGTCCCAGCGCCTGCGACTCTTGGCCGAGCTTTTCCATAGCGGACTTGATCGCCGCGATATCGGACCCACCAAGTGCCGTCTTCGCTTCCGCGACCGCAGCTTCGACTTTGCTCAGCGTCTCTTCAGGGACCTTGGAGCCGCCTTCGGCCTCGCGTTGTTCCTTGACAAACTTCTCGGTCTGGTAGACCAGCGTCTCGGCCTGGTTGCGAACGTCGGCCTCTTCGCGACGCTTGCGGTCCTCCTCGGCGTGCGCCTCGGCGTCCTTGATCATCCGGTCGATCTCTTCCTTGGACAGGCCCGAGCCTTCCTGGATCCGGATAGTGTTCTCCTTGCCGGTGCCCTTGTCCTTGGCGGTGACGTGCACAATCCCGTTGGCGTCAATGTCGAAGGTGACCTCGATCTGCGGCACGCCCCGCGGGGCCGGCGGGATACCGGTCAGCTCGAAAGAGCCGAGAAGCTTGTTGTGCGAAGCGATCTCGCGCTCACCCTGATACACCTGGATCTGCACCGACGGCTGGTTGTCGTCGGCGGTGGTAAAGGTCTCCGACCGCTTGGTCGGGATGGTGGTGTTGCGCTCGATCAGCTTCGTCATCACCCCACCCTTGGTTTCGATACCCAGGCTCAGCGGCGTAACATCAAGCAGCAGAACGTCTTTCACCTCACCCTTGAGCACACCGGCCTGCAGCGCGGCACCAACAGCCACTACCTCGTCAGGATTGACACCCTTGTTGGGCTCCTTACCCCCGGTAAGTTCCTTGACCAAGTCGGTCACCGCCGGCATCCGGGTCGAACCGCCCACCAGCACCACGTGGTCGATATCGGACACCGAGATACCGGTGTCAGCGATCACCGACTGGAACGGCTTGCGGGTGCGGTCCAGCAGATCCTGGGTGATGCGCTGAAACTCTGCGCGGGTCAGCTGCTCGTCGAGAAACAGCGGGTTCTTGTCGGCGTCGACGGTGATGTAAGGCAGGTTGATCGAGGTGCTCTGCGAGCTGGACAGCTCGATCTTGGCCTTCTCGGCGGCCTCCCGCAGCCGCTGCATGGCCATCTTGTCCTTGGTCAGGTCGATGCCGCTGGTGCCTTTGAACTTGTCCACTAGCCACTCGACGACGCGGTCGTCCCAGTCGTCTCCGCCGAGGTGGTTATCCCCGCTGGTAGCGCGGACCTCGACCACCCCTTCGCCGATCTCCAGCAGGGAGACGTCGAAGGTGCCGCCGCCCAGGTCGAAGACCAGGATGGTTTGCTCCTTCTCGCCCTTGTCCAAGCCGTAGGCCAGCGCCGCGGCCGTGGGCTCGTTGACGATGCGGAGCACGTTGAGGCCGGCGATCTGGCCGGCGTCCTTGGTAGCCTGCCGCTGCGCGTCGTTGAAGTAGGCGGGCACGGTGATCACCGCGTCGGTGATGTCCTCCCCGAGGTAGGCCTCGGCGTCGCGCTTCAGCTTCATCAGGACGCGAGCGCTGATCTCCGGCGCGGTGTACTTTTTGCTGTCGATCTCGATCGACCAGTCGCTGCCCATGTGTCGCTTGACCGACCGAATGGTGCGGTCGACGTTGGTCACCGCCTGGTTCTTGGCGGGCTGGCCGACCAGCACCTCGCCGTTGCGGGCAAAGGCGACAACCGACGGAGTGGTCCGTGCACCCTCGGAGTTGGCGACGACGACAGGGTCGCCACCTTCCAGAACGGCGACGACGGAGTTGGTGGTCCCGAGGTCAATACCGACCGCACGAGCCATGGTGATTCCTCCTGAATATGTAGAGCTTCTTACTGCACTATGCTGAGTGAACCCCGCTCAAGCCTGCTCCGGAGGAAGCCTACTGTCAACCCGGGGTTGAGTCTTGTTCACTCAACTTGTTGACCATGCTAACGGTGCCCGTGCGCCTCTTGTTCCCGGGGTCGGCGCTGCTGTAGGAGCCCGGTTGTCTTATCGGACTGTCATTAAGCTGTCGGACGCGTGTCGAAACGTCCATAAGATGTCGCATTCAGGCAGCGTCAGGCCATGGCAGCGGCCAGGAAGAAGCCCGCCCAGGGCTCCAGCGCCAATCTCTTCGACGGCCTCACAGACCAAGCCAAACCGGCGTCAGAAGGCGACGTGCGCACACCGATCCCCCCCGGCGAACGGACCCGCCAGGGTCCAACCAGATCTCTTCCGACTTGACGGGGGTCCGGTGTGACCGATTGGGATCGAGTCGGCCGCGGCCAACTGAGTTCCGTGTCCTTCGCAATCGACGTCGACAATGACGCAACCATGATCGAGTACTACGCCAACGCATTCGCACCCTGTTCAGCCGCATCGATCTCGCAGCATACGGCGACTACACCGACTTCGAGGAGTTCGTCGACAGCAAGGCCCTCGAGCAACTGACCACCTGGATCGGCTTCCGCCGCATGCTGGCCGACAAATTCGCTCCTGCAGATGAATACCTTCGATTCTCGTCGGTCTACCAGGACCCGGGCGTCGTCGACCAGATCGCTCCCGACTACATCCCCGAGCATGGAGGATTCACTTACATGACCAAGTTGGCCGCTCTCGTGCAGAACTACCAGGTGCCCGGGTTGGGCGGTTTCCGCTACTTCACCGCTGGCTCCGGCGCCGGCACCCCGAGCCGGCCGGACTCGCGCCGCAAGAACCCGTTCAATGAGTTCTTCGACAACCTAGTGGTCCGGGGAAAAGCTGCCCAGCAGATTCAGACTGGCGATTCAATCACCTTTGTACTGCCTGGTTTTCACAACGAAACCAACAACTCGGAGTTCGTCCTCGGGCCCTCGGTCGAGATGGGCGACAAGATCGCCCTCGACAACCTGACCGACATCGACCGGATCAAGGCAGTTGATGGCCCGGGCGCAATGCTCGACATGGTGCACGAATGTCACTGCTGCGTCAGCCGATCCCCGCTGGTCGGCGGCCAGCACGAGGTGGATACCTTGCTGTTTGACTTGCAGCGGCGCAGCAAAGATCTTGCGTCGGTTTAGATGCGGGTCGTCTTCGGCTTCGGCGCCTTGATCACGTCCTACTTCGGGGAAACGGGCCATGTCCGGTTCTCGTCGCTGTACAAAAGCCCTGAGTTCACCGACTGCGCCGCCATCAAGTACCCGCCGGGCAACCAGCACGTGTCGACCCCGACATTCCACTGCCTGGTGCGCGGCGCAGACCGCGGGTCCGACTTCATCCGCAAAGCCGACGCGCTCGCCAAGCAGTACCACATCGTCGAAGAGGACGGCCTCAAGTACTTGGTGACAGCCTCATGACCACGATGACGATCGAACAAAGCAGT
>NZ_VTZN01000244.1 GCF_008370645.1 Mycobacterium simiae
CGGCGCGGGTTGCACGCTGCCGGCGATAACCGGGGTGCAGCCGGTGGCCTGAATACCACCAATAGGCCGGCCGCAAGGATTCGCGTTCTCATGCTTTGGGCAGGATTAGCGTAACGAGCCCACGGTCACTTCTTGCCCTTATCCCCCGCGGCGTCGGTCGACAATGCCGCGACGAACGCCTCCTGCGGCACGTCGACCCGCCCGATGGTCTTCATCCGCTTCTTGCCCTCCTTCTGCTTCTCCAGAAGTTTGCGTTTGCGGGTGATGTCACCGCCATAGCACTTGGACAGCACGTCCTTGCGAATCGCGCGAATGTTCTCGCGCGCAATAATTTTCGACCCGATAGCGGCCTGCACCGGCACCTCGAACTGCTGGCGCGGGATCAGCTCCTTGAGTTTGGTGGTCATCTTGTTGCCGTAGGCAAATGCCGCATCCTTGTGGACGATCGCCGAGAACGCGTCGACGGCCTCGCCCTGCAGCAGGATGTCGACCTTGACCAGTTGGGCTTCCTGCTCGCCGGCCTCCTCGTAGTCCAGGCTGGCATAGCCCCGGGTGCGCGACTTCAACGCGTCGAAGAAGTCAAAGATGATCTCTCCCAACGGCATTGTGTACCGTAGCTCCACCCGCTCGGGCGAAAGATAGTCCAAGCCGCCCAACTCGCCGCGGCGGGACTGGCACAGTTCCATGATCGTGCCGATGAACTCGCTGGGCGCGATGATGGTGGTCTTGACGACAGGCTCATAGACCACACGGATCTTGCCTTGCGGCCAGTCCGAGGGGTTGGTGACGAGGATGGAGCCGTCTGCATCTCCCTCCAAGATCACCCGGTAGACGACGTTGGGCGAGGTCGAGATCAGGTCCAAGTCGAACTCGCGCTCCAGCCGCTCCCTCGTGATCTCCATGTGCAGCAGCCCCAGAAAGCCACACCGAAACCCAAAGCCAAGCGCCACCGACGTTTCCGGCTCGTAGGTCAGGGCGGCGTCGTTGAGCTGCAGCTTGTCCAGGGCATCGCGGAGATTCGGGTAGTCCGACCCGTCGACGGGATACAGCCCCGAGTAGACCATCGGCTTGGGCTCCCGGTAGCCGGTCAGCGCTTCGGTGGCAGCCCCGCGGGCCCTGGAAAGGCTCGTCACGGTGTCGCCGACTTTGGACTGGCGCACGTCCTTGACGCCGGTGATGAGGTAGCCCACTTCCCCCACCCCGAGCCCCTCGCATGGCTTCGGCTCGGGCGAGACGATGCCGACCTCGAGCAGCTCGTGGGTGGCTCCGGTGGACATCATCGCGATGCGCTCGCGCGGGTTGATCTTCCCGTCGACCACGCGAACGTAAGTCACCACACCGCGGTAGATGTCGTAGACGGAGTCGAAGATCATTGCGCGGGTGGGCGCGTCGGCGTCGCCCTGCGGGGGCGGCACCTGACGGACCACCTCGTCGAGCAGCTGTGCCACGCCCGCACCGGTCTTGCCGGACACCCGCAGCACGCCCGCGGGGTCGCAACCAATGATGTGGGCGATCTCGGCCGCATAGCGGTCCGGATCGGCGGCCGGCAGATCGATCTTGTTCAGCACCGGAATGATGTGCAGGTCGCGGTCCAGCGCCAGGTACAGGTTTGCCAGCGTCTGCGCCTCGATACCCTGCGCGGCATCGACCAGCAGCACCGCACCCTCGCACGCTTCCAACGCCCGCGACACCTCGTAGGTGAAGTCGACGTGGCCGGGGGTATCGATCAGGTGCAGAACGTAATCGCGGTCGTTTACCCGCCAGGGCAGCCGCACGTTTTGAGCCTTGATGGTGATGCCGCGCTCCCGCTCGATATCCATCCGGTCCAGGTACTGGGCCCGCATCGAACGCTCATCGACCACACCGGTCAACTGCAGCATGCGATCGGCTAGTGTCGACTTGCCGTGGTCGATGTGCGCGATGATGCAGAAGTTCCGAATCAGCGCCGGCGGCGTGAAGGTCTGGTCGGCGAAACTGCTGATGGGAATCTCCTGGTGGACGAAATCTTATGCCGGGGGTGTGGGCGGGTGGCGGCTATGTCCAGCGTATCCAGGCAGGCGCGCCCGAACACAATCACGCATCCGGCGGCGCGTCTATGCTGCGAACATGGCGTCCGCTCGGAAGTCGCAGTGGAAGACATTCCAGCGCTTTGCGGAAAACCTGGTGTTCAACGAAGCTCCGAAGGTTGTCCGTCAACTACAGAACTCGCAGACCGTGCTGCGGGAGCTTCAGCATGCGGTCAAGATCACAGCCAACATCATGACGATGGGTCTGCCGCAGCCAGCGCCCGAGATTAACGCTGGCCGGCCGGTGACCAAGACGAGCTTTCCCACGGCGCAACGCGCCCGCAAACTGGTCTATGCCCCCGACCTCGACGGCCGGGCCGATCCGGGGGAAATTGTGTGGACTTGGGTGGTCTATGAGGACGACCCGAGCTGTGGCAAAGATCGGCCGGTGCTCGTGGTGGGCCGTAACGGCAACGTCTTGCTGGGGCTGATGCTGTCTAGCCAGGAACATCACGCCATGGACCCGGACTGGGTTGGAATCGGTTCTGGTGACTGGGATTACGAGGGCAGGCAGAGCTGGGTCAGACTGGACCGGGTGCTCGACGTGCCCGAGGAGGGCATCCGCCGCGAAGGTGCGATTTTGCCACGCGACGTCTTCGATGTGGTAGCGGCACGGCTACGTGCCGAGTTTTCCTGGAGCTAGCCGGCGCTTCGTCTAACCTTGCGTGATGTAGGACTGCAGCTGCTGTTGCTCGGCCTCGAGTTCTTGCATGCGCGTCTTAACCACATCGCCGATGCTGACGATGCCGATGAGTTTTTTGCCGTCGAGCACCGGCACGTGGCGCACCCGGTTCTTGGTCATCAGAACGCTGATGCTGTCTACCGTGTCGGATTTTGTGCAGGTGGCGACGGCGCTGGTCATGATCTTGGAGATCGGTCTCGTCAATACGCTGGCGCCGTGCGCGTGCAGCTGACGGACCACGTCGCGCTCAGACACGATGCCAACCACACCTTCGGCGCCTACCACCACCATCGCACCAATGTTCTGCTCAGCCAGACCGGCGAGCAGCTCCCGGACCGTCGCGTCGGGGTTGATCGTCACCACCGCCGCGCCCTTGTTGCGCAAGACGTCCGCGATCCGCATTGAGGCCTCCCACCGCTAGTGACCCGATTCACACCAGGCTACGGCTAACTCGCGCGGCGCGGAAGCCACCACTCTTACGCATCGGTCTTGCAAGGATGGGGCCATGATCGAGATCACCTTGCTGGGAACCGGTAGCCCTATCCCTGACCCGAATCGTGCCGGGCCGTCGACCTTGGTTCGGGCCGGCGGCCAGGTGTTCCTGGTCGATTGCGGGCGCGGTGTGTTGCAGCGCGCCGCGGCGGTGGGAGTGGGCGCCGCCGGCCTGTCAGCCCTGCTGCTGACTCACCTACACAGCGACCACATCGCCGAACTAGGCGACGTGATTATCACCAGCTGGGTCACCAACTTCTCGCCCGATCCAGCGCCGTTGCCGATCATCGGGCCGCCGGGTACTGCCGCGGTAGTGCAGGCGACGCTGAAGGCATTCGGGCACGACATCGGCTACCGGATCGCACACCACGCCGATCTCAACACCCCGCCGCCGATCGAGATCCACGAGAACACCGACGGGACAGTGTGGGACCGCGATGATGTAACCATCCGGGTGGCACCCACCGATCACCGCCCAGTGGCGCCCACGATCGGGTTCCGGATTGGCTACGGCGGCGCCTCGGTAGTGCTGGCCGGCGACACCGTGCCCTGTGCCACCCTGGACGAATTGGCTTCTGGCGCAGATGCATTGGTACATACGGCTATCCGGAAGGACATCCTCATGCATGTCCCTCAGCAACGCGTCAAGGACGTCTGCGATTACCACTCGTCGGTGCAGGAAGCGGCCGCGACCGCTCAACGTGCCGGGGTGGGGAGCCTCATCATGACGCACTATGTGCCGGCTATCGTGCCGGGGCAAGAGAACCAGTGGCGGGCGCTGGCCGCGACCGAGTTCAGCGGACAGATCGAGCTGGGCGACGACCTGCACCGAGTCGAGGTGCAGCCGAGGTAGCCGAAGCAGCCGTAATCCCCGACTTCGAGCTCACATCGCGATACCATCCGGTCCTGGCCTAGGGTCGTCAACTCAGAGGTGCCGCAATGTCGTACGTGATCGCCGGCTCGGGGGCAATCGCCGCAGCGGTCGCCGACTTGGCCACGGTGGGTTCCTCCCTCTACGAGGCCAACGTGATCGCGGCCGCCGCTACGACCAGCGTGCCGGCCGCAGCTGCCGATCAGGTGTCGGCAGCCATCGCAGCGTTCTTCGATACACAAGCCCAGGGCTATCAGGGCATCAGCGCCCAGATGTCGGCGTTGCATGAGCAGCTGGTGCAAGCTCGCTCAGGCAGCGCAGCCTCGTACGCCGGCGCGGAGGCCGCCGCTGCTCAGAACCTGCTCGACCTGATCAACACACCTACCTAGGTCCTGCTGGGCCGCCCGCTGATCGGTAACGGCGGCCGTGCCGCGGTGATCTTCGGGTTCGGCGGCGCCGGCGGCGACGGAGGCACCGGGCTAAGCGAGCCGGGTGATTTCTACGTCGACGTCCAGGTCGGTTGATCCCCGGCCGGAGTAGATGCCTTTCAGTGGAGACACGTCGCTGTAGTCGCGGCCAACACCCACGCTGATGTATTGCTCGGTGATTTCGGTCTCACTGGTGGGGTCGTAGTTCCACCAACCACCTGTCCAAGCCTGAATCCAGGCGTGGTTGCGTCCGGCTACGCTTTTTCCGACGGCGGCATCCCGCTTGGGGTGCAAGTACCCGGATACATAGCGAGCCGGAATTCCCATGCTGCGCAACACGATAAGTGTCAGGTGCGCGAAATCCTGGCCAACACCTTTGCCCTGCTGGAGGGCATCGAGCCCGGACGAGTGGACACCGGTGGTACCCGGAAGGTAGTCCAATTCGCTACGTACCCATCGAGCTGCGGCTATGACCGCGTCGGCGGGATCGCGATACTTCATCATCCGCTTGCCCACGGCGAGAACCCGTTTACTCGTCGGGGTGTACCCGGTGGGACGCAGCACTTCGTCGAACCGGTCGATAACGGCCATCGACTGTAATTCTTTCCAGCTGGTCTTGGTCGCGGGCGGCTCCGGGCGCTCAGTTTCCACGACCGACGAGGACGTCACCGTCAACTCGGTGTGCGGCGCGTGTAGGTCGAATGCCGTTACCGCGGTGCCCCAATAATCGATATAGCGGTAGGAGCGGGTGGCCGGGACGGTTTCGACTCGGTTGAGGATGACGTTTTGCCTTGTGTTGGAACGCGGTGTCAGCCGCGCTTCGTTGTAGGACGCGGTGACCGGCGACTGGTATGCATACCCGGTGGTGTGTACGACC
>NZ_VTZN01000245.1 GCF_008370645.1 Mycobacterium simiae
GTTGACGGACTCAGCCTGTTGATAGGCGCTCGCGCCAGCGTTCATGGCCTGCGCGAACGCCTCGTGGAATGCCGCGGCCTGCGCGCTGAGCGACCGGTACTGCTGCGCATGTCCGGCGAACAATGCCGCGACCGCCGCCGAAACCTCATCAGCACCGGCCGCCAACACTGCCGTGATGGGTCCGGCCGCCGCCGCATTAGCCGCGCTCAGCGTCGAGCCCAGACGCACCAGGTCCGCTGCTGCAGCCGCCACCGTGGCCGGCGTCGTTACTAGAAACGTCATCACCATTCCCAACTCACCCAGCCGAAGGCAATCGCATCCAATAGGTGGTGGTACTCCCTATCGCGGCCGCTACCCACCGTCAGGTGGTGGCGCGATCGTATGCACATCGCCGTGGCGGATGCGCTGATTTGAACAGAGTTACGCGGTCGCCTTAGCCGCTCCCGCCGCCCGGGCCAGACAGATCCAAGGCGACTTCGTCAATGGCGTTGTGGATGAACTGCATCTTGTCCAGCACCGCCGGCGGCAGCACAAACGGGTACAGGTCGTTGTGGCCCATGGACCGATTCACCATGTTCAGCGACCATGACAGCGGTAGCCACGTGTCGATGATGGTCTGAAAGGCGCTGGGCCCCAAGGCCGGCCGGTCGAAGGTCGCCGACGCCGGCGCGAACCCGCACCAGGCCGCGGTGTCTAGCGTGTCACGGATATGCAAGTAGTGCGCGAACGTTTCGGCCCAGTCTTCGGCGGGATGCATGGTTGCATATGACGAGACGAAATTTTCCGGCCAGCCCGCGGGCGCACCGTCGCGATAGTGGCGATCCAGCGCTTCCTGGTAGTCGGTGTCCGGATCGCCGAACAACTCTTTGAACCGCGCCCGGTAGTCGCTGGACGGGTCGATCAGTCGGTAGAAGTAGTAGTGCCCGATCTCATGGCGGAAGTGGCCGAGCAGGGTCCGGTACGGCTCGTCCATCTCTACCCGCAGCTGTTCGCGGTGCACGTCGTCGCCCTCGGCTAAATCGAGTGTGATGACGCCGTCGGCGTGCCCGGTGATCACATTCTGGTGCGCACTGGACAGCAACCGGAATGCCAGTCCACAGCGCGGGTCCCCCTCGCGTCCCACGATCGGCAGCTTCAGCTCGTGCAGCTCGGCAACCAGCCGCCGCTTGGCCGCCTCGGCCCGGGCGAACTCCGCCAGGCCCCCGGTGTCATCATCGCGCGGCCGCTCGACGGTCAGCGCGCACGACTCGCACAGCCCATCGGCGTAGTTCGCGGGAACCAGCCAATTACATTCGGCCAGATGAAGATTCGCGCACAGTTGATAGTGTTCGGCGGACACTGCACCGGTATGCCCACTTTCATCGCGTTCGGCGATCACCAGCAAAGCCATCTGGTCGAGTGAAAAGCCCAGCGCGCTGCCGCAGGATAGGCAGGCGGAGTTCTCAAACGTCAGGCGCTGGCCGCAATTGGGGCAATGGAAGTCACGCATGCAACGCATCACCTTTGAATGGCACGACATCGACACCCACGTCGATCACGCTGTGCTCAGAGTTGGTGTAGATGATGCCGCGCACCGGCGGCACGTCTGCGTAGTCTCGGCCGCGCCCCACGACGATGTAGCGCTCGTCGATCAGTTGGTCATTCGTGGGATCCAGGCCGAGCCATTCGAAGTGCCCCGGCCGTTGCGGCGTCCACACCGCCGCCCAGGCGTGGGTGGCGTCGATACCGATCATCCGATCCTTTCCCTCCGGTGGGTCAGTAGCCAGATAGCCAGACACATAACTGGCCGCCAACCCGTTGGCTCGCAGACAGGCGATCGCCAGCCGGGCAAAGTCTTGACATACCCCTTCCTGGGCCGCCAGAACCTCATCTACCCGGGTGGAAACGGTGGTCGATCCGGAGCGGTAGGTGAAGTCGGTGTAGATGCGCGTCGTAAGATCACGCAGCACCTCGACCAGGGGGCGGTCAGGCACGAAACTGGGAGCCGCGTAGTCACGCACCGCAGCAGTGATTTCGGGCGGATCCAGGTCAAGCGTGAAGTCGACAGCCAGCGCACCCCGCGGCGCGCTGGGCCGGGCGGCTTCCCACGGTTGCAGCGCCGGCCCGCTGGTATACAGCCCGGACGCCGGCGGCACCACGTCGACGATGGAGTCACTGGTGATCGTCAGCGCACGATGCGGTTCGGTGACGTGGAAATAGGAGCTGATGTTGCCGTACGTGTCGCGACTGGTGGAGCGGTCGGTGGGGGTCGGCTCGACGGTCAGCCGGTGGGCGACACAGCGTTGACGCGACGAGTCGCGCGGGGTGAGAAAACCACGTCCGTACGAGCTGGTCACGACATCGGAGTAGCGGTATTCGGTACGGTGTGTGACTCGATAACGTCTGGTGGGCTCATCACAAGGCAGGGACAACGGCTAACTCCTCGACGCTAAGCGGGATGAATGCGCCACGAAACCGAACCCTACTGAACCAGCGGGATGCTGGTGGCGCATCGAGGCCTCAACAGAACCCGTCAGCGTGCGCCGCTCTGCAGGCTGCTCGGGAATTCGACCACCTGTTGGAGGTCATCCACACAGGCGAGGACGACATCAGCGAGCACGACCGCGTTTCGGTCGGTAGCAGCCGTTAGCAGCTCCGAGGCCCCGCCGCGCGCAGCGGTGATGTGTTCGGTCGCCGCCGCAGGATCCCGGTCGGCCGCCATGGTGCCCGCGGCCAGGTCGCTCAACACAGCGAGCACCGGCTGTGGATCCGCGGCCTTATCGGGCCCAGTAACGGTGCGAGCCAGGTGCATCACCGAACTAACTAGGAGACCCAATCGCGTCGCCTGTTCGTCGACATCTCCGATGGTGTCCTTCATCGCCCAGCGGCGCGGTGCGATCCGCGTCACCAGGTGGGCAGTGGCACGAACCTGGATCAGCCCGTCCAGCTCGCGGTGCATCCGGTCGACGGCTGCCCTGGGCCAGTCTGCAGGGATACTTCCGGGACCGCTCAGCACCTCAGCCACCTGACACAAGGTTTCATGCACGGCAGCCAGGACGGCGGCCCGGGAAGTACACAACATGTCGACTGGGTTGGCCGGGAACAGCAGAATGGCAAAGACCAGGGCCAGACCGCCACCGACGAGCGCATCGAAGAGCCGTTCGCCTACCACACCTTCTCCGGTAGGGGCGAACACCAGGACCAGCACCGCCGAGACCGCGGTCTGGTTGACGAACATCAGGCCTTGGGCAATGAGACCGAACGCGCTCAGTACCGCGATACTCAGCGCGATGAACACCGCGACCGCCATGGCGCTTGGTCCTGCACCCAGGACGGGATGCACGCTGGCGCCCAGGACAATCCCCAGCGCCACCCCGACGATCATCTGCGCGGCGCGCAGACCCCTCAGCACGTTGGTCGCCGACATGCACACCACTGCGGAGATCGGGGCGAAGAACGGCTGGCGATGGTGCAGCACGTCATGGGTGAGAAACCAGGCAATGCCGGCTGCCACCGATGTCTGAGTGATCGGCCACAACGCTGCGCGTAGCCGCTGCACAGCCGCACGGCTGCCCTGGCTCACTCGGGTAAGCAGGGAACTGTTCATGATCTCTGCTTACCCGACGCTGCCCGCAAGGTCGGCGAACCTACAGCCGGCGCAGCTCGAACCGCGGGATCACCCGGCTGGTTCGCCTGGTAATCGCCGAAACCGACGGCCACCGCGGCGACTCTTCGGAACACCTCGCTAGGCGAGGTATCGTCGCCGGCGCGGGTCATGAGCGGTCAAATCGGTTTGGGTTGGGCGTCTATTCCAGACTCCTTGCGCTGCCGGGCGGTGATGGGCGCCGGCGCGTTGGTCAGCGGGTCGACGCCACCACCGGTCTTGGGGAACGCGATCACCTCACGGATGGAGTCCGCGCCGGCTAACAGGGCAGTGATCCGGTCCCAGCCGAACGCGATGCCGCCATGCGGCGGCGCGCCAAACATGAAGGCCTCCAACAGAAATCCGAACTTCTCGGCCGCATCGGCCTGGTCCAGGCCCATCACGGCAAATACCCGTTCCTGAATGTCGCGGCGGTGGATACGAATCGAGCCGCCACCGATCTCGTGGCCGTTGCAGACGATGTCGTATGCGTCGGCCAGCACGCCGCCCGGATCGGTATCGATGCGGTCCTCGAACTCCGGCTTGGGTGCGGTGAACGCGTGGTGCACGGCCGTCCAGGCCCCGGAGCCGACGGCCACATCACCGGACGCGGTGGCATCTTCTGCGGGCTCGAACAGCGGTGGGTCGACCACCCAGACAAATGCCCATGCTGTTGGGTCGATCAGGTTGAGCCGGTGGGCGATCTCGCTGCGGGCTGCCCCCAGTAGAGCCCGCGATGACTTCGCCGGGCCGGCCGAGAAGAAGATGCAGTCGCCAGGTTGGGCCCCGACATGCGCGGCCAGCTCCTCGCGTTCGCCGTCGCTCAGATTCTTGGCCACCGGACCGCCTAATGCGCCGTCCTCGCCGACCAACACGTAGGCCAGGCCGCGGTGGCCGCGCTGTTTGGCCCACTCCTGCCAGCCGTCCAGCGTCCGCCGCGGCTGCGACGCCCCGCCGGGCATGACTACGGCACCGACGTAGGGCGCTTGGAAAACCCGAAATGTGGTGTCTTTGAAGAACTCTGCGCACTCCACCAGCTCGAGGCCAAACCGCATGTCGGGCTTGTCGGAGCCGAACCGCCGCATGGCCTCGGCATAGCTGATCCGCACGATCGGCGTCGGGATCTCGTAGCCGATCAACGCCCACAGCGCGGTGAGTATCTCTTCGGAGACCGCGAGAATGTCCTCGACGCCGACGAAGCTCAGCTCCATGTCGAGCTGGGTGAACTCGGGCTGGCGGTCAGCACGAAAATCCTCGTCGCGGTAGCACCGGGCAATCTGGTAGTAGCGCTCCATCCCGGCCACCATCAACAGCTGCTTGAACAGCTGCGGACTTTGCGGCAACGCGTAGAAGGACCCCGGGTGCAACCGGGCCGGCACCAAGAAATCGCGCGCGCCTTCCGGGGTGGAGCGGGTGATCGTCGGGGT
Organism: Mycobacterium simiae; assembly: GCF_008370645.1. Lineage (GTDB taxonomy): Bacteria > Actinomycetota > Actinomycetes > Mycobacteriales > Mycobacteriaceae > Mycobacterium > Mycobacterium simiae_A. The sequence goes on from NZ_VTZN01000245.1 coordinate 5,050, forward strand.
CTCGATCTCGACGAATTCGTGGCGCGCCAGCACGGCGCGGGCGGCGGCATTTACCCGGGAGCGCAACCGAATTGCCGAGGCCGGACCGTCGCGGCGCAGGTCCAGGTAGCGGTACTTGAACCGCAACTCCTCCCCCGCGGGCTCGTCAAGCTGAAACGGCAGCGGCGCACACTCGCCGAGCACCGTCAGCCTGGTGGCGTTGACCTCGACGTCCCCGGTGGCGATCTCCGGGTTGGCGTTGCCTTGGGGACGGACCTCGACGACTCCGGAGACCGCTACGCAGAACTCAGCACGCAGCCGGTGCGCGTGGGCGAGCACCTCGGGTTCGCGGAAGACCACCTGTGCGACGCCGGA
>NZ_VTZN01000246.1 GCF_008370645.1 Mycobacterium simiae
AGCGTCCTGCCATGCCCCAGAGAATAGATCCAGTTCGCGATTAGTTCCGCATTTCGTCCAGCTCGAAGCGAATTCCCGACGATCACCTCGTAATCAGGTACCGCTGGGACGTGAACTTTGATATTGTCGATTCAATGACACAGCACAACTGAGGCTTGTCAAAAATATTGACATTGCCGGGCGGCCGGTCTACTTACACGGTAAGTATTGTAAAATGATTTGACATCGATGATACGCCACGTGCCATTCATTGCGTGTTATTCAAAACAGTCTTTCGGCCCACAGACCAAAGCGATACCATCATCACAGCCGTTGTACTTGGACCCGGCAAGGGCATTTCGGCCAGTGAGAGGCAGGACCCGATGAGTGCAAAAACGAGCAAGGCGAAATTGGCGCTTCGGGCCGCGCTGTTGACTGCCACATGCGGGATGACACTGGGTCAATGCCTTAGTCCAGGCGGGTCCAATCCCAACCTCCCGGGCGGTGGCGCGGACGGGCCGACCCAGCTTCGCCGCCAGCCGTCGTGTCATCGGCTCAGACTGGCACATAACCCAGCGCCTGGTGCCCTCTTCGGCTGCCAACGGGGTTGACGTCTCGGCGCGGCGGCGATCCGCGCAGCGAGCCTACCTACGCGGCGACGACTGGTGTCGGCGCGCCTCACGCGGTGCGCACGTGGAAGTCCGCGAGTTCGGGGCACAGCAGAAGCTCGTGGTGGGTCTCCGGGGTCCATGGGAACAACTCGGGCAGGCCGTCACGACCGGGTCAGTACTGAGGTAAGAAAGGAACGACCGATGAACACGATAAGCAACAAGAAGCGATGGGCGATTCGGACCGCATTGCCTAGCCACCTGCGGGATATTGCTAGGCAAATTACCGCAGCTGTTCCCCCTTAGACGAGGCATTCCGGCGCCAGCAGACGGCATCAGCACCGGCGGTCGAGGTGCCGGCCCAGACCAATTACATCCGATGGTTGCCGATTGGCCGCAACTGTTTGATCCTCACGGGAGGGCGATATGTCGTTTGTGATCGTGGTACCGGAATCGGTGACGGACGCGGCAACGAGCCTCGAAAACATCGGCGCGACAATACGTTCGGTGCACGCGGCGGCGGCAACGCCCACCACCGCCATCGCCGCGGCCGCCGGCGATGAGGTGTCGGCGGCCATTGCGAGATTGTTCGCCGAGCAGGGGGCGGCCTATCAGGCCCTCAGCGCCCAGGCGGCGGCATTTCACACCCAGTTGGTGGAGATCATCAAGGCGAGCGCGCGCGCCTATGCGGCGGCCGAGGCGGCGAACGCGACCCCGCTGCAGACCCTCGAGCAGGAGGTGTTGACGCTGATCAATACGCCGACCAACACACTGCTGGGGCGCCCCCTCATCGGTGACGGCACCGGCGGCATCACCAACGCGGCCGGGGTCGGATCTGCCGGGGGTGCGGGCGGAATCCTCTGGGGCAACGGCGGTCGCGGCGGCGCCAGCACCGCCGACCGGGTGCAGGGTGGTGCCGGCGGTCCGGCCGGATTAATCGGCACCGGCGGCACGGGCGGAATGGGCGGGCTCGCTGCGGCCGGCGGGGCCGGTGGCACCGGCGGCTTGCTGTGGGGCAACGGCGGGACTGGAGGGCTGGGCGGCTGGACCGGCGTCGGTGGCGTCGGCGGCAACGCGCTGTTGTTCGGTAGCGGCGGCACGGGTGGTCAGGGCGGAACGTTCTTGGTCAACGCTGCCGGTTTCACCGTGGCTGGCGGATCCGGCGGCCGCGGCGGCACCGGGGGCCTGTTCTGGGGCAACGGCGGCGCGGGCGGCATTGGCGGACCCTACGGAATCGGCGGTCTCGGCGGCGGCGCGCAATGGTTCGGCGACGGTGGCACCGGCGGAATGGGCGGAGCCTTCGCGGACGGCGGGCTGGGCGGCGACGGCGGGAAACTGATCGGCAACGGTGGCGCCGGCGGCACCGGCGGCGTCATATCCGGCGTCGGCGGCCCCGGCGGGGTGAGCGGCCAATTGCTGGGCCATGCCGGGGCGACCGGCGCCAATGGCGGACCAGCCGCAGTCCAGCTGGCGATGCATGAGACTCGCCCGACTTTGCAGGTCTCCGTCGGCGGCGCGCCGTTTGTGCAAGCGACCGTGGACACCGGATCCAACGCCCTGTTCTTCGCGCCCCGAGACGTCGATCTGCAGGCTCTGGGCGCCCCGACCCGCACTGGCCTCACCTACCACTTCGGCAGTCCCGGCGACGAAACGGTGGTCACGTACAACGAATACACAGCGGCGGTCAACTTCGGGAACGGAATCATGACCCAGCCGACAAAGATCGGCGTCATCACCTCCGAAATCCACAACGGACAGGCCTCGGAACCCGAAACCCTGATCGGCGTCGGGGCCAACGCGAACAACCCGCAGTTCACCGTCACTGCCGTACAGCAGCTACCGGGCCAGCTGAACCGCGGGATCCTCGTCAACCAGCCCGAACACTATTTCCAGTTCGGCGACAACCCGCTCCCCGAGATTGCCCGCATCCCTGGATCGCCTATCACCAGCGTCCTGCAAGTGCAGGTCAACAACACCACTCTGCAACCAGTGACCGTCGCTTTCGTCGATACTGGCGGCGTCGGCGGCACGATCCCCCTCGACCTCCTGCCGCCGGACCTGCAGCACTTCCCGGTGGGCGCGTCCCTTCCGGCCGGAACGAGACTCTACGTCGCGGTGGCCAATTCCGTGCTCTACGAGCAGATCACAGTCGGCGGTCCCAATGCCGTGCTGGTGACGGTCCCCGGCGGGGCTTTCAATACCGGGAACTACCCGTACACACTGATGCCGATCTACCACTCCTTCAGTCCTGCCGGCGAGGGAATGGTCGTTTTCAATTCGCGGCCCGCCTAGCTTCGCCAGATCCGGCACAGCTGGATTTTTGAGTCAAGTTTGACGTCGTTGGGCTGGAGCGCCGGTATGGTCGGTCAGGTGAGCGAGGCCGGTGGGCAGGAGTCGGTCGTACACGCAGGTGAGAAAGTGGGCGGTGTGCAGGCCACGCTCGGTGACCGAGTAGCGGTGACTGTATGGGATGCGGGTGATCAGTCCGCGGGATTGAGTCGGCGCGGGTCGTAGGTGGTGTGCCCGGCGGCGACAGGTGTCTGAGGCCAGGCTGCGTAGTTGGCTGGTGAGGGTGCGCAGATCGGCGTTGCTGAATCCGTTGGTTTGGCAGCCAAAGATCACCGATTGTGCCGCTTCCCCTCTTCGGGGCAGATAGCGATCCGCCACCGCGTCGTACTCGGCACCGGCGATCGACCCGTGATCGGCTGCCAGCTCTACCAACTCGACCGGCCACCCAACCTCTTGGAGGGAGGCGGCGAAGTCTCTGCCGGCTGTCACCGGCACAACGTCATCTGCCCCAAAGCGTGCAGCAACGTGAAGGGCGAGCCGCGGCGGTCAGCAGACAGTGCATCGGCCAAGCGTCCGGGGGCGTACTTCACCGTCCTCACGTCAGGAGGGTGCCCAGCTGACAGCGGTCCAACCCCATGTGCATCAACTCGGCCGGGCCGTAACGTGGATGGATGGCCAGAACCCGCGATACCGATGCCTGCCCGGGTGCGCTGCAGGTGCACCCGTCCGCCGACGGCGCGCTGGTACGAGTTCGGTTGCCGGGCGGGATGATCACCGCGGCGCAACTGGCGACGCTCGCCACCGTCTCGATCGGCTTCGGCTCAGGAACGCTGGAGCTGACCTCGCGCGGCAATCTGCAATTGCGTGGCATCACCGACGTCGCTGCGGTCGCCCAGGCGATCGCCACGGCGGGGCTGTTGCCGTCGGCGCCGCATGAGCGAGTCCGCAACATCGTCGCGTCGCCGCTGTCCGGCCGGGTCGGCGGATACGCCGACATCCGCACCTGGGTGGGCGAGCTCGATGCAACGATCTGCGCCGAACCACGGCTTGCAGACCTAGGCGGGCGGTTCTGGTTCAGTCTCGACGACGGCCGCGGCGACGTCTGCGGCTTGGCTGCCGACATAGGCGTGCAGCTGCTTCCCGACGGACCTGTGCTGGCCTTGGCGGGCCAGAACACGGGTTTGCAAATCAACGATGTCACCGCAACGATGGTCGGGCTCGCGCTGCGATTCCTCGAGGTGCGCGGAAAAGCTTGGCGGGTCAATGAATTGGCGGACATCAACGCTCTACTGCCCGGCGTCGAGTTGGGCTCTTTGTTCTTGCCGATCGATAAGACGCCGGTGGGCTGGATCGCCCAAAACGACGGTCTTGTGACGTTAGGCGCCGCCGTACCGCTGGGGGTGCTCAGCGCCCGCGTCGCGGAATTTCTCGCCGCGACGGGAGCCCCTATGGTGGTCACGCCGTGGCGATCCGTACTGGTGTGCGATCTCGATGAACGTGTCGCCGACACCGCACTGCGGGTGCTGGCGCCATTAGGTCTGGTGTTCGACGAAAACTCGCCCTGGCTTCGCATCAGCGCGTGTACCGGGCGCCCCGGCTGCGCGCACTCGGTCGCCGACGTGCGGACCGACGCGGCCCACGCACTGAACGCCAGTCCTGCTGTGCACCGCCACTTCGTCGGCTGCGACCGTGCGTGCGGCAGCCCGCTGATCGGTGAGGTGCTGGTGGCCACCGGCAGCGGCTACCGGCAACTCAGGTCTTAGCCGCGAAACCGCCGATGGGCCGGGGCCCGACACGTGCAGCATTCCGCGAAACCGAGAATCTCCTACACCAACGCGCTGCGGTGGCGTTGTCCGGAGCCTCGAAGGCGATCGGATTCTCGCCTGTTCTCGTGATTGTTGGAGGCCTCAGGTGACGTCTACATTCGTGTTGCCCGACATTTTTGGCGGCGGCAGCAACAGACCTTTCGGGTATAGGCTCGACGCTCACCCTGGTCAACGCGGCCGCCGCCGCTCAGACCACGGGGCATGCTCGCCGCCGTCGAAGATGAGGTATCACAGGCGGTTGCCGCGCTATTTTCGGCCCGCGCCCAGACGTATCAAGCGGTTAGCGCACAGGCGGGGGCTTTTCATGCCCAGTTCATGCAGGCATTGATCGCCGGTGCGGATTCCTACGCCATTACCGAGGCCGCTAATGCCTCACCGCTGCAGCAACTGCTGAACGCGATCAACGCGCCGAGTCAGGCCCTGACGGGGCGCCCGTTGATCGGTGACGGCGCCGCAGGAAGATGGACTAGCCGGATTGCCCTAACCAGGAACCGGCCAGGGCGCCCACCCATCGAGATCGAGGGTATGGGGCGAGATTCGACTCGCCATGGCTGGGCGGTGTTAGGTGCAGTTCGCCGATCGCGTTGCCGACCTATTGGCCACGCCGGCAGCGGCTACCGGATACTCAGGTCTTAGGGTGGGCGGGGTGCTCGACTACATCCGCGATGCGGCTGAGATTTACCGCCGGTCGTTCGCG
>NZ_VTZN01000247.1 GCF_008370645.1 Mycobacterium simiae
CAGCGGCGCCGGCGGCACCAACGGCGACGGCGGCAACGGCGGCACCGGCGGTGCAGGCGGCGACGGCGGCTCTGGCGCCGCCGACAGCGGTAGCGGGGGCGGCGCCGGGGGTAACGGCGCAAAGGGCGGGCTCGGCGGCTTCAGTGGCGCCGCCGGCAAGGGCGGCACCGGCGGCACCGGTGGCACCGGCGGGAGTGGGGGCGCCGGCGGAGCCGGCGGGAGCGGCGCCGACGGCAATGCCGGCACTGGGAACGGGGGTGGTGCCGGCGGCAAGGGCGGCACCGGCGGCAACGGCGGAAACGGCGTCGCTGGAGGCAGCAACGGTAACGGCGGCGCGGGCGGCGTCGGTGGCGCCAGCGGCAAGGGCGGCACCGGCATCCCCGATACGGGAACCGGTGGTGGCCACGGCGGCACCGGCGGCGCAGGCGGCATGGGCGGCACCGGCGGGTGGCCCGGGCAGCGCGCCGAGGCCACCATGGGCGTTGCCGGCACCGGCGGCACCGGCGGAGCAGGCGGGGCAGGAGGCTTCGGCGCTGACGCTATCCAGGGATCGGGCAACTCCGGTGGCATCGGCGGTAGCGGCGGCTTCGGCGGTTTCGGCGGTTTCGGCGGCAACGGCTTCTTCAGTCCGGGCGGCACCGGAGGTACCGGCGGGGCGGGCGGCAGTGCGGGCTCCGGCGGCCTCGATGGCGACGGGGCACGGGCCGGTTCCAGCTTCGGGGGTAGCGGCGGTGAGGGCGGTGAAGGCGGCTTCGGCGGTGCCGGCCGAATCGGTGAGGAAGGCTTTATCGGCGGGGGCGGCGGCACCGGCGGCGCCGGGGGAGATTCGGCCGGGGGAGTTGCCGGCAACGGCGGCACCGGCGGCATCGGCGGTGGTGGCGGTTTCGGCGGACCAGGTAACGGCACAGCAGGCCCCGCGGGCGGGCCAGGTGGCGCCGGCGGCACCGGCGGGGCCCCGGGGTCCGGCGCGACCTCGGGCGTCGGCGGCGACGGCGGCACCGGCGGCATGGGCGGCGGTGGCGGTCAAGGCGACACCGGCTTCGGAACGGCCGGGTTCGCGGGCGGGATCGGCGGCTCCGGCGGCACCGGCGGAGCCCCTGGCCTCGGCGGCACCGGCGGTAACGGGGGTACCGGCGGCTTCGGCGGCCCGGGCGGCTTCGGCGGCAACGGCGACGGAGCGGCGGGCTTCGCCGGGGGTGCCGGCGGCCCCGGCGGCACCGGTGGCATCGCCGCCCCTGGCGGCATCGGCGGCAACGGCGGCGGTGGCGGCGTTGGCGGTACAGGCGGTTTCGGCGACAGCGGCGACGGAGCAGCAGGCTTCGCCGGCGGGGCCGGCGGAGTGGGCGGCACCGGCGGCGTTCCGGGCCCCGGCGGCATTGCCGCCGGGGACGGAGGCCCAGGCGGCCTGGGCGGGACGGGCGGCTTCGGCGGCAGCGGCGGAACCAACCAAACCGGCTACGAGGGCGGGACCGGCGGCGCCGGTGGCGCCGGCGGCACCGGCGGCTCGGCCGGTGTGGGAGCCACCAACGGCAATGGTGGCCTCGGCGGCCAGGGCGGGGCCGGCGGCACCGGCGGTTTCGGTGGAGTCATCGGCAGCACTTTCGCCGGTGAGGCCGGTGGCCAGGGCGGGACCGGTGGCGCAGGCGGCGCGGGCGGGCAGGCCGGCTCGGGCGCCGGCAGCGCGGGAAGCGTTGGTGCCGGCGGCACCGGTGGCGCCGGCGGCGCGGGCGGTATCGGCGGCACCGGGGACCTTGCCGGCAACGGTGGTACCGGCGGCCGAGGTGGCACCGGCGGCAGTGGGGGCGTCGGCGGCACCGGCACCACACCCGGCCAGGCTGGTGGCGCCGGCGGCAAGGGAGGCGTTGGCGGGCCCGGCGGGCCCGGCGGGACGGCATCCGGCACGGGCAACAGCGGCGAGGGCGGCGACGGCGGCGACGGCGGCGACGGCGGTGCCGGCGGTGATGGTGACGGTGCATCAGGCGGCACCGGCGGCGACGGCGGCGACGGCGGTGTCGGCACACCGCCGGGCGGCATCGACGGCGACCCCGGCGATCCCGGCGCCGACGGCCTCAACCTCTAAGGCGCTGCCAGCGCATCGGCGTCCTCGACCGATTACGGCTCGACGTTCCAGTAGGCCCCGGACCTGCCCAATTGCTGTCCTCCAGCGGCCAGCTAACCCAATCCACGCGCGCCGGCGCCGGCAATGATCGGCGCTGCCTCCGCCGCGGCTGCGCGCATGCGCTGCAGCCGACCCTCCTGCTTGCGGTTGGGGATCAGCGAAGCCGGCAGGACGCCGGCGGCGGCCACCACCACCAGGACCCAGATGCTCGGCGTAAGACCCCAGTCCTCGTTAACCGCGAGGATCGCCGAAACCCCAAGGGCACCACCGAAGTTGCGCATGAGGACCAACAACGAAGTGGTGGCGCCCAAATCAGATGGGTGAGCGCTGAGCTGCGCCAGCAGCAGCGCCGGAAGCACACCCAAAGAGGCGGCGACTCCCACCAGGGTCGCGGCGGCAAACAGGCTCGGGACCGATACCCACAGCAACAACACCACGCCCGCGGCGGTGGCACCCAGCAGCGCGACCAGCACGACGACCCGGGTACCAATCCGCAGCGCCAGGACGGCACTCATCGAGCCCATGGTCAACCACAAGACCGTCAGCGGGACCGCCACCAAACCTGAGTTCATATCGGGTGCCAATTCTTGAGCCAGGTCAGGCAAGTAAGTCAGATACGAATACTGCGCAAAACCGATCACCAGTGCCGACAGCGTGCAACCAAGCACCACCCGATTGGTAATTACCGATCTTGGTATCAGATTGTGCGGGTGGGTTCTGGTCCGCCGAATAAATAACGTGGCCAAAATAACACCAGCACCGAAAAGTGGCCACGAAAGCCGTTCAACACCCAGCAGTAGCGCAAATAGACCGACCGTCACCAACGCGCTACCCCAGTAATCAAGTGGCGAACGCGCTGCTGTGGTCGCGGGTTGCGAACGCCCAGAACACAATTGCCCCCGAAAAGCCAGGGCAGCAGCGCCGCAAAAGGGCAGGATGAGCAGGAACGCCCAGCGCCACGAAACATGGATCAAGGCTCCACCGATAACCGGGCCGCCCGCGGCGGCCACCCCATAGAAGACGTTGTATTGCGCCTGCAGCCGCGCGCGTTCCTCGGGCAGACAGCGGCTTGCGATAACGGCCTCACCCAGCGGAACCAGCCCCCCGGCGCCGATTCCCTGGATGACTCGACAACCAACCAGCGGGGCCAGCCCGGGAGCGACCCAGGCCAGTGCGGTGCCCACCGTAAAGAGCCCTAGCGCGGCCCACATCGGCGCGCGCTCTCCGCGCAAATCATGCCAGCGGCCCCAAACGGGGATCGTCAGCGTCGAGGAAAGCAGGTACGCCGATACCAGCCACGCGACCTCCGAGCCACCGCCGAACTCATCACCGATCGTTTTCAGCAGCGGCACGACGATGGTGGAGTCCAATACCGACAGAGATCCGGCCAGCACTATGCCCGTCAACAGGCCTCTACTGACACCGACGGACTCACGCACTCGACGAGCCACCTCCGCAGTATGGTGGTCGACCGGCGCATTAGGCAATGACCAGCAAAACCGCGCAACCCGCGTTAACTAAACTAATTCTCTGCACACAGTAACCCAAATCCAATGCGTCGGAGAATCATTCCAGACTAGGCTGCTCACATCGTGAATTCGGCGTCCCACGATCGGTGGACAGCAGATTCCACCGACCTGGTGGCCGGTTTTACGACAGACGCCAAGGCGTAGCGCTGGCACCGTACCTGACGACCCCAGCGACAGCGAGGATGCTATGAACACCGCTATTCTGCCCGGACATATTGGGACCGGCCCCGAGGCGATCGCGGCACGTATCGCGGATCTTCTCAACGACGCCCGAAAGAACCCGGACGGTCTGCGATTCGACGACTCCTATCTGCGGGCAACCCTCATCGATATCGTCTGTGCACGAGCGCCGCTGCGACTGTTGTTGCCTACCTTCCACGGCAAGTGCCCGAGCCGCCGACTCACCATCGGTGACCTACCCGACTATGGCGAGTACCTGGCCGTGGAAACCCTGGCTGACCTGCACGCCCAAATCGCCGACATCTACCCCGACACGAAACTGCTGCTGCTCAGCGAGGGCCACTTCCACGCCGATTACAACCTGCTGGGCACCGACCAGGCTGTCGACGACTATGCCAACCGGATCCGCGATCTGCTCAGCGCCCATCCCGGCCTGGTTTTCCACGGAGCCGATGACCTGCTGCCCAAATTGAGCCGCGACGAACAGCGCCAAATCCTGCTGGATGACTACAGCCCGGACGAGGCCGAGATGCGATGCTTGATGCTTGCCGACGAGCAGCTCCTGGGCCTCTACCAGGCATACACAAAGTTGCACCTTAAGTTGATCACCGATCACCCCGACGAAACGACCTCAGGCAGGCAGCAGCGGATGCTGGCCAAGCAGCGCGCGCTGCTGCAACTGCGCAAGTACTTGGGCTTCGCGCAGCTGCTCAGAAGTGCTTTCGGACACCTGGCTTACGTCAAACTTTCCGCACTGTACAAGTCGCCTGCGCAGGTCGATCAAGTCGGGATTAACGTGATCAAAGGCAATCACCAGCGCGGCACCACGTCCTTCTACGCCGTCTGCCGGACTAGGGCCGGAGTTCATCGCATGGTCTCTGCCGCCGACGCCCACACGGCCGGCCACCGGCTGGTCAACGACCACGCCTACCCGTACTTCGAAGAAGTGGTGACCTCATGCGCTGGGACAACATCGTTTTCGACTTCGACGGAGTGATCGCGGTCAATACCCAGGCCGTTGCGTTTCGCGTGCTGGCCGACGCCCTCGCGGGCTACGGAGTTGAACTCTCCACCGATCAGATGTTTGAGCGATACCTTGGCTGGCGCGGCGAGCAGATCCTCGACGACGTGCAGAAGGTACACGCGGTGACCGTCGACAAGGGCATCCTGGAGCCGGTGCGGGAGACGATTCATTCTCGGTTACTGCGTGAAGTGCGAAAGGATCCCACACTCGACGCTCTTCTGCAGGTAGCGGGCGGCAAGTTCATCTGCTCGGTCAACAAGAGACGCTTCATCGAAAACCTGCTTCGGACCCTGAAGATCGACGGCTACTTTCCGGCCCAGACGATCTTCGGCGAGCAGGCGGACTGCCGCTTCAAGCCCCATCCCGACATCTACCTGGCCTGCCTGGCCGCGCACAAACTCGACGCAGCGCGGACCTGCGCGGTCGAGGACAGCGTTGCCGGGGTGCACTCCGCCCGCGGCGCCGGCCT
>NZ_VTZN01000248.1 GCF_008370645.1 Mycobacterium simiae
CCCGCACCGCTCACCGACGGTGGTGCGGTGGCCGGCGGCGGTGGCGCCCCGGGCGTGGGCGCCGCGGTGACCGCCTCCACGGGAGCAGGAGTAGGGCTCGGAGTCGACGGGGCGGTGGTGGGGGCAAGCGCGGCGAGGGAGGGCATCGCGGGCGTGACAGGTGCCGGTGGCGGCACCGCCGCCAGCGCCGCCAAGCCCTTGGCGCCGATCGGCACCAGCGCTGCACCGGCCGCCAATGGCACCAACGGCGCGGTCAGCAGGGGCAGCAGAACCGTGAGCAACACCGCCGTCTGCTCGAGCAGGGTCTTCAGCAGCGCGATGGTGTCGGTGATGACGGTGCCGATGGCTTCGACGGTGACGAACACGATGGTAAGGCCGATGGTCAGTGGGTTGCCCGACGCGAACGCCGCGGCGAGATCCGCTGCGATGAACGCGAAGGTTTGCGACAGTAGGGCGATATAGGTGCCGATATCCATCGGGTAGCCCAGGGCGAACGCGATGTTGAGCGGGCTCAGGTAGGTAAGTGGATTGCCGAGGATGAGCAAGTAGGGATCAAATCCAGCAAACATCGCTTGCAGAAACGGGATGTTGGCGAACCAGTCGATGAACGGCTGTATGACGTTGTTGTAGAACGCGGCATACATCTGCCACAGCCACAGCAGGAACTGGTTGAGCTGGTCCTGGATCGGCGTGGCGGCAGCGGCACCGGCCTGCGGTGCGTCGGCTTTCAGGATGTGCGGCGCCGGGGCGGGCCGCGGTGCGGCGGCAACGGCCGCGGTCGAGACCGCCTGATAGGTGCCCATCGCGGTGGCGGCCTGGATCCACATCCGTACATAGTCGGCTTCGTTGAGCGTGATCGGGATGGTGTTGATGCCGAAGAAATTTGTCGCCGTCAAGGCGGCGTGGGTGGTGTGGTTGGCGGCCAACTCGGCCAGGGTGGGCATCGCGGCCAGGGCGGTGGTGTAGGCGGCGGCCGCGGTTTGCTGTTCGGTGGCCATTGCGGCACTGTCGGCGCTGGCCTGCATCAGCCACGCCAGATACGGCGCATGCGCGGCCGCATAGGCCACCGCGCTTTGACCTTCCCAGGCACCGGCCTGCACGCCACCCAGCAGGGCGGACAATTCATCGGCCACCTCGGCGTAGGTGACGCTGAGCGAACTCCACGCGCTGGCGGACGCCAGTAACGCGGCCGGTCCCGGGCCGCCGCTCAGCAGCGCCGAGTGCACCTCCGGCGGCGACGCCAGCCAAAGCGGGGCGGTCATCGATTCCCGCCAGCGAAGCGACATGCCTCGATGCCACCCGCGCCCCCAGAATTCGCGGCAAACGCAATAGCCGGCATCAGACGTCCTCCGATACGCCCGAATGCCCGCCAGTCCCCCCGGTGAGACGTCTAGCCGCTAGAGCCGTTCTGCGCGCCGGGGATAGACGCCGATCTCTAGCAGTGGCCATCCGCCCAATCCACGAGGCGACGCGCACCGGACACCCGATGTGTCCAACACAGCTGGCAGGTCTTCGGACTCACAGGCACACACCGAGGACGGTGCACCTACTGGCCGTCGCTTCCCAGCCCCGGGCTGTGGGGCCAGTGCCGATGACGGCGGTCGTTCCTGCATACCGCTGCGGGACAGTCCCGGATTCACACCGGGTTCCCTCTCGCGGCAAACCTGAATGAGCATCTGCCGCTTGATGCCGACGACACCCGCAGGAGCCACCAGCAAACCAGCTGCATGCTGGAGACTACTTGACATCCGTCCACCGGCCCAGCTACTACAGGAGAGTCACAGAAAACACTCAGGAACCGGCCCGGAGTGTCCCAGGCGCAGGTAGCGGCCCGATAATTTGGCATGGGCCGACGTGGATCATCCGGGATGGGGGACATATGCCAGTTGCGCCGAACACGCAGAGTAATTCCGGGCAAACGGTAACCACATCGTCCTGGACGACCTTGCGACAGCCAGTATGAGCAGCTGCTTGCTTGGAATCCTGTCTCGGACAGTGGGCTATTGGCTGGTCGGGCTGCCTGCCATGTTGCTGCTGGCGTTTGCGGTGCACCTGCAGGGCGCCGGCATATGGATCGGGCTGAGCACCGGCTTTGCGGCCACCGCGGTGCTGCTGCGGCGCCGGTTCGGCCTCGGCGTGTCGCAAGCGACGTGGCCCGTGGCGATATCGAGCGGTCAGGGGAAAGCGTATTCAGCGCGGCGCTAGCGGTTTTTTGAGGCGGTTCCGCGATTTTTCCGGGCCCAGCCGGATGCTGCTGATCAATCAGCTCGGCATCAACGTCGGCTTCTACATGTTGATGCCGTATCTGGCCGGCTACCTGGCCGGGCCGCTGGGGCTGGCGGCGTGGGCGGTCGGTCTGGTCGTGGGTGTCCGCGACTTTTCCGAGCTGGGCATGTTCATCGTGGGCGGCACGCTTGCCGAACGATGGGGCTACAAGGGGTTGATCGTGGCCGGCTGCATGCTGCGCGTGGGCGGGTTCGCGATGCTGGTGGTGGTGCAGTCGTTGCCCGCCGTGTTGCTCGCGGCCGCGGCCACCGGTCTGGCCGGCGCCTTGTTCAACCCCGCGATTCGCGCCTACCTGGCCGCCGACGTCGGCGATCGCCGCGTCGAGGCGTTCGCGATGTTCAACATCTTCAACCACGCCGGGATCCTGCTGGGCCCGCTGATTGGTTTGGCTCTGGTGGCGATCGATTTTCGGGTCAGCGCGGCCGGCGCGGCAGTCGTTTTCGCCGCGCTGACCGCGGCGCAGTTGCTGGCGCTGCCCGCGCATGCTGCCGATTTGTCGGCCAAGGCGAAGGCCTCGGTTCTGCACGATTGGCGGGTCGTCCTCGCTAATCGGTCTTTCCTGTTGTTCGCGGCGGCGATGACCGGTTCCTATGTGCTGTCCTTTCAGATCTATCTCGCGCTGCCGCTGCAGGCCTCGATTTTGGTGCCGCGTTCCCAATCCTTCTTGGTCGCAGCATTGTTCGTGGTTTCCGGCGCAGTCGCGATCGTGGGGCAGTTGCGCATCACCGGCTGGATGGCCCGGCTGTGGGGGCCACGGGGCAGCCTGTCTAGCGGCGTGACAATCCAGGCGGCGTCTTTCCTGCCGCTGATCGCAGCGCCAGTTAGCCCTCGGTTCGGCGCTGTGGCGGTCTGCGCGCTGGTGCTGACGGCTGCGGTGCTGGCCGTCGGCTCGGCCGGCGTCTTCCCCTTCGAGATGGACACGGTGGTCTCGCTGGGCGGGCGGCTGGTGGCCACCCACTACGGCTTGTACTACACGATCGTCGGGACGGGAATCCTGCTGGGCAATCTGGGCACCGGCGCGGTCATGGGTGCCGCACGACGGGCCGGCATCAGCGAACTGGCGTGGGCAGCACTGATGCTCCTGGGGGTGGTGTCCGCTGTGGCCCTACGGCGTCTCGACCGCGCGCATCGTCTGCAGCCCGCCGGCGACGACTTCACCGCTTGAACCCCATCTCGGGCAACCGAGGGATGAGGTCGCTGCTTCTGGTCGATGCGACATCAGTGATCGCCACGGGCACCGCCAACACCCGACTCCCGTCGGCCGCCGCCCATCCTCGCCATTCAGGCCGGCGTCTGACCGAGGCCTGCGCTGTCGCGGTTCGAGGTCGCTGGTGGCCGCTCACGGCCACCAGCGACGGCCCGGCTGATGTCGCACGGTGCGAGGGCTGACTGGCCAAGCCCGGAGCCGGCACGGAGTCTGGAACCCCGAGCACCATCAGCGTTGCCCGGGCGCCCCGGCTGTCGCCAGCTCGACTAATGACCGCCGTGACCGCCGCCGTGGCCAGCACCGTGACCCCCGCCATGACCGCCGCCGTGACCCCCGCCATGGCCAGCACCGTGACCCCCGCCATGACCGCCGCCGTGACCGCCGCCGTGGCAGTAGGGATTGAACCAGGGGCAGCTGGAAGCGGGCAGGGGCCCCTGCTGGGCGTTGACGTCAGCGGCCGCCCCGACACCGGCCACGCCTAAGCCAGCGGTAAGGACGACGATCGCGGCGCCTATGCGCCCCGTTCGGATCATATCTGTTTTTTGCCTCATGCCCCCTGGGGGTACCCGACGAAGATGGTTACTAAACATGCGGATTCGCGGTGTCGCCAACGAATGCGCATCATGGGGCGCCCGCTTGACACCCCGGCCGCTGGCCGCGAAGCATCCGGGCCAATGCCCTGGGTCGGGTGTGCGTATGCGCCGCGAGGCCTCCAGCAGCCGTCGTGGGGCCATAGGCGTGTGATGCGCCTCTAGCGGCGACGCGCAACGGGGTTACCCCATACCGCCATGGGGTATATGATGTGGGTGTGTGTTCCAGACATCGATGCACCGCTGCTCGGGGTCGTGGCGCGCCGCGTGTTTGCGCGCCTCCGCCGGTGTGGGCCGCGGGTTGGCGCCTGGCCTCACCCGGGCATTGTCCGGTCTGCGCGCTGTGGGGTGGGGCGCTATGAGCTCTAGCAGCATCGGTCGGTTGCCGCGGCATCCCGTGGCCGCGGTGGCGGCTGTGATGTGGTTGGCGGGGTGGCTGCTGGCCATCGGCGCCCACGGCACGTTAATTAGTTCGCATACCGCAGTCCCGCATGCTGCCCATGTGCTGCCGGCGACGTTGGGTGGTGAGTTCACCCTCGACGTCGATCACCCTCATGCGGATAAAGGTCCGTCCTCGGCTCACCCGGAGCGGTTGGTGGCGGCGGTGCTGCCGCGCTCGGCCCCCGCGTCGGCGGTGTTGGTGTGGCTGGGTGTGGTCGGCGCGGTTGCACTCATCGGGTGGCGCCCTGAGCTGGCGGCCCCGGCCGGGCGCGGTCCACCGCGGCGCCGGGTTGCCTATTTTACCGGGCAAGATCGTTTGACCCGGTTCTGCCTGTCTCGTCGCTGACAGGTCAGCACCAGGCCGAGTCGGCTCATGCCGACGGCTGGTGACCGCTGACCCATGTCACGTTGCCGCGCAATGGTTTCGCGGCGTTCGCAGGAAAGCGACGATTGAAATGACACACGTTTTGCCGTTCGACAGCAATGTTCACCCCCTTTCGTCACTCAGGGTTCTCCACCCGCGTGATTGCGCCCCGTCGGCCCACGCTGCTCTTCGGCGGCCCGCCGCGATGGTGGGCCACACGCCGGTGTTGCGCATTGAGACACCGCTGGCCCCGCCCGGGCGGGGGTTTTGGGCCAAGTTGGAGGGATTCAACCCTGGCGGCAGTATGAAAGACCGCCCGGCCCTGCACATGGTGGAGATGGCCCGTGCCCGCGGCGACCTACGCCCCGGGGCGCGTATCGTCGAGTCCACCAGCGGCAGTTTGGGGTTGGGGCTGGCACTGG
>NZ_VTZN01000249.1 GCF_008370645.1 Mycobacterium simiae
ACCTCCGGCACCTCCGGTCCCAGCATCGCCGGCTAACGAGCGTGCGCCGGCCCCGCCGGCTCCGCCGGTGCCCCATAGCCCGGCAGCTCCGCCGGCCCCGCCATTTTGGACGGTGCCCATCGCGGCCAAGCCGCCGGCCCCGCCGTCGCCGAGCAACCACCCGCCGGGAGCTCCGGCGGTACCGCTGCCTGCGGCCGCGGGCAGGCCGTTGCCAATCAGTGGGCGCCCGGTCGCCGCCTGGACAGGCCCGTTAATCGCGTTGAGCACTTGTTGCTGCAGGGTGTGCAAAGG
Organism: Mycobacterium simiae; assembly: GCF_008370645.1. Taxonomy (GTDB): domain Bacteria; phylum Actinomycetota; class Actinomycetes; order Mycobacteriales; family Mycobacteriaceae; genus Mycobacterium; species Mycobacterium simiae_A. The sequence goes on from NZ_VTZN01000249.1 coordinate 292, forward strand.
CGAGATGTTGCCCGGGGCATTGAAGCCGTCCAGACCCAGCAGCAGCCCGCTGGTGCCGCCGACGCCGTCAGCTCCCGGCGTCAACCCGGTCCCGCCAACCCCGGCGTTGCCGCCGTTACCGATCCACACCCCATTGCCACCGAGACCGCCGGCCCCGCCGGTGGTGCCGCCCTCGCCGCCGCTGCCCACGAGTAAGCCGGCGCGGCCGCCGGCCGCGCCGGCACCACCGTTAGCTGCGCCCTGTCCACCGGCGCCACCGGCGCCGCCGTTGCCCAGGACGCTGGCGTGGCCACCGACACCGCCGTCACCCGCGTTACCGAAACGGCCGACCCCGCCGGTACCGCCGGCGCCGCCGTTACCGAGCCAGCCGGCATTGCCCCCGGTACCGCCGTTCCCGCCGGGGCCGACGTCGCCAACTCCGCCGGTCCCGCCGGTCCCGCCGCTGCCCAGCACGCTGGCGTCACCGCCCGCGCCGCCAGCACCTCCGGCAGTGATGCTGTACCCGCCGGTGCCGCCGGCACCGCCATTGCCCAGCCAGCCGGCATCGCCACCAGCGCCACCAGCGCCCCCGCCGGTGGTACCGGCGCCGCCGCTGCCGCCGTTACCGCCCCCGGCGCCGACTAGACCGGCGAGCAGCCCGCCGGTCCCGCCGACCCCGCCGGTCCCTCCAACGCCGTTACCGCCGTAGCCGCCGATCCCGCCGGCGCCGCCACCGCCCACCAGCCCCACCCGGCTGCCCCACCGCACCACTGGCCCCCGCAGCCCCATCACCGATCAACGGCCGACCCAACAAGATTTGCGTGGGCGCATTCACCACCCCAAAAATGGCCTGCTCCAACGCCGCCAACGCCGACACGCTAGCCGCCTCAACCCCCGCATACGACACCGCACCAGCACTGAGAGCCTGCACAAACCGCTCATGAAACACCGCCGCCTGAGCACTCAACACCTGATACCCCTGAGCATGAGCCCCAAAAAGCGCCGCCACCGCCGCCGACACCTCATCAGCACCGGCAGCTAACACCACCGTCGTCGGCGCCACCGCCACCGCATTAGCCGCGCTAACCATCGCACCGATACCCGCCAAATCCGCCGCCGCCGCCACCACCATCTCCGGCGCCGCAAACACAAAAGACACTGGGGCACCTCCGAACCACGCCGGGATTAGCCACAGGCACACAGTCGACAACCGCGCCCGATACCCCCGCAGCCTAACCCGATGTCAACGTGATTGTCATCACATTCACCCAGACCCGGGCCGCCAGAGGTTGCTACTCGTCGTCGAGAGCCGCCAACACCTCGTCCGACACCTCGACATTGGTCCACACGTTCTGCACGTCGTCGCTGTCCTCCAGCGCGTCGACGAGTTTAAACACCTTACGAGCACCATCGATATCGACGGGCACGCTCACCGACGGCTGAAAACTCGCCTCCGCCGACTCGTAGTCAATGCCCGCGTCTTGCAAGGCGCTGCGCACCGCCACCAAGTCGCCCGGCTCTGCGACCACTTCGAAGCTGTCGCCCAGGTCGTTGACTTCCTCGGCGCCGGCATCCAGCACTGCCACCAGCACGTCGTCCTCGGTCAAGCCGTCCTTGTCCAACGTGACCACACCCTTACGGGAGAACAAATAGGACACCGACCCCGGATCAGCCATGGTGCCGCCGTTACGCGTCATCGCCACCCGCACCTCGCTGGCGGCGCGGTTGCGGTTGTCGGTCAAGCACTCGATTAACACCGCGACACCGTTCGGCGCATAACCCTCGTACATGATGGTTTGCCAGTCAGCGCCGCCGGCTTCCTCACCGGCGCCGCGCTTGCGCGCCCGTTCGATGTTTTCGTTAGGTACCGAGCTTTTCTTGGCCTTTTGGATCGCGTCGTAGAGCGTGGGATTACCCGCCGGGTCACCGCCACCGACGCGAGCAGCGACCTCGATGTTTTTGATCAGCCGGGCGAACATCTTGCCGCGGCGGGCGTCGATGACAGCCTTCTTGTGCTTGGTGGTGGCCCACTTGGAATGGCCGCTCATCGGTGTGCTGCACCTCTTCTATGACTCGACAAGTTTGCTTGCCGAGTCTACGTGGGCGTCTCGTACCGCCCAGTGTCACGCCCGGCCGGTGACGATGTCGACGAACATCCGGTGGATCCGACGGTCGCCGGTCATCTCCGGGTGAAACGCCGTCGCCAACACGGCACCTTGCCGCACTGCGACGATGTGACCGGCGGCTCGGGCCAGCACCTGCACTCCGTCACCGACCCGCTCGACCCACGGCGCCCGGATGAACACCGCGCGTACCGGATCATCAAGTCCAACGAACCCAATATCGCCCTCAAATGAATCGACTTGCCGTCCAAAAGCGTTGCGCCGCACTGTCATATCTATCCCGCGCAGTGGCAAGGCCTCACGTCCCCGGGCGCCAGCGTCCAGGATCTCGCTGGCCAGCAAGATCATGCCGGCGCACGCGCCGTAGGCCGGAAGCCCGTCGGCCAGCCGCGCCCGCAACGGCTTCAGCAGGTCGAAGTCACGCAGTAGGTGGCTCATGGTCGTGGATTCCCCACCCGGCAGCACCAAGCCATCCACCGTGTCCAACTCAGCACGCCGCCGCACCGTCATCGAGTCAGCCCCCGCTGCGCGCAGCGCCGCGAGGTGCTCGCGGGTGTCCCCCTGCAGGGCCAGGACGCCAATCCGCGGCGCGTTCACTGCGGACTCGGCTGGTATCCGCGCCGATAGCGGGTCAGCCCCTCCTGCATCACCGCGGCCACCAGGTCACCACCCTGGCTGAAGATCTTCCCATGGGTCAACGCGCGACCGCCGCCGGCCGATGGCGACGACTGGTCATACAGCAACCACTCGTCGGCGCGAAAAGGCCGCATAAACCACATCGCGTGGTCCAGCGACGCCACTTGCAGATGCTCACGCTCCGGCAAGTGCGTCACCTGCGCCGAACCCAGCAGCGTCAGGTCGCTCATGTAGGCCAACGCGCAAATGTGCAGCACCGAATCATCAGGCAGCGGATCACGGTGCCGAAACCAGACCTGCTGCTGGGAGGCCTTACCAGGCACAAGCGTCAGCAGGTCGCGCGGCACGATACGGACATCCCACTCCTCGAACTGCCGAAACCCGGCGTCGTCGAACACCTTCACCGAGCTCAGCCCGGGCAGATCGTCGGGCGGCGGCGCCGCCGGCAGGGCGTCTTGGTGACTGATGCCGTCCTGAGGGGTTTGGAAGGACGCTCCCATACTGAAGATGATTTCGCCGTGCTGGATGGCGGTCACCCGCCGGGTAGCAAACGATCCGCCGTCGCGAGTGCGCTCAACGATAAAAACCGTGCGCTCCTCGGCGTCCCCGGGTCGAAGGAAGTAACCATGTAGCGAGTGGACTTGGTAGCGGGGCTCAACGGTGCGCACCGCCGAGACGAGCGACTGGCCGGCCACATGGCCGCCGAAAGTGCGCTGCAGGAAACCCGATTCAGGGCTAAATACGCTACCGCGATAGATGTTGACCTCGAGCTGCTCTAGATCAAGAATCTCCTCGATTGCCACACAAGATTCTTACCAGCCGCGCTCGGCCAGGCGATGCGGCTGGGCGATGTCCGCTACGTTGATGCCCACCATCGCCTCGCCCAGCCCGCGCGAGACCTTGGCCAACACATCGGGGTCGTCGTAGAACGTGGTGGCCTTGACGATTGCGGCGGCGCGGTGCTCGGGAGCGCCGGACTTGAAGATGCCCGAGCCAACAAAGACACCCTCGGCGCCCAACTGCATCATCATCGCGGCATCGGCGGGCGTGGCAATACCGCCGGCGGTAAACAACGTCACCGGCAACTTGCCGGCCCGGGCCACCTCGACCACCAGCTCGTAGGGCGCCTGCAAGTCCTTGGCCGCCACAAACAATTCATCCTCAGACAACGACGTCAACCGCCGGATCTCGCCGCTGATGGCCCGCATGTGTGTGGTGGCATTGGACACGTCACCGGTTCCAGCCTCGCCCTTGGAGCGGATCATCGCTGCTCCCTCACCGATGCGCCGCAACGCCTCGCCCAAATTGGTTGCCCCGCAGACGAAGGGAACGGTGAACTTCCACTTGTCGATGTGGTGGGTGTAGTCGGCCGGAGTCAGCACCTCAGACTCATCGACGTAATCCACCCCGAGACTCTGCAGAATCTGGGCCTCCACGAAATGCCCGATGCGCACTTTGGCCATCACCGGGATGGTGACCGCGGCGATGATGCCCTCGATCAGGTCGGGGTCGCTCATCCTGGCCACCCCACCCTGGGCCCGGATGTCGGCGGGCACCCGCTCCAACGCCATCACCGCAACCGCGCCGGCGCCCTCGGCAATGCGGGCCTGCTCCGGAGTGACCACGTCCATGATGACGCCGCCCTTGAGCATTTCGGCCATACCGCGCTTGACCCGCGCCGTTCCGGTCGCGGGGTTTGCAGTATCCACGGTGTCCTCCTTCGATCTGTGCTACAGCAGCACCCTCGCCGCGCGCCTCATGTCGATACGTCGCGCAGACGCGGCCAGACGTCGTCTCCAGCAAACGACCGTTGGTAACCTACCAATCGGACAGCATCGCCGCGGTCGCGGCCAACCGGCTGCGGACACAGCTAGGGTAAGACCCATTATGCGCGATAGCGAATCGGTTTGCTTAGGCCTTTCGCCTGCCGCATTCTCCGACGCGACAACCACGTATAGTGCGGCCATGCACGGCATCGCGAACGGTAGAAAGCCGATTGCTCAGGTTGGACCGATCTGGTGATAGACGATAGCTGCCCAGTCCACCTCGACGGCGACCAGCTCGCCAGGATGCGTGGCGAGTACGGACCGGAGAAGGACGGTTGTGGCGACTTGGACGTCGACTGGCTCGACGTCGGCTGGCTAGCGCTGTTGCGGCAGTGGATGAGTGATGCGCAACGCGCGGGGGTGATCGAGCCCAACGCGATGGTGCTGGCGACGGTTGCCGACG
>NZ_VTZN01000025.1 GCF_008370645.1 Mycobacterium simiae
GGGTCGCTGCCAAGACAAATTAGAGTGCCGAACATGGTCAACCCGATTTCGGGCACGGATGCGCGATCTCGGGTGGTGGCATGGGCGCTGTGGGACGCCGGTTCTACCGGTCTGAACGCCATCGTAACGACTTTCGTGTTCTCGGTGTACCTGACCAGCACGGTTGGGGAGGGCATGCCGGGCGGCACTTCCCCGGCGAGTTGGTTGGGTCGGGCCGGGGCCGCCGCGGGGTTGACTATCGCGCTGCTGGCTCCAGCGGTCGGAGTCTGGGTCGAATCCCCGCATCGCCGGCGGGTCACGCTGGGTGTGTTGACAAGTCTCGCGGTGGGGCTGACCTGTGCGATGTTCTTGATTCGCGACAGCCCCGGTTACCTTTGGGCCGGGTTGGCATTGCTGGCGACGACGGCGTCATGCAGTGACCTGGCTAGCGTTCCCTACAACGCAATGCTGCGCCAGCTCTCGACGCCGCGGACGGCAGGCCGAATTTCCGGATTCGGATGGGCAGCCGGCTACACCGGCAGCGTGCTGCTGCTGTTGCTGGTCTATCTGGGCTTTATGGCCGGTTCCGGTGCGGAGCGGGGGCTGCTGCGCTTGCCTGTCCATGACGGGCTCAACGTGCGGGCCGCGATGCTCTTGGCCGCGGCATGGCTGGCGATATTGGCCCTGCCGCTGATATTGGTTGCACACCGATTGCCCGACGCCGGCGCAGCGTCGAGCCCCACGACCAGCATGCTGGGCGGCTACCGAAAGCTGTGGGCGGACCTTAAGGCCGAATGGCGCCGCGACCATAACCTGGTCTACTTCCTGGTGGCCAGCGCGATTTTCCGGGACGGGTTGGCGACGATATTTGCTTTCGGAGCGGTGTTGGGCGTCCATGTGTACGGTCTCGCGCAGGCCGACGTCCTCGTGTTCGGTGTGGCCGGCAGCGTGGTGGCCGCGGTGGGCGCAGTGCTCGGCGGGTTCATTGACCACCGGGTTGGGTCCAAGCCGGTCATCGTCGCGTCATTAGCCGCGATCCTGTGCGCAGCGCTGATCTTGATGGCGCTGTCGGGTGCGCTGGCCTTCTGGCTATTGGGGCTGGTGCTAACACTTTTCATCGGGCCGGCGCAGTCGTCGGCGCGCGCCTTGTTGTTGCGGATGGCTCAGCATGGCAAGGAAGGGGTTGCCTTCGGGCTATACACGATGACGGGTCGGGCCGTGGCGTTCGTCGGGCCTTGGATGTTTTCCGTCTTCGTCGACGCGTTTCACGCAGTGCGCGCTGGGTTAGGCGGTATCTGTCTGGTGCTGTTGGCGGGGCTCCTGGCGATGCTGGTGGTGCATGTTCCGCGGTGTCCCGCCGTCCCAGTAACTCACGCTGTACCAGAATCGCCCTAGCCCGAGGCGTCGCAGATGGTCAAACCCACCCCGGTGCGCTGGCGCACCTGAACCCCGGCCACCGTCACCGAACAGGTCACGTTGTGGCCGATATTGATGATGGTGACGCTGGCCGGATGGACCGACGACCTCGACAGGCTCACCTCTTTGGTCCACGGCAGCGCCACGTTGAACTCGGTCTGTATGACATCGCCGGTATCCATGTAGGTCACGCTGATTGCGCGGCCTTCTCCGGTGACGTTGTACACAACGGTCTGCATCGCCCCTGGGATCGGCGTCTCGGTGGGCGCAGCCGAGCCGCGTGTCGTTGTGGGCGCGGGCAGGGTGCTGGGGGAGAGCGTTCGGGTCGTGGGCGCCTGATATGTCGAACTTGGGGTCGGCATCGGCGGTAGCGGCTCGACTGCCGTCTGGTTTTCGACCGACATATTCGCGATGACCAGGGCGATGACCAAACCGACGACTAATAGGACGGCCGTGCCGGCAGCGACCCACAGCCAGCGCGGCGTTCCCGGCTCGTTGGGCGGTTGTGGGCCGTCGGGAAGTGCCTCGCCGGATCGGGGCTCGGCTTGCTGCCAGTACTGCGGTGGCAACCGCTGAGTCTGGTTGGGTTCATAGGGGCCAGGCAGCCACTGCGGAACATGGCCGCCGTAGGTGGGCGCATAGGGGGCTTGGTCGGCGTAGGCCGGGTCGGCGGGGGGCGGGTTTACGGGACCCGACGGCCAGCTTGGTGATGGCTCCGGTTGAGGAGGACCATACTGCTGGGGTCGACGTGGATCGTTCATGTCCACCTCATAGTTTGAAGGGTACCTAAGAGTTGAGCGGCGGCGGTTTCGGACTGCGCTTGTACGAGATGACGCCGCATTAATCGGCGGCTGCTCCCTGCGTCCTGCTGGCGGAGTGGTAGACCTACTAAATCTTGGCGGTCAGCGCCGCAATTGTCATGGCGCGCATAACGGTGCGGGAACGAAGCGCGGGCGCCGATTTGGCGTCGGCCGATTTCATGCTGTGCGGCGTGGAGTTCAATAATCCGAAAGCGGCGTGCGCCATCAGCCGGGCGTCGGCTTCGGCCAGGTCGGGATTACGTTGGCGCAGGACGCCCACCCAGAGTTCCACGTATTGCCGCTGCGCCTTGCGCACCTGTCGGTGCGCGGCCGTGGGCAGGTGTCCAAGGTCGCGGTCCTGTATGCGGATGAGGTCCGATTCGCCCAAGGCAAAGTCGAGGTGAAAATCGATGAGCCCGTCCAGCGCGGCGATCGCGTCCGAGCTGCGGGTTGTCACATCGCGGGCGCCGGCGAGCAGTCGGGAGCTGATCCCGACCAGCAGCTCGACCAGCAGCGACTCCTTGTTGGGGAAGTGCCGATAAACTGCCGGTCCGCTGATGCCGGCCGCGGCGCCGATGTCCTCCAGTCGCACGGCGAGGAAGCCGCGTTCGGCGAATAGCCGTTCGGCGGCCGAGAGTAGCTGCAAACGCCGGTCGGACTTCAACTGGCTGCGACGATTTGGGGCATCAGATTGACCAGAAGGACCATCCGGGGCGGAAGCTGTCATGACGGCCTCCGCACTCGTCCTGGACACTTCGGTTAATCGTCACTAACGTAGCACGAGTTATCCCTTACTAACTGTCAGGTCGCGCGGTCAGCAGCAGCTGGAGGAACCGTGGTAGCCAGCGGGCCCGCAGAACGCAGTCCGATGCTGTCCTATGACCAGGGTCCCTGCGTACCCGCGCTGCTGGAGACCACCATCGGCGCCAATCTTGCCGTGACCGCCTCGCGATACGGGCATCACGACGCACTCGTGGACGTGTATGCGGGGCGACGCTGGACGTACAACGAATTCCTGACCGCCGTACGGCGACTGGCAACAGGATTGGTGCGTGCGGGTATCGGTGTGGGTGACCGGGTTGGCATTTGGGCGCCAAACCGTTGGGAGTGGGTGCTTGTTCAGTACGCGACCGCGGAGATCGGCGCGATCCTGGTGGCCTTCAATCCGGCCTACCGAGCTCGCGAATTGCAGTATGCGCTAAAGCATTCTGGCGTCGCGATGGTCATTGCCGCGCCGGGCTTCAAGGAAGTGCTTTACCCGGCGATACTGGCCGAGGTGGCGCCTGATTGCCCGGACCTGCGTGAAGCGGTGTTCATGGACAGCGAACGGTGGGACGAGCTGGCCGATACGCAGCTGGACTTGACCGTGCTGCAGCAGATCATGGCCACGCTGGCAGGTGGCGATCCGATCAACATCCAATACACTTCGGGCACAACGGGATACCCGAAGGGGGTCACGTTGACCCACCGCAACATTCTCAACAACGGCTACTTCGTAGGCGAGCTACTCACTTACACGGCACAAGACCGAATCTGTATCCCGGTGCCTTTCTACCACTGCTTTGGCATGGTGATGGGCAATCTGGCCGCCACTACGCACGGGGCCTGTATCGTCATCCCGGCGCCCGGCTTCGACCCTGCGGCCACCCTGCGGGCAGTGCAGGCGCAGCGCTGCACCAGCCTCTACGGGGTGCCGACCATGTTCATTGCTGAGCTCGGACTGCCGGACTTCGCCGATTACGACCTCACCAGCCTGCGCACCGGGATTATGGCCGGCTCGACCTGCCCGGTTGAGGTGCTGCGTAGGGTGATCGAACAGATGCATATGCGCGCGATCTCGATCTGCTACGGCATGACAGAAACCTCTCCGGTCTGCACCCAGACCCGTACCGATGATTCCCTAAAGCGGCGGGTCAGCACGGTCGGCCGGGTGGGTCCACAGCTGGAGATCAAGGTGGTGGACCCGTCCACAGGCGAGACCGTACCCCGCGGCGTCCCCGGTGAATTCTGCGCCAGGGGTTATTCGGTGATGGCTGGATACTGGAATGACCCGAATCAGACCGCAGAGGTGATCGACGCCGACGACTGGATGCATACCGGAGACCTGGCCGCCATGGACGAATGCGGGTACATCCAGATCACCGGTCGGATCAAGGACATCGTCATCCGCGGTGGAGAAAACATCTCGCCGCGCGAGATCGAGGACTTCCTGCACACGCATCCGAATATCGAGGATGCCTATGTCATCGGCGTGCCCGACGAGCGCTTCGGCGAGGAGATTATGGCGGTGGTCAAGCTAAGGTGCGGCGCGCCAAAGCTGACCATCGAGGGGCTGCGGGAGTTCTGTGTCGGCCAGATCGCCAAGTTCAAGATTCCGCGGTATCTGCAGGTCGTCGACGAGTTCCCCATGACCGTCACTGGAAAGGTCCGCAAAGTCGAAATGCGTCAACAGGCGCTCGACTATCTGCGGGCACAAGACTAAGTGTGGCTCCGGTCCCTTTACCGGCCGCTTAGGCAATGGTATTGTCAGACCTCAGTTAATACTGATTAACTGAAAATTTCAGCCGGCCAGACAGCAAGGAGACTCTGCGGCAATGGACAAGGTGGTTGCTACCGCCGCCGAAGCGGTAGCTGACATAACCGACGGGTCATCCCTTGCCGTGGGAGGATTCGGGCTATGTGGTATCCCGGAAGCGCTGATTTCGGCGCTGGCAAAACACGGCGTCGCTGATCTGGAAACGGTGTCGAACAACTGTGGAGTCGACGGCGTCGGACTAGGGATACTGTTAGAGAACAAGAGGATCCGCCGCACTATCTCCTCTTATGTGGGGGAGAACAAGGAATTCGCGCGTCAGTTCTTGTCCGGTGAACTCGAGGTAGAGCTAACCCCGCAGGGCACGTTGGCCGAGCGGTTGCGCGCCGGCGGAATGGGCATACCAGCTTTCTACACTCCGGCCGGAGTCGGCACCCAGATCGCCGACGGCGGACTGCCGTGGCGCTACGATGCCTCGGGTGGGGTGGCGGTGATGTCGCCACCAAAGGAAACTCGCGAGTTCGACGGTGTCACCTACGTTCTCGAACGGGGAATCCGCACCGACTTCGCGCTGGTGCACGCTTGGAAGGGTGACCGGCACGGCAACCTGGTCTACCGTCATGCCGCGGCCAACTTCAACCCCGAGTGCGCTCCGGCCGGACGAATCACGATCGCCGAGGTCGAGCACCTTGTCGATCCCGGTGAGATCGACCCCGCCGAAGTGCACACGCCGGGTGTCTTCGTGCAGCGGGTGGTGCATGTGCCCAACCCCGTCAAGCGAATTGAGAGAGAGACGGTGCGCTCATGACTGCGGTGACGACGATACAGTGGGGGCGCCGCAGGCTTGCGGGGCAGAGCGGTGCCAAATGACCGCGCCGCTGACGATGCGATGGGGGCACTTCCCGCTTGCGGGGGAGAATGGCGCCAAATGACTTGGAGCAGAGACGGTATGGCTGCGCGGGTAGCCGCCGAATTCAAGGACGGCCAGTACGTCAACCTCGGGATCGGGATGCCCACCTTGATTCCCAACCACATTCCCGAGGGCGTGACCGTTGTCTTGCACTCGGAAAACGGGATCCTGGGTGTCGGGCCATATCCCGGGCCTGAGGACATCGACGCGGATCTGATCAACGCCGGCAAGGAGACGGTGACCACGCTGCCGGGCGCGGCATACTTTGCCTCGTCGACCTCTTTCGGCATCATCCGCGGCGGCCATCTCGACGTCGCAGTGCTTGGCGCCATGCAGGTTTCGGTCACCGGCGACCTCGCCAACTGGATGATCCCGGGCAAGATGGTCAAGGGCATGGGTGGTGCGATGGACCTCGTGCACGGCGCCCGCAAGGTGATCGTGATGATGGAGCATGCGGCCAAAGACGGCAGCTCCAAGATCGTCGAGCACTGCTCCTTGCCGTTGACCGGAGTGGGTTGTGTGGACCGCATCGTCACCGAGTTGGCGGTTATCGATGTCTGCGACAACGGCTTGCACCTGATCGAAACCGCACCCGGAGTGACGGTCGAGGAGGTTGTCGCCAGAACCGAACCACGGCTCATATTGCGGGATTTGGTCACGCCATGACAACAGTCGCCGCACCATCCTTCGCCGACGAGCACCGTCGGTTGGTAGCCGAGTTGAACGCCAAGCTGGCCGCCGCTGCGCTGGGGGGCAGCGAACGCGCCCGGGAGCGTCACGTCAGCCGCGGCAAGCTGCTGCCCCGCGAACGGGTGGATCGGCTGCTCGATCCGGGCAGCCCGTTCCTGGAGTTGGCGCCGTTGGCCGCCCACGGTATGTACGGTGACGAGTCCCCAGGTGCAGGCATTATTACCGGAATCGGCCGGGTATCCGGGCGCGAGTGCGCGATCGTCGCTAACGATGCGACGGTCAAAGGCGGCACCTACTACCCGATCACAGTGAAGAAACATCTACGGGCTCAAGAGGTCGCGCTGCAGAACCGGTTGCCGTGCATTTACTTGGTCGACTCTGGCGGCGCCTTCTTGCCGCGCCAGGACGAGGTGTTTCCCGACCGCGAGCACTTCGGCCGGATTTTCTACAACCAGGCCACTATGAGCGCCAAGGGCATTCCGCAAGTAGCGGCGGTCCTCGGTTCGTGCACGGCGGGTGGTGCCTACGTGCCGGCGATGAGCGACGAGGCCGTCATTGTCCGCGAGCAGGGCACCATCTTCCTGGGCGGTCCGCCACTGGTCAAAGCTGCCACCGGCGAGATCGTCACGGCCGAGGAGCTCGGCGGCGGCGATTTGCACTCCCGGATATCGGGTGTCACTGACCATCTCGCCGACGACGACGAACACGCGCTGCGGATCGTGCGTTCCATCGCGGCCACCTTCGCACCCCGTGACCCGGCTCAGTGGGACGTGGCTCGCGCGGTGGACCCCAAATACCCGCCGACCGAGCTTTACGACGTCGTGCCCCCCGACCCGCGGGTGCCCTACGACGTGCACGAGGTCATCTTGCGCCTGGTCGACGGCAGCGAATTCACGGAATTCAAAGCGAAATACGGCAAGACCCTGCTGACTGCCTTCGCGCGCATCCACGGGCACCCGGTCGGCATCATCGCCAACAACGGCGTATTGTTCAGCGAATCCGCGCTCAAGGGAGCGCATTTCATCGAACTGTGCGACAAGCGCAAGATCCCGCTGCTGTTCCTGCAGAACATCGCCGGGTTCATGGTCGGCCGGGACTACGAGGCCGGCGGTATCGCCAAGCACGGCGCTAAAATGGTCACCGCCGTGGCCTGCGCCCGGGTCCCCAAGCTGACCGTCGTGATCGGCGGATCCTATGGAGCAGGCAACTATTCGATGTGCGGACGGGCGTACTCGCCGCGCTTCCTATGGATGTGGCCGAATGCGCGGATCTCGGTGATGGGCGGTGAGCAGGCGGCATCGGTGCTGGCCACCGTGCGCGGCGAGCAGCTGTCCGCGGCGGGCACGCCCTGGTCTGCTGACGACGAAGAGGCGTTCAAGGCGCCGATTCGTGAGCAGTACGAGTACCAGGGCAATCCCTACTATTCGACCGCCCGCCTGTGGGACGATGGCATCATCGACCCGGCTGATACTAGAACAGTTGTCGGGCTTGCTCTTTCGGTGTGCTCTCGGGCACCGCTGGAGCCGGTATCCTACGGCGTCTTCCGGATGTGACGGGATGTTTGACACGGTACTGGTGGCCAACCGCGGCGAGATCGCGGTACGGGTGATCCGCACCCTGCGCCGGCTGGGTATCCGCTCGGTGGCCGTCTACAGCGACCCCGACGCCGAAGCGCGGCATGTGCTGGAAGCCGACCAGGCGGTACGGCTGGGGCCGGCCCCGGCGCGTGAGAGTTACCTGGACATCGACAAGGTGCTCGACGCTGCCGCGCGCACCGGATCGCAGGCGATCCACCCCGGTTACGGGTTCCTTTCCGAGAAAGCTGATTTCGCGGCGGCCTGTGAGCGTGCCGGGGTGGTTTTCCTCGGGCCGCCGACGCGGGCGATCGAGGTGATGGGGGACAAGATCACCGCCAAGAACGCGGTCGCCGCCTTCGACGTGCCCGTGGTACCCGGTGTTGCGAAGCCGGGGCTCAGCGACGACGACCTGGTTGCGGCGGCCGACGAGGTCGGCTATCCGGTGCTGATCAAGCCGTCCGCGGGCGGTGGCGGCAAGGGTATGCGGTTGGTCGAGGACCCCGCGCGGCTGCGTGACGCGTTGGTGAGTGCACGTCGTGAAGCCGGCTCCTCCTTCGGAGACGACACGCTGTTCCTGGAGCGATTCGTGTTGCGGCCCAGACATATCGAGGTGCAGGTGCTCGCCGACACCCACGGCAATGTGGTGCATCTGGGCGAGCGGGAATGCAGCTTGCAGCGTCGCCACCAAAAGGTCATCGAGGAGGCTCCGTCGGCCCTGCTCGACGCTCAGACGCGGGCGCGAACCGGCACCGCCGCCTGCAACACCGCCCGCAGTGTCGACTACGTCGGGGCCGGAACGGTGGAATTCATCGTCTCCGCGGACCGCCCGGACGAGTTCTTCTTCATGGAGATGAACACCCGCCTGCAGGTGGAGCACCCGGTCACCGAGGCGATTACCGGGCTGGACCTCGTCGAGTGGCAGCTGCGGGTGGCTGCCGGTGAGAAGTTGTCGTTTGCACAAGACGACATTGAGCTTTCCGGACATGCGATCGAGGCCCGGGTGTACGCCGAGGATCCCGCACGGGGATTTCTGCCCACCGGTGGCCGGGTGCTGCGGGCAATTGAGCCCTCCGGCGCCGGGGTGCGGGTGGATTCGTCGCTGCTGGCCGGCACGGTGGTGGGCAGTGATTACGACCCGATGCTGAGCAAGGTGATCGCCCACGGGGCCGATCGCGAGCAGGCGCTGGCGCGGCTGGACCAGGCGCTGGCGCAGACCGCGGTATTGGGCGTGCAGACTAATGTCGAATTCCTGCGCTTCCTGCTCGCCGACCAGCGGGTGCGGTCCGCAGACTTGGACACCGCCTTGCTGGACGAGCGGGTAGCCGACTTCGCGCCGCTGGCCGCGCCTGACGACGTATTCGCGGCGGCCGGGCTTTACGTGCAGTGGGTGCTGGCTCGTCGCGCTGCCGGCGAGCTGTGGGCCGCTCCGAGCGGATGGCGGGTGGGTGGCGGCGGCGCCCCGGTGCGGACTGCGATGCAGACGCCGATGCGTAGTGAAACGGTGTCGGTGTGGGGCTTACCGGAGGCGGCCCGGGTGCAAGTTGGCGACGGTGAAACCATGGACGCCCGTGTGCAACTGGAACGGGACCGGATGAGTGTGACGCTGAACGGGGTGCGCCGTGACTACCGTTGGGCTGAGGCGGACCGGCATCTGTGGATCGCCGACGAGCGCGGAACCTGGCATATTCGCGAGGCCGAAGAGCGCAAGATTCATCGCGCGGCCGGCGAGCGGCAGGCCGAGGTGGTCAGCCCCATGCCCGGCAACGTCATCGCAGTGCAGGCTATGTCGGGCACTGAGGTTGCCGAGGGCGACGTGGTACTGGTGGTCGAGGCGATGAAAATGGAACACTCGCTCTCCGCACCCGTTTCTGGACAGCTGCAGGTGTTGGTGTCCGTCGGGGAGCAGGTGAAAGTCGACCAGGTGTTGGCCCGGATCAAGGATCGAGAATCATGACGACAGCAATTACCGCAGGGACGTTGCCCAAGGAATACCAAGATCTCCGTGACACGGTGGCAGATTTCGCGCGTACCGTGGTGGCGCCGGTATCGGCCAAACACGATGAGGAACATAGCTTTCCGTACGAGGTCGTCGCAAAGATGGGCGAGATGGGGCTGTTCGGTCTACCGTTCCCAGAGGAGTACGGCGGCATGGGCGGCGACTACTTCGCGCTGGCGCTGGCGCTGGAAGAACTCGGCAAGGTCGACCAGTCGGTGGCCATCACCCTAGAGGCCGCGGTCGGCCTGGGCGCGATGCCGATCTACCGCTTCGGCACCGTGGAGCAGAAGCATGAATGGCTGCCGGACTTGACCGCCGGGCGCGCCCTGGCCGGATTCGGGCTCACCGAGCCCGGAGCCGGCTCGGACGCCGGTAGTACCCGTACCACGGCTCGCCTCGAGGGTGATGAGTGGATCGTCAACGGCAGCAAGCAGTTCATCACCAATTCCGGAACCGATATCACCTCACTGGTCACCGTCACCGCGGTCACCGGAACCCGCGCCGGCAGCAGCAAGGAAATATCGACGATCATCGTGCCCAGTGGCACAACAGGATTCATCGTAGAACCGGTCTACAACAAGGTCGGCTGGAATGCATCGGACACCCACCCGCTGACTTTCACCGATGCCCGCGTCCCGGCCGCAAACCTGCTGGGTGCTCGCGGGACTGGTTATGCGAACTTCCTGTCCATCCTGGACGAGGGCCGTATTGCGATCGCCGCGTTGGCGACCGGGGCGGCGCAAGGCTGCGTCGACGAGAGCGTCAAGTACGCCAAGGAACGGCAGTCGTTCGGCCAGCCGATCGGTTCCTATCAGGCGATCAGCTTCAAGATCGCCCGGATGGAAGCCCGGGCCCATGTCGCGCGCACCGCGTACTACGAGGCCGCGGCAAAGATGTTGGCCGGCAAGCCGTTCAAGAAAGAAGCGGCGATCGCCAAGATGGTTTCCTCGGAAGCGGCGATGGACAATGCCCGCGACGCCACCCAAATCCACGGCGGATACGGCTTCATGAACGAGTACCCGGTGGCACGTCACTACCGCGACAGCAAGGTCCTCGAGATCGGTGAGGGCACCACCGAGGTGCAGCTGATGCTCATCGCGCGCTCGCTGGGGCTCTCGTGAGCGGGCCGGTCGGCGAGAGTGAATCTGGCGACGCCGCATCGGCGAGTTGCGTCGCAGAATCCACAGTCACCCAGAGGATTGTTCAACGAGGCTTGTGGTTTGAAGAATTCGAGATCGGGACGACCTACCTGCACCGGCCCGGACGCACGGTCACTGAAGCCGACAACGTCGTGTTCACCACGCTGACGATGAACACCCAATCACTGCATCTGGACGCGGCTTGGGCGGCCCAGCAGCCGGGTTTTCGGGGCGAGCGGCTGGTCAACTCGATGTTCACCCTCTCAACGCTGGTCGGGCTGTCGGTGTCACAGCTGACGCTGGGCACCATCGTGGCCAACCTTGGTTTCGCGGAGGTGTCGTTTCCCAAGCCGGTCTTTCATGGCGACACCCTGTACGCAGAGACGGTGTGCACCGGCAAGCGGGAATCGAAAAGCCGTCCCCGCGAAGGCATCGTCATTTTGGAGCACACTGCCCGCAACCAGCACGGTGATGTCGTCGCGCGTGCCGTGCGTACCACGCTGGTGCAAAAGCGGCCGGTCGAGGATGCGCAATGAGCCTACGTGCTGCCGGCCCGGGGTGGCTATTTTGTCCGGCCGACCGCCCCGAGCGGTTCACTAAGGCCGCCGCTGCCGCCGATGTGGTCATCCTCGATCTCGAAGACGGTGTGGCCCAAGCGGAGAAGCCCGCTGCCCGGCAAGCGCTGCGCGATCACCCGTTGGACGCCGAGCGCACCGTGGTCCGCATCAACGCCGCCGGCACCGACGAGCAGGCCCGCGATCTGGAGGCCCTGGCCGGCACCGCATACACGACGGTGATGCTGCCCAAGACCGAATCAGGCGCGCAGGTGGCCGCGCTGCAGCCGCGGGACGTTATCGCGCTGGTTGAGACCGCCCGCGGTGCGTTGTTCGCCGCTGAAATTGCCGCTGCGGACGGCACTATCGGGATGATGTGGGGCGCCGAAGACCTGATCGCCACCCTGGGTGGCAGCTCCAGCCGGCGCCCAGACGGCCAGTACCGGGATGTGGCGCGGCACGTGCGCTCGACGGTCTTGCTGGCCGCGTCCGCCTTCGGGCGTCTGGCCCTCGACGCCGTGCATCTGGATATCCCCGATGTCGAAGGCTTGCTGGCCGAAGCCATCGACGCAGCGACAGTGGGCTTCGACGTCACCGTGTGCATCCACCCCAGCCAGGTCCCGGTAGTGCGCAAGGCGTACCGGCCCGGCGACGAGAAGCTGGCGTGGGCGCGACGGGTGCTGGCCGTGTCCCGAGCCGAGCGTGGCGTGTTCGTGTTCGAGGGGCAGATGGTCGACTCTCCGGTGCTTCGGCACGCAGAGATGATGCTGCGCCGGGCGGGCGAATCTGCTCCGGGTTGACGCCTTCGCTGTCCGCAGGGCACCGGCTTGCCGCGTCGTCTGATCGGTTGCGCTGCGCCCGACACATCCGGACTTGGGCGCATAATGGGAGAAGCGCCAGTGGTGCGACGAGCGAAGGCTTTCGTGCAACGGGCAATTGTCTTCGACTCGCGCTGGTGTGACCGCGTGAGGTAGGGAGGCGGCATGGTTGGGGATTCTCATTCGCCCATGACGGTTGACCTGCAGCCGGTGCAACTCGTCGGCCCCGACGGTAAGCCGACGGCAGAAGACCGTTACAGCCGCGACCTTCCGGCCGAGACGCTGTGCTGGCTATACGAGATGATGGTGCTTACTCGTGAGCTGGACGCCGAGTTCGTCAATCTGCAGCGCCAAGGTGAGCTGGCGCTGTTCACGCCCTGCCGCGGTCAGGAGGCCGCGCAAGTTGGTGCGGCGGCATGCCTGCGCACGACGGACTGGTTGTTTCCCCAATACCGCGAGTTGGGTGTCTATCTGGTGCGCGCTATCCCGCCCGCACACGTGGGCGCCGCCTGGCGCGGCACCTGGCATGGCGGCCTGGAATTCACCACGAAGTGTTGCGCGCCGATGTCTGTGCCGGTCGGCACCCAGACGTTGCACGCCGTCGGCGCGGCGATGGCCGCACAACGCCTCGGCGAGGACTCGGTGACGGTGGCCTTCTGCGGCGACGGCGCCACCAGCGAGGGCGACGTGCACGAGGCGCTGAACTTCGCCGGGGTATTCGGGGTGCCGTGCGTGTTCTACGTCCAAAACAATCAGTGGGCGATCTCGACGCCGGTACAGAAACAGACTGCCGCTATTTCACTCGCGCACAGGGCCATTGGTTATGGCATGCCCGGTGTCCGGGTGGACGGCAACGACGTGTTGGCGTGCTACGCGGTGATGGCGGAGGCCGCCGCGCGGGCCCGAGCTGGCGGCGGGCCCACCCTGATCGAGGCGGTTACCTATCGCCAGGGCCCGCACACCACCGCCGACGATCCCACCCGCTATCGCAGCCAGCAGGAGCTGGATCACTGGCTAGCTCTGGATCCGATTCCGCGTTTTCAGCGGTATCTGCAGGGCCAGGGGCTGTGGTCGCAGGGCCTGCGGGAAGGGGTCGTCGACCGGTCAGCGCGGCAGCGGGCCGAACTGCGCGATGCCGTGGTGGGCATGCCCGACATGGATCTCGACGAACTGTTTACCGCGGTGTACGCCGATATCACGCCGGATTTGCAAGCGCAGCGCCGGCAGCTCCGCGCCGAACTGGCGCACACCGACTAGGGAGGCGTTCATGACTCAGATTGCCGATCGCCCGTCGGATCAGAAGCTGCCCTTGTCACGGTTGGTCGGCGATTCGCAGCCGATCACCATGGTCCAAGCGCTCAACCGCGCACTGCACGACGCGATGGCTGCTGACGAGCGGGTGTTGGTCTTCGGGGAAGACGTCGGGACCCAGGGTGGGGTGTTCCGGGTGACCGAAGGGCTAGCCGAAACATTTGGCGGAGAACGGTGTTTCGACACACCGTTGGCCGAGTCGGCGGTGATCGGCATCGCCGTGGGGCTGGCGCTACGCGGGTTTGTGCCGGTGCCAGAGATCCAATTCGACGGCTTCACCTACCCGGCGTTCGAGCAGGTGGTGAGCCACCTGGCGAAATACCACTTCCGGACGCGCGGTCAGGTGGACATGCCGGTCACGGTCAGGATTCCGTCCTTCGGTGGTATCGGTGCGGCCGAACACCATTCGGAATCCACGGAGACCTATTGGGCGCACACCGCGGGCCTGAAGGTGGTGGTCCCGTCGGGCCCGTCGGATGCGTATTGGTTGTTGCGACACGCCATTGCTTGCTCGGACCCGGTGATGTACTTGGAGCCAAAGCGCCGATATTGGGCGCGCGGGGTCGTCGATACCAGCCGGCCTGAAGCCCCGATCGGGCAGGCCGCGGTGCGGCGGGCCGGCGACGACGTCACTGTTTTGACCTACGGTGGCCTGGTTGGCACTGCGCTGGCTGCCGCGGATCTTGCTGACCAGCAATGGGGTTGGAACCTAGAGATTGTGGATCTGCGTTCGCTGGTGCCGTTGGACTTCGACACGATTGCCGCGTCGATCCGCCGCACCGGGCGGTGCGTGGTGCTGCACGAGGGCCCGCGAAGTGTGGGTTATGGCGCCGAGTTGGCGGCTCGCATTCAGGAAGAGTTGTTCTACGACCTGGAGGCGCCGGTGCTGCGCGCCTGCGGTTTTGACACCCCGTATCCACCGGCGCGGCTGGAAAAGGTGTGGCTGCCCGGCCCGGATCGGTTGCTGGACTGTGTGGAGCAGGTGCTGGGGCAGCCGTGACGTCCCAACCGCAGCGCATCAAGGACTTCCTGGTCCCCGACCTCGGGGAGGGGCTGGACGAGGTGACGCTGTCGTGCTGGAACGTCGCGGTCGGCGAGGACGTCGAGCTCAATCAAACGCTGTGTGCGGTCGAGACCGCCAAGGCGCAGGTCGAGATTCCCAGCCCGTATGCCGGGCGGATCGTCGAGCTCGGCGGGATCGAAGGCGATGTGCTCAAGGTGGGTGCAGTGCTGGTGCGAGTCGACACCGCACTGGCTGGGGCGGTCGCGACCGTGATGGTCGGCGATGGTGAGGCCGCTGCGCCGATGTTGGTGGGGTACGGGGCCGACGCGGATTTTGACACCAGCAAGCGAGGCTCGCGACCGTCTCGGCCGCGGGCGGTGCCGGCCGCGCGCAAGTTGGCCAAGGAGTTGGGAGTTGAGCTGGGCTCGCTGCAGCGCGAGTCGGATATTAGCGGGGTGATAACCCGCGCCGACGTCCAGGCTGCGGCGGCTGGACCCGGGCTTGCTGTGGATGTGCAGCCGGTGCGCGGTGTACAGGCTCGAATGGCAGAGCGAATGACTTTGTCTCACAGAGAAATACCGGCTGCGCAGGCCAGCGTGCAAGTTGATTGCAGCGGCCTGTTGGGGCTGTGTGATCTGCTCCGCGCCGGCCACGGTGTCGACATCACGCCATTCACGCTGACGTTGCGGCTCGTTGTAATCGCGTTGAGGCGGCACATGATTCTCAATTCGAGCTGGGTTGTTTCGGCCGCGGGCCCGCAGGTGCATCTTCATCGCCGGGTGCATTTGGGATTTGGCGTGGCCACTGAGCGCGGGCTGCTGGTCCCGGTGATCACCGACGCCCAGAATCTGACCACCCGCGAACTTGCCTGCCGCGCAGCCGAATTGATCAACGGGGCGCGCGTAGGCGCGTTGTCGCCGGCCGAGTTGCGCGGTTCAACCTTTACCGTGTCGAATTTCGGTGCTTTGGGTGTCGACGACGGCGTGCCGGTGATCAATTATCCCGAAGCGGCGATCCTGGGGATGGGGGCGATCAAGCGGCGACCGGTGGCCGTCGGCGACGATATTGTGGCCCGGCCGACGATGACGCTGACCTGTGTGTTCGATCATCGAATCGCCGACGGTGCCCAGGTAGCCTGCTTCTTGTCCGAGCTGCGCGATCTCATCGAGTCACCGCAGCTGGCGCTGGTGGACTTGTAGGCGCGGGTGCTCGGCGGTATCAGGGGGATACGCCGGTGCTGGATCATGCTTTCTGGTGGCGCCCAGCACCATCGCCGATCAGGTGCGTCCACTGGCAGCCCTCGCTGCCCAGCCCTATACCCCTGTCCGCCAGGCTCCAGCCACCTTGCCGCGGCACAGTCTGTAGCCCGCCCGCGACCACCACTCCTCAGCACGCCCACCGCCCGCTAGCGACAGCCCCGTTGCGAACCCGCAACCCGCCAACACCTCGCCACGCGGCGTGACTAATCGCCGTTGACATATCGAGCAGCTGATTGGATTGTCTTTATCGCAATTGCGGTTCGACAGCGCCTCCCGACTCGGCCGGTGTGGATGACCGAAGGTCACCTGCCATGTCGACCCGTCGGAAGCTGCAGTCGGGGCGAGAATCATCCCACGGGTGCGGAGGAGGCGGGTCAGGGTGGTTGCCAGCGGTATCGCCATCAACCAGATTCCAGGCGTTTCTGTCCAGCGTATGGCCGAACTGGCCCAGGAGGCGGAGCGCCTCGGGTTTAACCGATGCTGGGTGTGCGACCAGGGTCTGGACTGCCACGATATCTTCGTCACCTTGACGGCAGCGGCGCTTCAGACCGGATCGATCAGACTGGGGACCGGGATCACCCACCCCTATGCCCGCCACCCGGCGGTGACTGCGGCCGGCATCGCCAGCTTGGACGAGCTTTCGGGTGGCCGAGCGTTTCTGGGTCTGGGGGCTGGAGGGATCGACACGCTGTCGCCGATGGGTCTCAAGCGCCAGAAGCCGCTGGCCGCGGTTCGGGAAACCATTCAGATCGTGCGGGCACTGGGCGGTGGCTCGCCGGTGGATTTCGACGGTGAAGTGTTCCGCCTGCACGGCGCATATCTGGATTACGCGCGGTGTGACATGGAGATCTGGGTGGCCGGGCGTGGGCCGAGAATGCGGGCTCTCGGTGGCGGGCTGGCAGACGGCGTGGTTTTCGAATTCGTGCACAAAGACATGCTGGCCGGCGACATCGCACGGGTACGGCAAGCAGCTGCGCAGCAGGGCAACCGGCCGCGGATCTGTTACGCGACCATGGTCGTCGTAGACGACCGGACGTTGGATAAAGTTCGACCTGCGCTGTTCTGGCGGCTGGCCGACGCGCCACCGGAGCTGCGAGCGCAGTTGGGTGTCTCCGACACGGACGTCACGGCCATGCGGCAGGCGATGGCGTCCGGCGGCTTTCCCGCGGTTGCTCGGTTGATCAAAGACGACTGGGTACGACCGTTTGTCATCATGGGTTCAGTCGAGGAGTGCGCGGCCGAGCTGCACCGGCTCATAACCGATTTGGCGATCGACGAGTTCCAATTACCGATTCTGGACATGGAGTCGGCACCCGCTCTGATGGCAACGGTGGCGCGAATGGTGGCCGTTGCCTAACGGCCGGAGCAGTGTGGCCGCGGGGCGTTTGGCGTTCTAGACAGCCTGGTGCTTGACGAAATCATCAAGTACCTGACGTGACAGCTTGGAAATGCTCATCTTGCGGGCCTTAACGATCGTCGCCAGCCGATCCCGCGTTGCCTCTGATACCCGGACCTGAACGACCGGCGAATGCTTATGGCCGCCGGATAGCGACTTGCCGCCAGGGATAAGGCCCGCAGCTCGTCCGGCTTGTCGTTCGGCAGCCTCATAGGCATCGGCCTCGCGTGCGGCAATCTCGCCCAGCTCGGCGGCACGCGCCTCGGTCAGCTTCCCTCCCCGGTAGGTGATGTCCAGCTCGTCAAGATTTACGTCCGCGATTGTGTCGTCATTGCCGATGAGGTAAGCGGCAGGGTTCTTGCTCATCGGTCCCACTCCAATGGTGGTGCGTGAATGATCACCAGCGTGTCGGGGTCCTCGGCCGCCTCAATGACACCGACACGGGTCAGCGGGCCTTGGGCGTCACGACCGCTGTACATCATGACGCCATTGGCCTGGCCCGACCGGGATGCCGGAGTTCCGCATTGCGGCGATAGCGTTGCGTATGCTGACGCGGTGTTTGCGCCGGATGCCTTGCGGGAAGGACAACTCGCTTCGGCATACCTACGAGTATATGAGACATGTCCGTCAAGATTCACGGCTAAAGTTACGACTCACCGCGCGGCATCCGTCACGCCAGCACTATTATCCCGGCCGCGCGCTATGCTCACCAAAACCAAGGCGCCGGCGCCGGGCCCGTTTCTCGCCACGTGCGCTCCGGAATAGCGGCTTTGATCCTCGATCGACCAGGCCAGATCGGTGACGCCGGCATCGGTTAAATCCGGCACTACTGCAGTGTCCCCTGTATTTGGCACGAAACAGCTTCGTCCGGGTGCGCATCGTCCGCACCCATACGCGAAGCCCTGTGCGTCATAGGCCCTTCGCTGTACCGGTTGGTGTTCGTGCGTGGGATGCAACGTTGGGTGTAGCTGTTGCGGCACAGGGTTCTGACCAGTGCCCCCGGCACGACTCGAACGTGCGACCTAGGGATTAGAAGGCCCTTGCTCTATCCACCTGAGCTACGGAGGCAATGCGCAGGTCAGTCTATCGAAACGCAATTCAAGATCAGTTTCGGCGACACAACACGCGTGAAAGGTCTTCCCCTGCGCTAAAAATCGGTTATGGTGTGAGCCTCGACACACGTACAACACCGGCCGGCAATCGGCTGTTAACCGCAACGATGCGTGTGCCTGACGTCGAGGGGTGGGCTTTGTTATGTGCATGGCCAGTGTGACTTCGCGATGCTCGCGTGCTGGTGCCGAGGCGCTGCGTCAGGGCACGCAGCTCGCGGCTGACGCACGAGACACCATCCGCTCGGGTGCGGTCCTGCTTCGGGGTTCCCCGTTCGCCCTCGGTTGGGTCGCGGGCTGGGTGTCCACCGAGTTTCCCTTACATGTTGTCACCGGGCATGCGCTGTCTCGGGTATCGCCCCCCGCGATCGGCCGGTTCGGTACCCAGTGGGCGGCGCAGCGTGCGGACCTGGCCTTGACTGGGGCACTCGAGGAATCCTTCGGTCCGGACTTCCGTGACTCGGTATCACATCCGACCACCGATCCTTCCGCATGCGCGCGCCGGGGAAGGTTGCTCCGCAACGGGCCCCGCCGCCGCTACGCGGCACAAACCTCCGACATCTCCTACGGCCCGGGCGGACGGGCACACCTGCTCGACATCTGGCGGCGCCCCGAACTGGCACCCGGCTGCCGGGCGCCCGTGCTGATCCAGGTTCCGGGCGGTGCGTGGAGCGTCAACGCAAAACGCCCGCAGGCGTACACCTTGATGAGCCGGATGGTGGAACTGGGCTGGATTTGCGTCTCCATCAACTACAGCAAGAGCCCGCGCAGCAAGTTTCCAGCACACGTCATCGACGTCAAGAGGGCGATCGCCTGGGTCCGCGAGAATATCGCCGATTATGGTGGCGACCCCAGTTTCATCGGAATCACCGGCGGGTCAGCGGGTGCGCACTTAGCGTCACTGGCGGCGCTCACTCCCAACGACCCGACCCTTCAGCCTGGCTTTGAACACGCCGATACGACGGTCCAGGCGGTGGCGCCGTACTACGGCGTGTATGACTTCACCGACTTCGACAACATGCACGAGATGATGCTGCCGTTCCTTGAGCATTTCGTGTTCAAGGCCCGCTACGCCGAGCAACCGGAGCGATTCACCGAGGCCTCGCCGATTTCCTACGTCCACCGCGAGGCGCCGCCGTTCTTCGTGCTGCACGGCGAAAAGGACCAGCTGGTCCCTAGCGGCCAAGCCCGAGCTTTCTGCGCGGCGTTACGCGGCGCCGGAGCTGCCACCGTGGCCTACGCCGAGCTCGCCAATGCCCACCATGCCTTTGACATCACCCCGACAGTCCGCTCCCGGCTGGCCGCCAATGCCGTTTCCGATTTCCTGGGGGTCGTGTACGGGCGGCAGACCAGCGCCCTGCTGAACTCGCTGGCGCTGTCGGCGACCTCGGCCAGCTGAACAGGGTCGCAGGCGCGAATTTCCGACTCGCTTGCCCATCAGAGTTCACCTCTGCCGGCTGCGGCTCACCGCAGCAATCCGGTGGATCCTCACTTTCACCACCGCGACAACCGGACTAGCGTTGTGTTGGCAATTTCGGTGGCAGGTCGGAAGTAGGAGGCTTGATCAGCGGTGAGAGGGTTGGCGCGCCGAGTTATCCGGACCGCGTGGGGTCGTGACGATGGCTGAGCCTGCCGCGCCCGCCGTGCTGCCCGACGAGCTCGGACCGCTCGACTATTTGTTGCACCGGGGCGAGGCGAATCCACGTACCCGGTCGGGAATCATGGCGCTCGAACTCCTCGACACCACGCCAGACTGGGAACGCTTTCGGGCCCGGTTCGAAAATGCCTCGCGACGCGTCTTGCGGCTGCGGCAGAAGGTGGTTGTTCCAACCCTGCCGACCGCGGCGCCGCGCTGGGTAGTGGATCCAGATTTCAATCTCGATTTCCATGTGCGCCGGGTGCGGGTCGCCGAACCCGGCACCTTGCGGCAAGTGTTCGATCTTGCTGAGGTGATCCTGCAATCACCGCTGGACATTTCTCGTCCGCTGTGGACAGCCACCCTGGTTGAGGGTTTGGCCGACGGCAAGGCAGCCATGCTGCTGCATGTAAGCCACGCCGTCACTGACGGTGTGGGTGGCGTCGAGATGTTCGCGCAAATCTACGACCTGGAGCGTGACCCACCGCCCAGACCGACTCCACCGCAACCCATTCCGCAGGATCTTTCGTCGAACGACTTGATGCGCCAGGGCATCAACCACCTGCCCATGGCTATTGTCGGTGGGGTCTTGGGCGCACTGTCTGGAGCGGTATCGGTGGCCGGCCGCGCGGTTTTGGAGCCTACGTCTACCGTGTCGGGCCTGGTCGGCTATGCGCTGTCCAGTGTGCGGGTGATGAACCGGGCCGCTGAGCCGTCGCCGCTGCTGCGCCGGCGCAGCCTGACCACTCGCACCGAGGCGATCGACATGCCGCTTTCGGACCTGCACAAGGCGGCAAAGGCTGGGGGTGGGTCGATCAATGACGCCTATCTCGCGGGCCTCTGCGGTGCGCTGCGGCTTTACCACGAGGGGCTTGGCGTGCCGATCAGTACGCTGCCGATGGCGGTGCCGGTGAACCTACGCGGCGACGCCGACGCGGCCGGCGGCAACCAATTCACCGGCGTCAATCTGGCTGCTCCGATAGGCACCGTCGATCCGACCGCTCGGATGAGGAAAATCCGGGCGCAGATGACGCAGCGCCGCGATGAGCCGGCGATGAACGTCGTCGGGTCCCTCGCGCCGGTGCTAAGCATCTTGCCGAGAGCGGTATTGGAGGGCATCACTAGTTCGGTGGTCGGCTCTGACGTTCAAGCCAGCAATGTGCCGGTCTTTCCCGGAGATACCTTCCTCGCCGGTGCGAAAATAATGCGCCAGTATGGGATTGGCCCGCTGCCCGGTGTGGCGATGATGGTGGTACTGATATCGCGGGGCGGCTGGTGCACCATTACCGTGCGCTACGACCGGGCCTCGGTCCGCAACGACGAATTGTTCGCGCAGTGCCTGCTGAAGGGTTTCAACGAGATCCTCGCGCTGGCAGGCGACCCGGCTCCGCGGGCGAGACCCGCATCCTTCTCTACGCCGGACGAAGCGGACTCGCGATCGGTTTCCGGCTCATGAGTACCTCCAAAGAACAACAGGAAGAGCGCGAAACGCAAAGGCCAGCATGCGATTTGCGATTGCCTGGCTCGGTGGCCGAGATCATGGCCAGCCCTCCCGGGCCCAAGGTCGGTGCGTTTTTCGACCTCGATGGGACGCTGGTGGCCGGCTTCACGGCCGTCATCCTCACCCAGGAGCGGCTGCGGCGCCGCGACATGGGAGTGGGCGAGCTGCTCAGTATGGTTCAGGCCGGGCTGAACCATACTCTGGGGCGCATCGAGTTCGAAGACCTCATCATCAAGGCCTCTTCGGCGCTGCGCGGGCGACTGCTCAGCGACTTGGAGGAGATCGGCGAGCGGTTGTTTGCCCAACGGATCGAATCCCGGATCTATCCCGAAATGCGGGAGCTGGTACGGGCTCATGTGGCGCGCGGTCATACCGTGGTGCTCAGCTCGTCGGCGCTGACCATCCAGGTCAATCCGGTGGCCCGCTTCTTGGGGATCACCAACATGCTTACCAACATGTTCGAGACCGATGAAGATGGCATACTCAGCGGCGACGTGGTGCGGCCGATCTTGTGGGGACCGGGCAAAGCCGCCGCGGTACAGCGTTTTTCGGCCGAGCACGACATCGACCTCAAAGATAGCTACTTCTACGCCGACGGTGACGAGGACGTCGCCCTGATGTATCTGGTCGGCAATCCGCGGCCGACGAACCCCGAAGGCAAGATGGCCGCGGTGGCCAAGCGCCGTGGCTGGCCGATTTTGAAGTTCAACAGCCGTGGCGGCGTTGGTCTGCGGCGGCAGTTGCGAACGCTTGCCGGCTTCAGCACGATGTTCCCAGTCGCGGCCGGTGCACTAGGTCTCGGTGTGCTCACCGGGAGCCGGCGGCGTGGGGTGAACTTCTTCACCGCGAACTTCTCCCAATTGTTGCTAGCCACCAGTGGCGTGCATCTGAATGTCATCGGGAAAGAGAATCTGACCGCGCAGCGCCCTGCCGTCTTTATCTTTAACCACCGCAACCAGGTTGACCCGGTGATAGCTGGAGCGCTGGTGCGTGACAACTGGGTTGGCGTGGGCAAGAAGGAACTGCAGAACGACCCGATCATGGGCACGCTGGGCAAGCTCCTGGACGGTGTATTCATCGATCGGGACGATCCGGTTGCTGCGGTGGAAACGCTGCACACCGTCGAAGAACGCGCCAAAAACGGATTGTCCATCGTGATCGCCCCCGAGGGCACCCGATTAGACACCACCGAAGTCGGGCCATTCAAGAAGGGGCCGTTCCGCATCGCGATGGCTGCCGGGATACCGATCGTCCCCATCGTGATCCGCAATGCGGAGATCGTCGCCTCGAGAAACTCCACCACGATCAATCCCGGCACCGTCGACGTCGCGGTGTTTCCGCCTATCCCGGTCGATAACTGGACTATCGAAACACTTCCGGACCGCATTGCCGAGGTGCGCCAGCTGTATTTGGACACACTGAAGGACTGGCCGGTCGACGAGCTACCAGAAGTCGGCGTGTACGCCGAGCGAAAGGCTGCGAAGAAAGTGAGGGCTGCCAAAGCCGCCACCAAGAAAACGCCGGCGAAAAAGGCCGCTGCCAAGAGCGCGCCGAAGAAGGTCGTGAAGAAGACCGCGGCACAGGCGCCGGCCAAGAGAGCATCAAAGTCCGCCGCGAAAAAGCCGGCCACGACGAACCCGGACGGATCCGCACTGGCCGTCAAAGATGCTGCGGCACACCAGCCTGACGCGGACGAGGCTACGGCCACTGAGCGTTCGGGCTCGATGCCTAAAGGGCAGCCGTGACCAAGCCAGTTGCCGACACCAGCGCATTCCTCATTGCGCAAGACACGCTGGTGCTAGCTTCGATGGAGTCGCCGGTCGAAATGCAGCTCATTATGGATTGGCTGGACCACCAACGTGCCCGCAATCCGGAGGCGAGAATCGACCTACTGAGGCTGCCGCCCCGCAACGCCGCGCCGACCACTTTGACTGCACTGGTGGAGCAACTCGAGTCCGGGGAAGACCGGTCGATTGTGCCCGTGAAAGTGTTCTGGCAGCCGCCGGCCGATCGCGGCAGAGTGGCCAAGGTAGCTGGACTGCTTCCCGGCCGGGATCCTTACCACCCCAACCCACGTCAGCAACGCCGCATCTTGCGCTCCGATCCCCGTCGAGCCAGGGTCGTAGCCGGGGAACCGGCCAAAGTCTCCGAACTGCGCCAGCAGTGCCGCGAAACTACGGTGGGCGAGGACCAACGCGATTTCGCTCAGTTCGTTACCCGCCGGGCCATCCTGGCGCTGGCTCGCGCGGAGTACCGGATCCTTGGACCGCAATACAAGTCACCTCGGCTGGTGAAGCCGGAGATGTTGGCCTCAGCGCGATTTCGTGCCGGCTTGAAGCAAATCCCCGGTGCCACAGTCGAGGAAGCGGGCAGACTTCTCGACGAGCTGGCTACCGGATGGAGCCAGGTGTCGATAGACCTGATCTCCGTTCTAGGCAGGTTGATCAGCCGTGGATTCGATCCTGAATTCGATTACGACGCGTACCAGGTTGCGGCCATGCGGGCCGCGTTGGAAACTCATCCGGCGGTACTGCTGTTTTCCCATCGGTCATATATCGACGGTGCCGTGGTCCCAGTGGCCATGCAGGACAACCGATTACCGCCAGTGCACATGTTCGGCGGCGTCAACCTGTCGTTCGGCGTGATGGGCCCGTTGATGCGCCGCTCGGGAATGATCTTTATCCGGCGCAACATCGGTGACGATCCGCTGTACAAGTACGTACTCAAGGAGTACGTCGGATACGTCGTGGAGAAGCGGTTCAATCTCAGTTGGTCCATCGAGGGGACCCGGTCGCGCACCGGAAAGATGTTGCCGCCCAAGCTCGGACTGATGAGCTACGTGGCAGACGCCTATCTCGACGGCCGCAGCGACGACATCCTGCTGCAAGGGGTTTCGATTTGCTTCGACCAGCTGCACGAGATCGCCGAATATGCGGCCTACGCGCGCGGCGCCGAGAAGACGCCCGAGGGTTTTGGCTGGCTCTATAACTTCATCAAGGCGCAGGGGGAGCGCAACTACGGCAAAATTTATGTCCGGTTCCCCGAAGCGGTTTCGATGCGCCAATACCTAGGCCCACCGCACGGCTCACTGGCTCATGATCAGGCCGCGAAACGGCTTGCGCTGCAGAAGATGACATTTGAAGTCGCGTGGCGGATCTTGCAGTCGACGCCCGTGACCGCGACCGGATTGGTCTCTGCGTTATTGCTCACCACGCGAGGGGCCGCGTTGACGCTCGATCAGTTGCACCATACATTGCAGGACTCACTGGACTACCTGGAACGCAAGCAGACACCGGTGTCGACCAGTGCGCTACGGCTGCGCTCGCGCGAAGGGGTGCGCGCGGCGGTCGACGCACTGTCGAACGGTCACCCGGTAACTCGGGTGGACTGCGGCCGGGAACCGGTCTGGTACATCGCACCGGACGATCAACTCGCCGCGGCGTTTTACCGGAACTCGGTAATCCATGCCTTCTTGGAGACCTCGATCGTCGAACTTGCGCTCGCACATGCCCGCCACACCGACGGTGACCGCATGGCTGCCTTCTGGGACCAGGCGATGAGGTTGCGAGATCTGCTGAAGTTCGACTTCTACTTCGCTGATTCGGCGGCATTTCGGGCCAACATCGCCGAAGAGATGGCCTGGCACAAAGATTGGGAACACCAAGTCGCCGCCGGTGGTGATGGCATTGACGCGATCTTGTATGCGAAGCGACCGTTGATGTCGGACGCGATGTTGCGGGTGTTTTTCGAGGCCTATGAGATTGTGGCCGACGTGTTGCGTGATGCTCCGGCGGATATCGGAGAAAAGGAACTAACCGAGTTGGCGCTCGGGGTGGGTCGCCAATACGTGGCACAGGCGCGGGTGCGCAGCAGCGAGCCGGTGTCGACGCTGCTATTCGCCACGGCCCGCCAAGTCGCCGCCGACCAGAACCTAATCGCTCCGGCACCGGATCTCGCCGAACGTCGTACCGCTTTCCGGCGCGAACTGCGATGCATTGTGCGTGACTTCGACTACGTTGAGAAAGTTGCGCGTAACCAGTTCGTCGCTCGCGAGTTCAAAGTTCGTCGCGGGCTCGTCGACAACAAGTATTCCAGCGCCGCGCAGTAGCACCGTTATTCGGTGGCTCGGCGTCCTCGGCGGTGGTAATCACCTCCGCCACTGCAGTTACTGCGTCGTGGTGGCGCACCATTGCCCCGCTCTGAGCAGCAGGTTGCTTACGCAATTGGACTGTGCCGTGTTGAGCGTGTGGCTCCCATCCGAGCATCGATACGCGCTTATCCACAGCAGCGACTCTTTCCACAGGCATGCCCCGTGCGCACCCTCGCTGGTGCGGCGTGTCGGTGTCCCGGAGCTCAATAAGACCACCACGAGCGCTACCGCACGAGTATGAAGGGAATTCGAATCACATGTTTGAAACGCAGCTGACCGTCGTCGGTCATATCGTCAACGATCTGCAACGCCGGAAGGTCGGCGACCAAGAGGTCGTCAAATTCCGGGTAGCCAGCAATTCTCGCCGCAGGACTAGTGACGGCGGGTGGGAGCCGGGCAATTCGCTATTTATCACCGTCAGTTGCTGGGGACGGCTGGTCACCGGTGTCGGCGCGGCGTTGGGCAAGGGCGCACCGGTGATTGTGGTGGGCCACGTGTACACCAGCGAGTACGAGGACCGCGACGGCAATCGCCGTTCCTCGCTGGAGATGCGGGCAACGTCGGTCGGGCCAGATCTCTCGCGAGTGTTCGTGCGCATCGAGAAGCCCAGTTACACTGGCCCGAGCCCGGAGAAGGTCCCGGCACCCGGAACGACGGGGGAGTCCGCGATCGTTGTGAACGACGAAGGCCTCGCCGCCGGGGTTGACTCTGTCCCAGACGTGGCTGCCGTCGAGGACGCTGCTGGCGACCCCGCGCTACCGTTATCGGCTTAGTACCGGTAGGTGGTGCCTAGGATGGTCGGCGGGGTACCCCGGCTAACCCTGCAAGATCAGAAAGGCAATACCGCGGCATGGCTGAGTTCATCTACACGATGAAGAAGGTCCGCAAGGCGCACGGCGACAAGGTGATCCTCGACGACGTTACGTTGAGTTTCTATCCCGGCGCCAAAATCGGTGTCGTCGGCCCCAACGGGGCTGGTAAGTCGAGCGTCTTGCGGATCATGGCTGGATTGGACAAGCCGAATAATGGTGACGCGTTCCTGGCTACCGGGGCGGCGGTCGGCATCCTGCAACAGGAGCCGCCGTTGAACGACGAGAAGACTGTCCGGGGCAACGTCGAAGAGGGCTTGGGCGACATCAAGATCAAGCTTGACCGATTCAATGAGGTCGCAGAGCTGATGGCCACCGACTACTCCGACGAGCTGATGGAGGAAATGGGCCGACTGCAAGAGGAATTGGACCACGCCGACGCATGGGATCTCGACTCGCAGCTGGAGCAAGCCATGGACGCGTTGCGCTGCCCACCACCAGACGAGCAAGTGACCAACTTGTCCGGAGGCGAACGCCGCCGCGTCGCGTTATGCAAGCTGCTGCTGTCGAAGCCTGATCTGCTGTTGCTTGACGAACCGACCAACCACTTGGACGCAGAAAGCGTGCAGTGGCTTGAACAACACCTGGCCAGCTATGCCGGAGCAATCCTCGCGGTCACCCACGACCGCTACTTCCTGGACAACGTCGCCCAATGGATCCTGGAACTCGACCGTGGCCGCGCCTATCCGTATGAAGGCAACTACTCGACCTACTTAGAGAAAAAAGCGGAACGCATCGCGGTGCAGGGCCGCAAAGATGCCAAGTTGCAAAAAAGGTTGCAAGAGGAGCTGGCCTGGGTGCGCTCCGGCGCCAAGGCGCGCCAGGCCAAGAGCAAGGCTCGGCTACAGCGCTACGAAGAGATGGCTGCCGAGGCGGAGAAGACCCGCAAGCTCGACTTCGAGGAGATCCAGATTCCGGTTGGGCCGCGGCTGGGCAACGTCGTTGTCGAGGTTGAGCACCTCGACAAGGGCTATGGCGGGCGCACCCTGATCAAGGACCTGTCCTTCACGCTGCCCCGCAACGGCATCGTCGGCGTTATCGGTCCTAACGGGGTCGGCAAGACCACGTTGTTCAAAACCATCGTCGGGCTAGAGCAGCCTGACAGCGGCACGGTCAAGGTAGGCGAGACCGTCAAACTGAGCTACGTTGACCAGGCCCGTGCCGGTATCGACCCGAAAAAGACGGTGTGGGAAGTTGTCTCCGATGGTCTGGATTACATCGAGGTTGGCCAAAACGAGATACCGTCTCGAGCCTACGTGTCGGCCTTCGGGTTCAAAGGGCCAGACCAGCAGAAGCCGGCCGGGGTGCTATCGGGCGGGGAACGCAACCGGCTCAATCTCGCGCTGACCCTCAAGCAAGGCGGCAACCTGATCCTGCTCGACGAACCGACCAACGACCTGGACGTCGAGACGCTGAGTTCATTGGAGAACGCCCTGGTGAACTTCCCCGGTTGCGCTGTGGTGATCTCACACGATCGCTGGTTCCTCGACCGGACCTGTACGCACCTCCTGGCGTGGGAAGGTGACGGCGACAATGAGGCCAAGTGGTTCTGGTTCGAGGGCAATTTCGGCGCTTACGAGGAAAACAAAGTAGAACGGCTTGGTATCGACGCCGCGCGTCCGCACCGGCTTACTCACCGGAGGCTGACGCGCGACTAGTGTGAGGTTTGCTCGGGCCCCGCGACGATGCGGCCGGTACGGCCGCTGAGGAGGGGGGCGATCGGGCAGGGCCCCGCGACGATGCGGCCGGTACGGCCGCTGAGGAGGGGGGCGATCAAGCAGCGCGCTGGTATCCGTCGTGAGTGGGGAGCAGCCGGTATGACGAGCGATCCCGGGGTTAAGCAGGATGTCGGGCCGTGGACCAGCTTCACCGAGCCGGCCGATATTCCGGACTGGATCTCCCGGGCCTACCTGAATAGCTATCGGGGTCAAGCGGACGACGGCTTGGGAGCCGCTCCAGCGCCGCCCTCGGTGGTGAAGCCGCGCATGCTGAGTGCGCACTATCGCCTCGGCATGCATCGCGCGGCTGGTGAGAGCTGCGTCGCGGTATATCCCGCCGATGATCCGGCAGGCTTTGGACCGGCGTTGCAGGTGGTCACCGACCACGGCAGCATGCTGATGGATTCGGTGACGGTGCTCTTACACCGGCTCGGGGTGCGCTACACCGCCGTCATGACGCCAGTGTTCGAGGCGCGCCGCAGTCCCGACGGTGATCTGCTGCGCGTCGAACCTAAAGCGGCCGGTGCGTCACCGTATGTCGGTGAGGCATGGATTCACGTACAGCTCTCGCCCTCGGTCGACAGCAATGCCCTCACCGAAGTGGAACGGCTGCTGCCCAAGGTCCTGGCCGATGTCCAGCGGGTCGCCCAAGACGCGGCGGCGATGATCGACACCTTGGCCGAACTGGCCGCAGCAGTCGACAGCGACCTCGAAGGCCACTACGCGGCGCTCGATCGCCAGGAGGTCGCGGCACTGCTGCGCTGGCTAGGCAACGGCAACTTTCTCTTGCTCGGGTACCAGCCCTGTCGGGTCGACGACGGCATGGTGATCGGCGATGGGTCGAGCGGACTTGGCGTGCTGCGCGCGCGCTCGGGTACCCGGCCGCGGCTGACTGACGAAGAGAAACTGCTGGTCTTGGCCCAAGCGCGGGTGGGCAGCTATTTGCGCTACGGCGCCTACCCGTACGCCATCGCGGTGCGCGAGATGCTCGATGATGGCAGCGTTATCGAGCATCGCTTCGTGGGGCTGTTCACCGTGGCCGCCATGAACGCCGACGTGCTGGAAATTCCGGCGATCTCGCGGCGGGTTCGCGAAGCACTCGAGTTGGCCGGCAGCGACCCTAGCCACCCCGGCCAGCTGCTGCTTGACGTCATCCAGACTGTCCCGCGCCCCGAGCTGTTTACCCTGAGCGCCGAGCGGTTATTGACGATGGCCAAAGCCGTAGTGGATTTGGGCTCACAACGACGCGCATTGTTGTTCTTGCGGGTGGATCGGCTGCAGTTCTTCGTCTCATGCCTGGTCTACGTGCCGCGCGACCGCTACACCACGGCGGTGCGCTTGCAGATTGAGGATATCCTGGTCCGCGAGTTCGGTGGGACGCGACTGGAATTCACCGCTCGGGTCAGTGAATCGCCTTGGGCGCTCATGCATTTCATGGTCCGGTTACCCGAAGACGCTCCGCCGGGATCGGTCGATGTTTCGGAGGCCAACCGGCTGCGGATCCAAGCGTTGCTCAGTGAGGCTGCGCTCACCTGGGCTGACCGGCTTATCGGCGCGGCGACGTCGGGGTCCATCACTCACCATGACGCCGAGCATTACGCGGCTGCGTTCCCCGAGGTCTACAAGCAGGCGATTAGTCCGGCTGATGCCATCTACCACATAGCGATCATCAACGAGCTGGCCGATGATTCGGTCAGGTTGGTGTTTTCCGAGGGCGACGAGCAAGGTGTCGCGCAGTTGACCTGGTTTTTGGGTGGGTGTACCGCATCGCTGAGCGAGCTGTTGCCGATGCTGCAATGCATGGGTGTTGAGGTGCTCGAGGAGCGACCGTTCACCGTCACCCGCCCCGACGGGCTGCCGATCTGGATCTACCAGTTCAAGATTTCGCCCCATCCCACGATCCCGGAAGCCGCGACGGAGGCTGAACGGACTGC
This sequence comes from Mycobacterium simiae, assembly GCF_008370645.1. Lineage (GTDB taxonomy): Bacteria > Actinomycetota > Actinomycetes > Mycobacteriales > Mycobacteriaceae > Mycobacterium > Mycobacterium simiae_A. The sequence continues at coordinate 30,299 of NZ_VTZN01000025.1, forward strand.
GGCTGCACAACGATTCGCCGATGCGGTCACCGCGATCTGGCAGGGCCGAGTCGAGATCGACCGGTTCAATGAATTGGTGATGCGTGCGGGGCTGACCTGGCAGCAGGTTGTGCTGCTGCGCGCGTGCGCCAAGTATCTGCGGCAGGCAGGCTTCCCCTATAGCCAGTCCTACATCGAATCGGTGCTCAACGAACATCCCTCGACCGCGCGCTCACTGATCACATTGTTCGAGGCGCTGTTTGATCCCAGACCGGCAGGCGCACCGGCAAAGCGGGATGCGCAAGCGGCCGCGGCCGCAGTCGCCGCCGATATCGACGCGTTGGTGAGTCTGGACACCGACCGCATCCTGCGGGCGTTCGCCTCGCTGGTGCAGGCCACGTTGCGGACCAATTACTTTGTGAAGCGGGAGAATTCAGCGCGCAGCCGCGATGTTCTGGCGGTCAAGCTGGACGCGCAGCTAGTCGGTGAGCTGCCACTGCCGCGCCCGAAGTTCGAAATCTTCGTGTATTCGCCCCGGGTCGAGGGCGTGCACCTGCGATTCGGTCCGGTCGCGCGCGGCGGTTTGCGCTGGTCTGACCGCCGCGACGACTTTCGCACTGAGATCCTCGGTTTAGTCAAGGCTCAAGCAGTGAAGAACGCCGTCATCGTGCCCGTCGGCGCCAAAGGTGGATTCGTCGTCAAGCGGCCGCCGCTGCCCACCGGCGACGCAGCCGCCGACCGTGACGCCGTCCGCGCCGAGGGTGTGGCCTGCTATCAGCTGTTTATCTCCGGATTGCTTGATGTCACCGACAACGTCAACCACGCGACCGGAAAGGTCAGCCCACCGCCCGAGGTGGTGCGGCGCGACGGGGACGACGCCTACCTGGTGGTGGCCGCCGACAAAGGCACGGCCACGTTCTCTGATATCGCCAACGATGTCGCCAAGTCCTATGGGTTCTGGTTGGGTGATGCATTCGCTTCCGGCGGATCGGTGGGCTACGACCACAAGGCCATGGGCATCACCGCCAGGGGGGCCTGGGAGGCCGTCAAGCGCCATTTCCGGGAAATCGGGGTCGACACGCAGACCGAGGACTTCACCGTCGTGGGCATCGGTGACATGAGCGGCGACGTGTTCGGCAACGGCATGCTGCTCAGCAAGCACATCAGGCTCATTGCTGCGTTCGATCACCGGCACGTCTTCCTCGACCCGGACCCCGATGCCGGTGCCTCCTGGGAGGAGCGTCGGCGGATGTTCCAGCTGCCCCGATCCAGCTGGGACGATTACGACAAGTCCTTGATCAGTGAGGGTGGCGGCGTTTATAGCCGCGAGCAGAAAGCGATTCCGATCAGCCCGCAGGTCTGTGCGGCTTTGTGCATTGAGAGCGAAGTCGCCGAGATGTCCCCGCCCAACCTGATCCGGGCAATCTTGCAGGCGCCGGTCGACCTGCTCTTCAACGGCGGCATCGGCACCTACATCAAGGCCGAGTCGGAGTCCGATGCCGATGTCGGCGATCGCGCCAACGACTTGGTGCGGGTTAACGCAAACCAACTGCGCACCAAGGTGATTGGCGAAGGCGGCAATCTCGGGGTGACGGCATTGGGCCGCGTCGAATTCGATCTGTCGGGAGGCCGGATCAATACCGACGCGCTGGACAACTCCGCCGGAGTGGATTGCTCCGATCACGAGGTCAACATCAAGATTCTGATCGACGCACTGGTCACCGCGGGAAAGGTCCGATCCGACGAACGCAAAGAGTTGCTGGAGTCGATGACCGACGAGGTGGCACGGCTGGTGCTCACCGACAACGACGACCAAAACGACTTGATGGGTACCAGCCGCGCCAACGCGGCCAGTCTGTTGCCGGTGCACGCCGACCAGATCAGGCACTTGGTGGCCAAGCGCGGGCTCAATCGGGAACTGGAAGCACTGCCGTCGGAGAAGGAGATCACACGACGCGCCGAAGCCGGTATTGGGCTCACCTCGCCCGAGCTGGCGACGTTGATGGCACACGTCAAGCTGTCGCTCAAAGAAGACGTGTTAGCCACCGAGCTGCCAGACCAGGATGTGTTCGCGTCCAGGTTGCCGGAATACTTCCCACGGCCATTGCGCGAACGCTTTACCCCGGACATCCGTTCGCATCAGCTGCGCCGCGAAATCGTGACCACCATGCTGGTGAACGATCTGGTGGATACTGCCGGCATCAGCTATACCTTCCGGATCGCCGAAGACGTTGGTGTCACGCCGATCGACGCGGTGCGCACCTACGTCGCGACCGATGCCATCTTCGGGATCAACCACTTGTGGCGGCGGATTCGCGCGGCTCAGCTGCCGGTGGCAATCTCAGACCGGTTGACACTGGATACCCGTCGGCTGATAGACCGGGCCGGACGCTGGTTGCTCAACTACCGTCCGCAGCCGCTGGCCGTCGGCGCTGAGATCAACCGCTTCGCCGCCAAGGTCAAGGCGATGACGCCGCGCATGTCGGAGTGGTTGCGCGGAGACGACAAAGCCATCGTCGAAAAGGAGGCCGCTGAGTTCACGGCACTCGGCGCGCCCCACGACCTGGCTTATCGAGTGGCCGTCGGCTTATACCGCTACAGCCTGCTTGACATCATCGACATTGCCGATATCACCGAGGTTGGCTCCGCAGACGTTGCCGACACCTACTTCGCCCTGATGGACCGGCTGGGCACCGACGGCCTGCTTACCGCGGTTTCTCAGCTACCCCGCAAAGATCGTTGGCATGCGTTGGCGCGCTTGGCAATTCGTGACGATATCTATGCCTCACTGCGGTCGCTGTGTCTGGACGTGCTGGCCGTGGGCGAGCCTGATGAAAGCGGGGAACAAAAGATCGCCGAATGGGAGCACATCAGTGCGTCGCGGGTGGATCGGGCCCGCCGCACCCTCGATGAGATTCGGGAAAGTGGGGCAAAGGATTTGGCGACGCTGTCGGTGGCGGCACGACAGATCCGCCGGATGACCCGCACCAGCGGACGTGGAGCTTCGGGATGAGCGCCGGCTTCGTTGCGTCGGTGCCGGTGCGCTGGTCCGACATTGACATGTACCAGCACGTCAACCACGCCACCCTGGTCACCATCCTGGAAGAGGCGCGTGTCCCGTTTCTCAAAGACGCGTTCGCTGCCGACATCACGACTATCGGGTTACTAATTGCCGACGTCCGGGTCACCTACAAGGGTCAACTGCGGCTGTCCGATTCCCCGTTGCAAGTGACGATCTGGGTAAAGCGGCGGCGCGCGGTCGACTTCACGCTCGGTTATGAAGTGCGCTCGGTCAACGCGGAGCCGGACTCCAAGCCGGCTGTCATCGCCGAGTCTCAGCTGGCCGCCTTCCATATCGACGAGCAGCGGCTGGTTCGCCTGTTCCCACATCACCGGGAGTACCTGCAGCGGTGGATGCGGTAGCCGAGCGCGGGCTGTGGCTTAAGGACACGGCTCACCGCGCGGATCTGGCCAGGTTCGTGGAGCGCGCGATGCGGCTCGACGATGCCGCGGTCATCCGACTGCGTGCACGATCGGCCGGATTGCTGACGGCATGGGTGGCAACGGGTTTCGACGTGCTAGCCAGCCGGGTGGTGGCCGGCAAGGTGCGACCCGACGATTTCTGTTCGGGCGCAGACGGGTTGGCGCGCGGACTGGCGGCGATGGACAACTCGGGCTACGTCGATCCGGGTTATCCGATGGACTCGGCATGGCGGGGTGTGTTACCTCCTGAATCAGGTTTCACCCACCTCGACGATGTGCCGGCTCAGGCCATCCTCGAGCTGTCTCAGAACGGCGCATGGCTAGCCAAAGAGTACGGAAGCACCCAGGGGCCGCCGGTCTCGCTGCTGGACCAAGAGGTTGTCCAGGTCAGCTCCGGCGACGTCACCGTTGGGCTGCCGATGCGTTGTGTGTTCGCCCTGACCGCGATGGGTTTTTTGGCGCAGCCGGCCGACGTGGTCGACGCGGACGAAATTGTTCGGGTCCGGGTTCACCCGGCGTGGTTGCGGGTCGACGCCCGCTACGGGTCTGTGTACCTGCGCCGCGGCCATCCTGCGCTGGTGCTGCGCTGACACCTGACTTTTTTGGCTAGCCCGGGTCTTGCCAGTGCAAACCGGTACGGGTAGTAGAGGCGTCGTCGGATTTCGGCGTTGGGCAGAACCTCGTTGGCTACCTGTCGAGTCTGATCGAGGTTTTCGTGGGGCTCGGTGACCGGTGCGCCGATATCACGGGTCTCCCGATGAAGGCGCGTTTCTACCCAGGCGATGGGCCACACAGCAGCGACCATGCCCAGTTGCGGATCGCCTTGTTCGCCGCAAGCACACGACGGCCAGCTCGCCGCCGGGCTTGAGTAGTTGGCGCGTTTTGCCAGCGCCTCTTGCAGCGGCTGGTGGTGAATGCTGGCCACGAACATGATGACGTCGAAGCTCTGCTGGGGCGCGGCGAAGCCTCGAAAGTCGCAGTGGTCGACCGATGTGTTGGCTTTCGAGTGCAGCCGGCGACGGGCTCGTTCGACGGTGGCAGCGTCGGATCGATGCCGACCACCCGGCGCGATACTACTGCCAGCCGCTGCACCAGCAGGCCCCCACCGCACCCCACATACAAGACGTCGGCGTGGTGCCGCGCCGCAATATCGCCAGTAGTCCGCCACGCATGGCAAGTTTGCCAATGTGGCTGCGGTGGGCATCAAGTACGACGCTGACCGGCGCATTCTATCGACCTGCTGCATAGCGAGCTTGGTCCTGGCTGGCCACCCCGCAATCGGGAGGCCCATACCGGGCGCCGGCCGAGGCTGCATACCGATGCCATGCGGCGCCGGTATGCATGTCAAAACTATTGAACAAAACGTTGCAGCCGAGAAAATCGGACCGGTTGTCCAAAAGTTAGACTTAATGGATAGCGCATATAACATTATTATTACGGTTAGCTATCGCTATCATAACGCAACTTGCTGTCTTGAGTTGTCGCCATTACCTTATAGTCATTTCGCGACTATAACCGATTCCAGAGAGTAAGCGCATGACAAGTCCCATTGTTGTCGCCGAACGTATCGATGCCCGACGACGGTCGTGACTTTGGCTGAGCGCGGATGTGCGTCTCTCATGCTTCGGCAAGGGTCTACTTCGTAATGTATCGGCAATGTGGTGGGGTTGTTGACGAATTTGCCCGTCGTGACGACGTCTTTCCGAAGCAAACACAAATAGCGAACATTGACATTTCCAGTGCTGCCACGTATATCAACTCGCGATGGGCGGCCGTGACTGTCGCACATCGATGTAACCCGTCGGATCCGCTTCAGTTGTGCACCAGCTTTCAATTAGAACTCACGCGAGCATAAAAGGGATTGCCATCGACGCTAACAATTTGATCCGCTCGGCTGAGCACGCAGCGGTCAACATCACTATTCCGTCCCATGGCCGGGTCGACGTCACGAGAACTTTCTCGCAGGCTCGCGTCGGCAGATCTCCTCACCGCATTGTCCGCAGCAAATGCCTGCGCTGGGCATCACTGCCGCCCGCGCAGCGTTGTGTCTGGGTGGAGCGGCTCTACGGTCTTTACCGCGAGACGGTGCGCGGCGACACGAAGGATGTGTTTGCGGCCCAGGTTTTTGGGGCCGGTGAGGTTCACCTGAAGATCTTCTTTGGTGCACGCGACGAATTGGCCGGTTTTGCATACCTGGGTGTCGAGCGGATTGAGCATCAGGCCAACCACTACGCCGTATTATTCGGAGGCGCGTTCTTCCGCCCGGGCTATCGCGGCGGAACAAGTAGCATGCTGTTCGCCCTCCGCCAGGTGCTTCGCTTCAAACTCCGTGCACCGCGCACCCCGATCGCCTACTTGACCCGCAGTTCGTCACCCGCTGCATATCGTCTGTTGGCCCGGACGATGCCACGGATCTATCCGCGCCGCGGGCACCGAACGTCTGGTGATGTCGAAGCTCTGGTGATGGTGGTTAGCGAGAAAAGGAATTACGTGCGGGTCGGTGACTCACCCTGGGTCGTGCGTTCGGGCGCTACACCGCTTGATGCCTCGCGGTTGCGCGGGCTCGAACATGACCCGGACGCGCAGTTTTTCTTTCAGGCCAACCCGCGCTTCACCGACGGAGAAGCACTCCTGGTGTGGATACCTGCGAACCTGGCAAACGTCGCTGGCGGGTTGTTGAAGCTACTACGCACGCGGAGTACCACGTGAGCGCACTGCCGAACTCACCGCAGTGCGCGCGTTCGGATCTATCGGCTTCCGCCGCCAGCACGGGTTAACGTAAGCAATTAATCGCACCTGAAGGATGGGAAGTCGCAGGGCATGGGGCAAAGCACCGAGAAGCGCAGCGAACGTCGAGCAAATAGGAGCCCCTAATCTTTCCCGGCATTCGCGTGAGGGACTACGAATTGAGAAGGTTGTAATAGAAACGTCTGGAGCCGGATAATGATAGCCATCAGCAGTTTGCCGATGCTCACCAAAGTTGCCGCAACTACTTATCGATTGATACGACTGAAATCGTCATCTTGATAGAAGTCTTGGTACGACTGCCCCCGAAAATCGTGTTGGCATAGAACCATGCGCCGGTCGCTGATAGAGTCCTTGCGGAAGAATTGTGGGCATGCAAGTATCGCTTGCGTGAACGTAATGACTTGCGGCGTGGGTGATGCAGAGATACAGATTCTCGATCCCGACGATCCCGACGACTATCGGCGGTTGGAAAACCTACGCGCTGATGCCTGCATTGAATTCCTGGACCAGCTTGACGGGCAGGTGGAATCCGTCCGAAGTCTCCGTCCCGGCCCCAACGCTGAGTTGATTGCCGAGCGGAGCCGGTGGGTCTACTACCCCTGGCGCCGAAACGTGGTCGCCGTATTGGGCCCCCAAGCCTTTCGGGCGGTACGGCTCGACCGGAACAGGCATCTGATTACCGTCGAGGAGCAAGGCCGGCTCGCCGCGCTACGCATCGGAGTGGTCGGATTGAGCGTCGGACATGTCATTGCGTATACCATTGCGGCCGAAGGATTGTGCGGAGAACTGCGACTCGCCGACTTCGATCGGTTAGACCTATCCAACCTCAATCGCGTGCCTGCATCGGTGTTGGACCTCGGTACCAACAAGGCGACGGCTGCCGGGCGCCGGATAGCCGAGCTGGACCCGTATTTGCGGGTGCGGACATTTACCGCGGGAGTAACTCCAGATGCTCTGGATGCATTCCTCGATGGCCTTGACATCGTTGTCGAAGAATGCGACTCGCTCGACACTAAAATCCTGGTCCGGCAGGCTGCGCGCAGCCGGCAGATACCGGTCGTCATGGCCACCGACCACCGCGGCTTGGTGGATGTCGAGCGGTTTGACCAGGAGCCGACGCGACCGATTCTGCACGGCTTACTTGGCGACGTTGATGGCGCCACCTTGGCAGGGTTGTCGGCCAGGGAAAAGATGCCGCACTTGTATCGTCTCGCCGACCCTGGCCGGGGGACTGCGCGTGAGGCCGCGACGCTCATCGAGGTCGGAACTACACTGTCCGCGTGGCCGCAACTGGCGAGCCAAGTCACACTCGGCGCGGCGACGGTAGCAGAGGCTGTCCGCAGAATTGGTCTGGGTGAGCCGCTATTGTCTGGCCGGACCCGTATCGACATCGCCGCGGCGCTGGACCATCTCGACGAGCCCGCCACTGCGCACCACGAGGGCACCGCCAGGTGGGACGGCGATCCGCAGTCCGACCCTGACGCCGAAATACTGGCCGATGTTGGCAAGCTGCCCAACATCATCGACGTGGTCGCCACGGCAGCCAGCCGCGCGCCTTCGGTCGGAAACGCGCAGCCATGGCGCATCGAAGTTGATCACGATGCCGTCGCCATCGAACTTGTACCTGAGCGTACGTCGTTGGTGGACATCGATTTTCGAGCCAGCGCAGTCGCCATCGGCGCTGCGGTGTTCAACGCCCGGGTAGCGGCCGCAGCTCACGGAGTCCTCGGGCCCGTGGAGATTGGCCACAGCAGCGAACAATCGCCCCTCTGCGTGGTTGTGAAGCTAGGTGCTGACAGCGACCCCGAGCTGGCGCGACTCTATCGACCGATGCTGCTACGACAAACCAACCGACACCACGGGACACCGGCTCCGATTGCAGATGCGACCCTGGAATTGCTGGAATCAGCGGCCCGGCGCGAAGGCGCGCGGCTGCAGCTTCTGCGGACGCGAGACGAGATCGAGAGGGCCGCAATGATTCTCGGGGAGTCTGATCGCATCCGCTATTTGACTCCCGAACTGCACGCCGAGCTGGTGGCTGAATTGCGTTGGCCGACAGATCCATCCTTGGAGTCGGGTATCGATGTCCGAGGCCTCGAGCTGGATCCTTTCCGATTGGCGATGCTCGACACGCTGTGTCGACCCGAAGTCATGGCCGAACTAGCACGATGGAACGGTGGTGTCGCCCTGGGTGCCGAAAGCTATTTTCGAGTTTGTGCGAGTTCCGCAATAGCCCTCGTGTTCATCCAAGGTGAGACATTGGCCGATTACGCGTGTGGTGGATCAGCTGCTGAGGCCGTCTGGATCCGCGCGCAGCAACATGGGCTGGCAGCGGGACCGATCTCGCCGCTGTTTCTCTATGCCAAGACCAGTCAAGAGCGTTCCGATCTGTCACCGAACTTCGCCCCCCAGTTGCAGCGTCTGCAGCGTGAATTCAACGAACTGGCTGGTACGCAGGCTGGTGAGTCGCCGATTATGGTGCTGAGATTCTGCGCTGCGCCAAGCCCATCGATCCGCAGCCGACGTCGCCCCTTCATGAGGCAGAGCATTCAGGGGCAAGACGGCGCGCGCACATGATAGCGGCGCTCATCGGCAAGCGGCACTTGGCGCGCACGGCGCAGGACATCTCCGCCCGTCCCGCGAACTCGGCCTGGCCTGCGCTATGGGCAATGTTGGTCGGCTACTTCATGATCGTGCTCGACTCCACCGTCGTAGTCCTCGCCAACCCGAGCCTGATGGCCGAGCAGAATGCCAGCTATCAGATGGTGATCTGGGTGACAAGTGCCTACCTACTCGCCTACGCGGTGCCGTTGCTGCTGGCCGGTCGGCTCGGTGACCGGCTCGGCCCCAAAAAGGTGTACTTAGCTGGCCTTGGGGTGTTCACCGCGGCGTCGTTACTCTGCGGGTTCTCTAGCACCATTGCCACGTTGATCCTCGCTCGCGTCGTGCAGGGCATCGGCGCATCGCTGCTTTTCCCGCAAACCTTGACGATGATCACCCGGATCTTTGAACCGCAATGCCGTGGTGTGGCGCTCGGCGCGTGGACTGCCACCGGAGGAGTTGCCACCCTGGTCGGGCCGTTGGCCGGCGGTGTGCTGGTCGAGGCGTTCGGGTGGGAGTGGATTTTCTTCGTCAACGTCCCCATCGGCATCGTCGGGCTGGTGCTGGCAGCTCGCTTGCTTCCGGTGCTGCCCTTGCATAAGCAACAGCTCGATTTGCCCGGCGTCGGGTTGTCCGGTCTGGGTTTGTTGCTCATCGTCTTCGGGCTGCAAGAGGGGCAGCAAGCCGGATGGGCGCCATGGACGTGGGCCATACTTATCGGCGGCGCAAGTACACTGGCGGGTTTCGCGTACTGGCAGGCGGTCAACCCACGCGACCCGCTGATCCCGCTAGAGATCTTTGGCAACCGCAATTTCAGCCTGTCCAACATTGGGGTGGCGGCTGCCGCGTTTGCGACGACCGCAATGATGGTGCCGGCGATGTTCTTTGCACAAGCGGCAGATGGCCTATCGCCGACGCGGTCAGCCGTCCTGATTGCACCGATGGTGATTGTGAGTGCTGTGGTGGCGCCGATTGCGGGCAAAGTTGCCGACAGGTACAGCCCTCGGCTTGTTATTGGTTCAGGCTTTTTGATGCTGGCGCTCTCGCTAGCGTGGCTCTCGGCCGAGATGTCCCTGACCACGCCGATCTGGCGGTTGGTATTGCCGATCACGGGGCTCGGTATGGCGATTCCGTTCGTTTGGGCGCCGTTGGCTACTGTGGGGACTCGCAACTTGCCGTCGCAGCTGGCCGGTGCGAGTGCGGGGGCGTATACAGCCGCCCGCCAGCTGGGCGCTGTCCTGGGCAGCTCGGGTATGGCTGGGTTCATGACCTCGCGGATCGTTGCCCGGCTGCCGCCGTTTGCCGAGGGTGCGCAGCCACCCGTCCCGCAGGGCAGCGAGGGCGCCGTTCCACAGCTACCTGAGTCCTTACGTGAGCCGTTCGCAGCTGCGATGGCGCAGTCGTTGCTGCTGCCCGCGCTGGTTGCGTTGGGCGGCGGCTCCGCCGCCCTGTTCATGGTGAGTTTCACCCAGTCGGCGGACACCCGTCATCGGCAGGCGAACCCAGCCGGGTAACTGGAACACGGCCTCCCGGTCACTGCCGCCTCGCCGCGATTCCGGTCTCTTTTCCCGGCGACCGCAAGGCTCATTGGCGTGTTTTGCCTTCTGGAACTAACCCCCGCATGTGGCGAAGACGGGTTACATGTGCTGTCGGTCACGCGATACGACGCAGCAGCCGGCCGGCACGACGATCACGAAACTGTGCCCGGTGCTCGAATAGATTCGGTCTCGACCGCTAAATCAGCATCGGCCTGGGAGTGGCCCACCGGCGACGGGCCGAAGCTACACCAGCCAGGCGGCGGTGTCCGGCGGTAATTGGCCGTCTATCAACGGCGCGCTTGCCACGAGCAGCTCGCCTGGTGGCAGCGTTATCGGGCGATGGCCTGCATTCAGCGCGCACACCAGTCCACCGCCGCGGCGCGCGAATACTAGCGAATGGTTGGGTGCGGGCAGCCAATCGATCTGACTGCCATCGAATTCAGCCCGGGTGCTGCGTAATTCGAGTGCCGCTCGGAAAAACGACAATGTCGAGCCAGGGTCTGCGAGCTGCTTCTCAACAGTCAACGCCGCCCACTCGTCCGGCATCGGCAACCAGGTCTGGGCGCACGCCGAAAACCCGAATGGGGGAGCGTCGCCCGACCACGGCAGCGGAACACGGCACCCGTCGCGGCCACGTTCGGTATGACCCGAGCGTTTCCAGGTCGGGTCCTGCAGTACCTCGTCGGGCAGATCCACATCAGGTAGCCCGAGTTCCTGACCGTTGTAGAGAAATACCGCGCCCGGTAGCGCGAGTATGACCATCGCCATGGCCCGCGCCCGGCGCAGCCCAATCTCTCCGCCGCCGTACCGGGTGACCTCCCGACCCACATCGTGATTGGCGAGCGTCCAGGTCGGGGTGGCGTTTTCTAGCGCCGCAGCCACCAGCGAGTTCTGCACGGCGTCGTGGATCTCGGCGGCGTCGAATGCAGTCCGGGTCAGCCGGAAGTTGAAGCCGAGATGCAGCTCGTCGGGTCGCACGTATTCCGCCCACCGCGCGTTGTCGTGCACCCACACCTCGCCGACCGTGACCGCTCCGGGATAGTCGTCGATAACTGCGCGGATATCGCGGTGGATGGCATGCACATGCGGGCGGTTGAAGCGGGGATCGTCATCGGTGTGGCGCAAGATCTTGGCTTCGGCGGTGGCGTCGGGCAGCCCAGCGGGCTTAGCCATGCCGTGGGCTACGTCGATGCGAAAGCCGTCCACGCCACGTTCCAGCCAAAAGCGCAGCGTCTTCTCGAAGTCGTCAAACACCTCGGGGTTATCCCAATTGAGGTCAGGCTGCTCGGTGTCGAAGAGGTGCAGATACCACTGGCCTGGGTTGCCGTCCGGTTCGGTCACCCGGGTCCAGGCCGGTCCACCGAATACCGACTCCCAGTTGTTCGGCGGTCGCGATCCGTCCGGGCCGCGGCCGTCGCGAAAGAAATAGCGGTCGCGTGCGGCACTGCCGGAGCCCGCGGCCAGCGCCGCCTGAAACCACGGGTGCTGGGAGCTGGTGTGGTTGGGTACCACGTCCATGGTGACCTTGATACCCCGCTCATGTGCCGCCGCGACCAACCGCTCGAACGCCGCCATCCCGCCGAAAATCGGGTCGATGTCCCGAGGATCGGCGACGTCATAACCGTGGTCGGCCATCGGCGAGACGGTAACCGGGTTGATCCAGACTCCGTCGACACCAAGCTGTTGCAAGTACGCCATATGGGCGGTAAGCCCGTCTAGGTCGCCGACCCCGTCGCCGCTGCTGTCCGCGAACGAGCGCGGATACACCTGGTAGAACACCGCATGTGACCACCACGGCGGGTCAACGCCGCTGCCCGACATGTGGGACCTCAAAACGCGGAGTTGACCAGGGAGTGGGCGGCCATCTCCAGATAGTCGAGCAACTGGCGGCGGTGCTCGTCATCAAGGGTTTCTGAGTCAATGGACGCAACCGCGGTGTGCATGCAGCGCAACCAGGCGTCGCGTTCCAGTGGGGTGATCCGAAAGGGAGCGTGTCGCATGCGCAGGCGCGGATGGCCACGTCGATCCGAGTACGTTCGGGGGCCGCCCCAGTACTGCTCGAGAAACATCCGCAGTCGTTCTTCGGCACCGGACAAGTCCGGTTCGGGATACAGCGGACGCAATATTTCATCGTCAGCGACCTGCTCATAGAAGCGCGACACGATCGCATGAAACGTCTGGGCGCCGCCGACGGCGGCATAGAAGGACTGTGGTTGTTGTTCGGGTTCCATTACCTCCATTGTGGGCTATGCGAGCCGGACGCCGCGGTTACGCCCATCCTCACGGTGCGCTTGCGCCAAATCGTTGTTTGGCGCGCGCCATGTCGGCGGCGAGTCGGTCCAACATGTCGCGCAGCGGCGACGGCGGCAGGCCTGCGCCACCCGTCTCGAAAGTGCTCAGCTCAACCCCGGCCTTGGCACACTCGACAAAGGACCAAGGTCCCCCCGGTTCGTCGGCGCCCAATCGCTCGGTGACCGTAGCCACCGTACGTTCCTGTAGCTCAGCCATCTCCGCGAGCACCGACATGAGGCGATGCTCGTAGCGGGCGCGCCGCACGGTGGCATCGTCACCCGCGAAGCCCTGATGTGCTGCCCCGATGCTGACGCAGCCATCTGATGCCACGACAAAACCCTCCTCGCACGCGGCTGCCGCGATAACCAACCTTTTCTTGTCGAGGTCCTGCATCCCGGAAATGCAGTCACTTATCGCTCGCAGTGCGGTCTGGAGCCGTTCGGGCATTTCCC
>NZ_VTZN01000250.1 GCF_008370645.1 Mycobacterium simiae
TGGGTCTGACCGCGTCCGCGACCACCAACACCGCGCGCACCGTGCCGTTCCAGGCGACGGCGACCGCCGTCTTGCCCTCCGACTCGGCCTGCCGCATCGAATCAGCGAGCCGGCCCGGTAGGTGTCGGAACCCCTGGCCCTGAAGACGGGTGCGGCCCACCACCACTTCGTGGCCGTCAACCACGCCTCGGACGCCCATTCCCTGCAGATTGCGGAAATCCTCGGCCGCCGGGAGTTCACCGACCCGGTCACGGGCCGCACGGGTGATCGCCGCGGCGATGGGGTGCTCGGAGGCAGCCTCGAGTGCACCGGCCAGCCGCAGTACCTGATCGGGCCGTTCGCCGTCGACGGCGACCACATCGAGCAGCGTCATCGCGCCGGTGGTCACCGTGCCAGTCTTGTCGAAAACGATGGTGTCGAGGCGTCGGGTCGATTCCAGCACCTCGGGACCTTTGATCAGGATGCCGAGCTGGGCGCCGCGGCCGGTGCCGACCATCAGCGCGGTCGGCGTGGCCAGCCCCAGTGCGCAGGGGCAGGCGATAATCAACACCGCCACGGCGGCGGTGAAGGCCGCTGCAGCCGATGCGCCGGCGGCCAGCCAGAATCCCAGTGTCGCCAGCGACAGGACGATGACGATGGGCACGAACACAGCCGAGATTTTATCGGCCAGCCGCTGCGCCCTGGCCTTTCCGGCTTGCGCCTCCTCCACGAGCCTGGCCATCTGGGACAGTTGCGTGGCGGCTCCAATCCGCTGGGCGCGTACGACTATTCGGCCGCCGACGTTGACGGTCGCGCCGATCACACGGTCATCAGGGTGGACCTCGACCGGGACAGACTCACCGGTCAGTAACGAGGCGTCCACCGCTGTAGCGCCCTCGACGACGACGCCGTCGGTGGCGATCTGCTCGCCCGGCCGGACCACGAACTCGTCCCCGACCGCGAGTTCGTCGATGGGAATGCGGTGCTCGACCCCGTCGCGGCGCACTGCGACATCCTTGGCGCCGAGCTCCAGCAGGGTACGCAGCGCGGCGCCGGCTCGGCGCTTGGAGCGTGCCTCGAAAAATCGGCCCGCCAGGATGAAAGTGGTAACTGCGGTGGCCGCCTCCAGATAAATGTTGTTGGTGCCCTCGCTGCGGGTCATCGTGAACTCAAACCCATGACTCATGCCGGGCATCCCTGCGGTGCCCCAGGCCAGCGCGTAAAGGGACCAGCCGAACGCGGCGGCCGTTCCCATCGACACCAGCGTGTCCATGGTGGCCGTGGCGTGCCGCAGGTTGGTCCATGCGGCTCGATGGAACGGCCAACCGCCCCACACCACCACCGGGGCGGCCAGCATCAGTGAGAGCCATTGCCAATGGGTGAACTGAAGGGGGGGAATCATGGCCATCGCGACCACCGGCGCGGTCAGTATCAGCGAAACACCGAACCGCTGCCGCAGCGATGCGGTGGGGTCTGGGTCAGCCAGTCCCTCGCCTTCGGCGGCGTCGGCAGTGCGCTGGGCCAGTTTCGCCGTGTAGCCGGCCTCTTCGATGGCGAACACGAGCTGATCTGGCGTCACGTCGCCCGTATAGTCGACGCTGGCTTTTTCCGTCCCGTAGTTGACTGCCGCGGTGACGTCGGCAAGCTTGTTGAGCTTCCTCTCGATCCGGGCCGCGCACGCCGCGCACGTCATACCGTCAATCACGAGCTCGACGTGGCCGTTCGGCGCGACGACGGGATTCACCATGGTCTCCTTTCCATGCCCGGCAGCCGCCCGGGCTATGAATCGTGGTGCGGGGGACGCTCTGCTGGCGGTTGGGGTTGTCCGTTTAGCTGGCCAGCCGGTAGCCGGCCTCTTCGACGGCGCTCTTGATCGCGTTGTCGTCCACCGGGCCGTCGGTTTCGAGGGTGACCGCGCCGCTGGGCAGATCGACGTCGACCGCGGTGACGCCGGGGATGCGCCCGACCTCATCGCGCACCGAGGACGCGCAATGCCCGCAGCTCATGCCGGCGACTGTGATAGTGACGGTGCTCAATGCCGCTTCCTTTCTCATCGATGCCTGACCCACCCCGACCTAACCGGCAGGATACCCCTATAGGGTATCTTCTGCAAATGGTCACGTCTCCCCTGAGTTTGACGTCATCGGTCGGAACCATTTCCGGCGCGAGTAGCCGCTCACCGATCCATAGCTGCAATCCGCGCCGGTGATGCGGACCGGCAAGCACCACCGGGAAGCGGCGGGTCTTCTCGGCCTGTATGAGCCTGAGCGCCTCGAAGAGTTCGTTGAGCGTTCCGAATCCGCCCGGAAACGCCACGCCTGCCTGCGCGTAGCGGATGAACATCAGCACTGATCACGAGCGGACCCGCGACGCCAGTCGCGACGCCGTCCCCGGCCCGGGCCGCGCCTCGGCCGAACTCGTATCCGTGGGAGTAGCGCGGGCTGGTGGTGTTGTGGCTGATGCCGAATGAGCTGATCGTCGATGATGTGTAGCCGAAACGTTCAAGCAGTCAGGCCGGCGTCGCGGCGACGCTGGAGCCATGACCACCCACCCCAGAAGCGCCACACCAAAAACATTGGGGGCGGCTGCGATCCGCTACGGCTACGCACCTTTCATGCTGATTGGGCTCAACGGCGCCGCCATCGCCCTTGCCGCCTACCGAGCCCCGAACTACCTGCTGCTGCTGGTCTTAGCGGTGGCGGTCGCGGCGTCGTTTGCCGTCGAGCGGCTGATCCCCTACGACGCGTCGTGGAACCACGATCAGGCCGACAGCCGACGCGACCGCGTCCACGCCACCGTCAACGAAACTCTGCTGGTGTTCAGCGTCGCCGCGATTCCATTGCTGGCCGCAGCAGTTCCACCCGCCCGAATATGGCCCCGCCACTGGCCTTTCGTCGTGCAGGTGCTGATCGCGATCCTGGCAGCAGACCTGGGCATCACCCTGGTGCACCTGGCCAGCCACAAAATCGGGCTGCTGTGGCGCTTTCACGCGGTGCACCACAGCGTGACCCGCTGCTACGGGCTCAACGGGCTGATGAAACACCCGCTGCATCAAAGCATCGAAATGACCGCCGGCGTCGGCCCGCTGATCATGGCTGGGTTGCCGGTCCACGTGGCCGCCGCGCTGGCCACCGCCACCGCCATCCAACTGCTCCTGCAGCATTCCAACGCCGACTATCGGGTCGGCCCTGCCAAGTACCTGCTGGCCCTCAACGAAGGGCACCGCTTCCACCACCTCAAATGGGCCGGTGTCGGCGACGTCAACTTCGGGCTGTTCACCCTGATCTGGGACCATCTGCTGCGCACCTTCTCCTACGACCCGAATCACCGGTTCAGCAGCGACCAGCTCGGCATGGCGGCCAAACCCCACTACCCCCGCCGCTACCTGGCCCAGCTCGCCTACCCGTTCACCACGGCCGGAGGATGCGACCTCACAACACCCGAGTAGTGCAACGGCCTTGCCACTCACGGGGCGTGGCGGGCCGGGGCTGATCGGCGACGGTACGGCTCGTCCGCCGGCGCAGGTGCCGCCCAGCCTTCGCGCTACCGACGCCGGTCCGGGCAGCCGCGACCGGCACCCTCGTGTCACCCTGACTCGCTGTGGGCCGTGTCAGGCCGAGCAACCTCACCGCCTGCACGGCCGTGTTCGATCGACTCGGGCGCCGGTGGTCACGGTGACCGGGTCGACCCGGTCGCGCGGGCGCGTCTGCACGACCCCCACACTGGCCGACGTAGGGCCGGTGCGCTCGCCTCACCTGCCGCTTCTGCCCCACCGCATGGGCACAGCAGCTCACGGCCGGCCAACTGTTTTCGCGACGACGACACAGCATTCGGCTACCGCGTGCCGCCGCGACAGAGCCCACGACGGGCCTGACGACCACCCGGTGTGTGCGCTGCCCATCAAGACTCTGTGCTTGTCGAGGCGCTGACCTGAACAACTCACCCGGGCGAAAGATGACCAAAGCTTTACCGTCGCCGTCACTACGCCTGGACTCAGGAAGCGCCGGGTTCTTCCGGGTTCCACGTTGCCGGGATCATCGGCAGCCTTGGGCCGCTGCCGAACTCGTCCTCGGCCAGCGTGGTCAAGCCCGCCGCCGCGGCGCCCGGGTGCTTATTCACGGCGCCCGCAAACCCCAGATGTCCGGCGCCTCGATCCGATGAATCAGTCGACGGCGTCGCCTCGCTACGCGGCGGTACGGCCCAGTCGGGGTCGACATCGATATTCATGTCGAGGAACTCATCGCCGTGGTCGTGTAGCCCGGTGCGTCGACGTCGTCGCGATCGCGCACCAGTGGCCGCGCCGGCTGCTGCTGCGGCAGAATCGGGCTGCGGCGCCTTCTTTTTGGCACCGGCGCTCGCACTGCTGCTCATGCCGGACCCGAAGCCTGCGCCAGGGCCGCCGCCTACCAGGAACGGGTAGCCGAAGCTTGCGGCGGCCGGAGCCGGTGGCGGCGTCGTCGGCCCAGCGCTGGCGACCGTGCTCGTCGCGGCGGGCGCGGGCGCGGGAGCCGGCGCACTGGGCGCGACCGTGACGACTCCCGGGGCCATCCCCGCGATTGGCATTGGCCCTGCAGAGGCGACAGGCGGCGTCACGGCAGCGGGGATGGCTGCAGGCTGGATAGCCGCCAAGCCGGAAAGCCCCGTCAAGCCCGTGGCGGCGCCCAAATTGGATGCAGCAGCGCCGAATGGGACCGCCAGTAGCAGCGGAGACTGGTTCAGCGCTTGAAGGAGCTGCGGTATGTGCTCGGGGTAGTCGAAGAGGATGAGATCGAAGTAGGACTGGAAAGCTTCCTCTGGATTCGTAAACAGTTCCTGGACGAATGTTTCGAAATCCTTGGGGAATTCGATGCCACGAACAACCCACCAGTTTGGGTCGGCGGCATTTGTGTACTCTTCGAAGGGGATTCCATTGAGGGTGCCTTCGTTGATATTCCAATCCAAGCGGCCACCGGAGACGATGCGCAAGAATTCCGCTACGACGTAGTCGATGAGGGTGGGCGATCCGCCGTGCGCATCCTCCTCTGCAGGCTCGGCCTCTGCGGTTGCCTGCAGGATCTGCGGTGCGGGGTCGGTCTGCGGTGTCGACGCCAGCTCCGCCTCCGATGTCGCTTGATATGTCGCCATGGTGGTGGCCGCCTGGATCCACATCCGGACATAGTCGGCCTCGTTGAGCGCGATCGGGATGGTGTTGATCCCGAAGAAGTTCGTCGCCACCAACGTCGCGTGGATGACGTGGTTAGCGGCCAACTCGGGCAGCGTCGGCATCGCCGCCAGCGCC
>NZ_VTZN01000251.1 GCF_008370645.1 Mycobacterium simiae
CCGCACTGACGACCACCGCCCTGGCCGGCCAGCTAGCCGGCCACGATCTGGTGGTAATCGACATCGACGACGCCGCCATCGCCGGCCAGCCCAGCGCTGGATTGCCATACCCTGCCGCTGACAATCTGGCCTACATCCTGTACACCTCGGGCACTACCGGCGTGCCCAAAGGTGTCGGCATCAGCCATCGTAACGTCACCCAACTATTCACCACGCCAGCCTCTTTCACGCCTACGGCCGGCCAGACCGTAACCCAGTGGCACTCGTACGGCTTCGACGTCTCGGTGTGGGAAATCTGGGGTGCGCTGTTGCGCGGCGGCAGACTGGTCGTGGTTCCCGAGGCCGTCACCCGTTCCCCGGTCGAATTGCACGAACTACTCGTTCGCGAGCGTGTCGATGTACTGTCGCAAACCCCCTCAGCCGCAATGGGTTTGTCACCCGATGGGCTGCCGTCCACGGCATTGGTGGTCGCCGGCGAGGCCTGCCCGCCCGAGCTGGTGGACCAATGGGCGCCCGGGCGGGTGATGATCAACGCCTACGGGCCGACGGAGACGTGGTACACCTCGATGAGTGCGCCGCTAGTAGCCGGTTCCGGGGTGGCACCGATCGGTGCGCCGGTATCGGGCGCAGCGCTGTTCGTGCTCGACGGCTGGCTGCGTCCCGTACCTCCCGGTGTGGTCGGCGAGCTCTATGTCGCCGGGGCCGGAGTGGGCTGTGGCTACTGGCGGCGCGGCGCACTGACTGGATCACGGTTCGTGGCATGCCCCTTCGGCGGGCCTGGTGCGCGCATGTACCGCACCGGCGACCTGGTCCGCTGGGGCGCCGATGACCAGCTGGTGTACGTGGGGCGCGCCGACGGACAGGTGAAGATCCGCGGGTATCGCATCGAGCCCGGTGAAGTGGCGGTAGCGCTGTCGCAACTGGACGGCGTCGACCAAGCGGCGGTCGTCGCCCGCGAAGACCGCCCCGGCGACAAGCGCTTGATCGGCTACGTCACCGGCACCGTGGATGTCAGCAAGCTGCGCAGCCTGCTGGCCGACCGGCTGCCGCAATACATGGTGCCCGCCGCCGTCGTCGCACTCGACAAATTGCCGTTGACTCTCAACGGAAAGCTGGACACCCGCGCGCTACCCGTCCCGCAATACGGCGATGACGACAAGTATCGCGCACCCGCCAACGCCGTCGAACAAGTCATTGCCAGCATCTACGCGCAGGTGCTCGGACTCGACCGGGTCGGTGTCGACGACTCGTTCTTCGACCTGGGCGGCGATTCCCTCTTGGCCATTCGCGCGATCGCCGCGATCAACAAAGGATTGAGTGCCGACCTGTCGGTGCGGATCATGTTCGAGGCGCCGACGGTCGCGAGTCTGAGCCGGCGGCTAGGTTCGGCCGACAGTTCGGTTGCCGTTGTTCCCATCGAGGTGCTCAAGCAAGGCGACGGGCTTCCGCTGTTCTGTCTGCCCCCTGGCGGTGGCCTGAGCTGGCCGTACCGCAACCTGTCCGCTTATGTGGACAGCTCGATCATCGGGTTCCAATTGCCGCCCGAAGGGGAATCCGCGCCGACGTCGGTCCGGGAGATGGCTCAGTACTACGCCGACACCATCCAGGAACTCGACGCCGAAGGGCCCTACAACCTGATCGGCTGGTCGTTCGGCGCCATCGTCGCGCACCAACTTGCCATCGAGTTGCGGCGGCGAGGGCGCGAAGTCCGGCGCCTGGTGGTGTTGGACCCGATTCTCACCTTCGACGCGAACGGTCCGGAAATGGCGATCGCCGAGTCCGATCCGGTCGCCGAAAGCTATGTCCTGGGCCGTTTCTTGGAAATGAATCGCATCCCTTACCAGGAGGACGGCGGTCACCTTACCCCCCTCACCTATGAACAGGTCGAGGGATTGTTCGAGGGGTACGGCGCACCGGACTTCCCGTTGCCACCCAAGAACATCGTGAGAATCTTGGTCAAGAACCTCAATACCAGCATTCGCTTGCAGTCCCAGCACATTCCGGACATCTTCGACGGCGACATGCTCATCTTCTCGGAGAAGCGGCCCGACGGCTCCATGCTGCGCACGACCTGGCAGGCATACGTCGCCGGCAACGTCACTGAGTATTCCGTCGAGTGCACCCACGAAGAGATGTTGAACACGGAATCAGTGAAAATCTTCGGCGATCAGCTCGCTGAGTATCTACGTTAACTGCGAACGGCGGACAGGCGCATGGCTCAACGAGTGAGCGACATCGCAGTAGTTGGCTTGGCGTGCCGGCTTCCCGGTGCGGCTAGCCCGCGCGAGTTTTGGAAGCTCCTGCGCGACGGACTGGATGTGACGAGCCCTGAGACGGCCCACCTGCGTGCCGAATTTCTTGACGCTGTAGCCGATTTCGACGCCAGCTTCTTCAATCTCTCGCCGCGCGAGGCCCGCTCAATGGATCCGCGGCAGCGACTTGCCCTGGAACTCACTTGGGAGCTACTCGAAACCGCCTCGATTGCCGCCGAACAGGTGGACGGCGATCAGGTCGGCGTCTTCATCGGCGCGATGAACGACGACTACGCCGTTCTGACGCTCCGCAACGCAGACGAGGTCGACCACCATTCATTTACCGGCGTGAGCCGCGGGTTGATCGCTAACCGAATCTCATACACCTTCGGCATGCTCGGCCCAAGCCTCACCGTCGATTGCGGTCAATCGTCATCGTTGGTCGCGGTCCATCTGGCCTGCGAAAGCCTCCGCACCGGCGAATCGTCGTTGGCCGTGGCCGGTGGGGTGCAGCTCAACCTGGCAGCCGAAACAGCCGCACTCGAGGAGCATTTCGGCGGGCTTTCGGAGTCCGGGCGCACCTATACATTCGACGAGCGTGCCGACGGGTATGTGCGCGGCGACGGCGGCGCACTGCTCCTGCTCAAGCCGCTGTCCGCGGCCATCGCCGACGGAGATCATGTCCACGCCGTCATCCGGGGCAGCGCCGTCTGCAACGACGGCCGCGGTGAGGCCGGACTGACCGTCCCGTCCATCGCCGGCCAGCTGAACGTCTTGCGGCGCGCCTATCGCCGATCGGACCTGCGCGTAACAGACGTGGACTACGTCGAACTGCACGGAACCGGCACGCCCATTGGCGACCCCATCGAGGCAACCGCGTTGGGCCACTTCTTCCTCGGACGCGATTGCCCACTTGCTGTCGGGTCGGTCAAGACCAACGTCGGTCACCTGGGCGGAGCCGCGGGAATCGTGGGCCTGCTCAAGACGATCCTGGCCGTCGAAAATAGCGAGCTGCCGGCCAGCCTCAACTACGCGAATGCGAATCCCGCCATCGACCTCGACAGGTGCGGACTGCGGGTGAACGACACGCTGGCTTCGTGGCCGGTATCGGACGGCCGACCGCGCCGGGCTGGGGTGTCGTCGTTCGGGATGGGCGGCACCAATGCCCACGTGGTCGTCGAGCAAGCTCCGTTGCTGAAATCCCTTATTTCCGAGGATGTTCGAGGATCGGGTGGGCGAGTGGTGCCGTGGTTGGTGTCGGCCAAGTCAGCGCCGGCCCTGGCGGGACAGGCCCAGCGATTGGCGGATTTTGTGCAGGCCGATAAGGATTTGTCGCCGCTCGATGTGGGACTGTCCCTGGCGAGGCGGTCGGCCTTCGAGCACCGCGCGGTGGTCGTAGGCGCCCGCCAGTCCGAACTGGCGGCAGGACTGGCCGAGTTGGCTGCCGGATTGCCGGGTTCAACCGTGGTGACCGGGCGCGCCCGTGCATCGGGCAAGACGGTCCTGCTTTTTCCGGGACAGGGGACCCAATGGCTGGGGATGGGCGCCGAATTACTGGATACCATGCCGGTTTTCGCCCAGCAGATGCGGTTGTGCGATGAGGCGTTGGCGGAGTTTGTGCAGTGGTCGCTACTGGAGGTGATTCGGGGCGGTGCGGGGGCGCCCGGACTGGACCGGGTGGATGTGGTGCAGCCGGTGTTGTGGGCGGTGATGGTCTCGTTGGCGCGGTTGTGGGAATCGGTGGGGGTAAAACCTGATGCGGTGGTCGGGCATTCGCAGGGCGAGATCGCGGCGGCGTGTGTGGCCGGAGTGTTGTCTCTGCGGGATGCGGCGTTGGTGGTGACATCACGCAGCCGGCTATTGATGGAGTTGGGGGGAGCTGGGGGCATGGTGTCGCTGGCCGCTGGGCTGGACCGGGTTCAGCGCTTACTGGCCGATTTCAACGATCGACTCAGCGTCGCCGCCGTCAATGGGGTTTCGGCAGTCGTGGTCGCGGGCGAGAACGCCGCCCTGGCGGAGTTGCTGGGCCGGTGCGAGGCAGCAGGCATTCGCGCCCGGAATATTGAGGTCGATTACGCGTCGCATTCGGCGCAGGTGGAGCCCATCGCCGGGCGCTTGGAGCAGGAGCTGGCCGAGCTGACCCCAGGTTCGTCGAAACTAACTTTCATTTCCACGGTGACCGGCGGTGTGGTCGACGGTTCGGAGTTAAGCGCCCAGTATTGGTTTCGCAATCTTCGTCAGCCTGTGCGCCTGGATCGCGCATTGGGTTGGTTCCGCGAGCAAGGGTATGGGGCGTTTGTCGAGGTGAGCCCGCATCCGGTGCTGATAGCCGGAATTGAGGACAGTCTCGGCGCCGATGTAGTGGTCGCCGTACCGACGCTGGTCCGGAATGAAGGCGGTCCGTCGCGGTTCTGGTTATCGGTGGGTCAGGCGTACGTCGGGGGTGTCGAAATCGATTGGCCGAGTGTGCTGGCCGACGGCCGCCGGATCGAGCTGCCGACGTACGCGTTCGCCCGGCAGCGGTTTTGGCTGTCATCGCTGGATTGCGGTGTCCGCAGCACCCGTGCGCGTCGCGTCGACGACGACGCCGTCGCAACCGAATCCGCGTTCTCCCAACGCCTGCACGGTCTCAATCGCCACCAGCAACGCGAGCTACTCGTCGATGCGGTGTGTTGCCAGGCCGGAGTGGTGCTCGGGCATTTGCGTGCCGCGGACGTCGACGCCGATACCACCTTCAGCGACCTCGGATTCGACTCCTTTACCGGGGTGGAGCTACGCGACCGGCTGAAAAATCTTACCGGGTTGCCGCTTTCGTCGACATCGATCTTCGACTATCCCACACCGGCGAGGCTTGCCGAGCATCTTGAGCAACTGCTGTCCGGTGCGGTCGCGGTATCTACGGTATCGGGAGCCAGGAAGCGGATGGTCGCCGAC
>NZ_VTZN01000252.1 GCF_008370645.1 Mycobacterium simiae
TGCTAGGAAGGCGGGGGTTCTCGGTTCCCCGATCGCCCATTCCCGGTCGCCGCAGCTGCACCTGGCTGCCTACCGCGCGCTCGGCTTACCCGACTGGACATACGAGCGCATCGAATGCACTGCAGAACAGCTGCCCGCCCGTGTCGCTGGCTTTGGGCCGGAATGGGTCGGGGTTTCGGTGACCATGCCGGGCAAGTTCGCCGCGCTGCGGTTCGCCGATGAGCGCACCGCACGCGCCGAGCAGGTTGGCTCGGCCAACACCCTGGTGCGCACGTCACACGGCTGGCGGGCCGACAACACCGACATCGATGGTGTGACCGGCGCCCTCGGCGCGGTTTCCGGTCGCGCGGTGGTGTTGGGTTCGGGCGGCACCGCTCCGGCGGCCGTCGTCGGGCTGGCCCAGCTGGGCGTCACCGGCATCACGGTGGTGGCGCGCAATCCCGTCAAGGCCGCCCGGTTGGCCGAACTCGGACGGCGCGTGGGGGTGGCGACCCGATGCAGCGGCCTAGACGATGCGCGGTTGGCCGACGAGGTCGCCGCTGCCGGGGCGTTGGTCAGCACCATTCCGGCGGATGTGGCGGCGCACTATGCCGGCACCCTTGCCGCCATCCCGGTGTTGCTGGATGCGATCTACAACCCGTGGCCCACACCGCTGGCGGCTGCGGTGACCGCCGCGGGTGGTCGGGTGATCAGTGGCCTGCAGATGCTGTTGCACCAGGCATTCGCGCAGGTGGAGCAATTCACCGGATCGCCCGCCCCGCGCGCGGCGATGACTTGCGCATTGGCCGAACTGGATTAGCCTGCCGCGCATGCGCATCGGCGGGATTGCTGTGGTGCTGGCCTGGCTGGTGGTGTTGAGCTGCTACGACCTCCGGCACCGCCGATTGCCCAACGTGTTGACGGTGCCCGGGGCGATCGTGATTGTGTTGGGCGCCGGCTTCGCTGGCCGGTCGATGCCGGCGCTGGCCGGTGCGGTCGCGCTCACCACGGTGTACCTGCTAGTGCACGTACTCGCTCCGGCGGCGATGGGTGCCGGTGATGTCAAGTTGGCGATCGGCCTGGGCGCGCTGACCGGCTGTTTCGGGGTCGAGGTGTGGTTTCTGGCGGCGGTGGCAGCGCCGCTGCTGACGGCGTCGTGGGGCATGCTGGCGATGTTGCGCGGCGCCCGTACGGTGCCGCACGGGCCCTCGATGTGCGTAGCCAGCGCGGTCGCTGCAGGGCTGGTCCTGCTGCCAGGATGAGTCTGCTGAGGCCTACCCGTCACAACTGCGACTTCCGACCACCGCTCGTTGGGCGGCTGCCACGAGGTCGGCCTCCGTACGCAAACCGCAGCACGGACGCGAAATGCTTGG
This sequence comes from Mycobacterium simiae, assembly GCF_008370645.1. Lineage (GTDB taxonomy): Bacteria > Actinomycetota > Actinomycetes > Mycobacteriales > Mycobacteriaceae > Mycobacterium > Mycobacterium simiae_A. The sequence continues at coordinate 1,353 of NZ_VTZN01000252.1, forward strand.
GCGCAAGGGGTGGGGATCGCGATCCATACACCCAGATTGACGTGGGCGCGACGTCCACTCGGACTTTTCCGCGCTGGCGTCAATCTGGGCGCGTGTCGGGTGTGCGCTGGCTTCCCCGGAGTTTCGAGGCCACCTCGTCGATCCGATACCCGGCGACGCGTTGGCCGCGCTCATCACCCGAACCGGCCTGCGCCAAGCAACCCGCGGTCGCAGCCACCTCGTCCGGCGCCGCGCTGGCAACGACATGTTCTGTCACCCCTGACGCAGGTGGCTGTTGGGGCAATATGCTCGCCCAGGCTATCGCTGCTGCGATTCGGCGCGTTGACGTGGCTGGGCGCCGCCGCCAGCCGCCATGGGAAGATGTTCGAGTGTTGCGCTGGATCACCGCCGGGGAGTCCCACGGCCGTGCGTTGGTGGCTGTGGTCGACGGCATGGTCGCCGGGGTGGACGTTACCTCCACCGATATCGCCGATCAATTGGCCCGCCGCCGGCTGGGTTATGGCCGCGGCGCGCGGATGGCGTTCGAACGTGACGCGGTGACGGTGTTGTCCGGGGTACGCCACGGAACCACTCTGGGCGGGCCCATCGCCATCGAAATCGGCAACACCGAATGGCCGAAATGGGAAACCGTGATGGCCGCCGATCCCGTCGACTCCGCCGAGTTGGCCGATGTCGCACGCAACGCACCACTCACCCGGCCGCGTCCAGGTCACGCCGACTACGCCGGCATGCTCAAGTACGGCTTCGACGATGCCCGACCGGTGCTGGAGCGGGCCAGCGCACGCGAAACCGCGGCCCGGGTCGCCGCGGCAACGATCGCACGGGCATTCCTCAAGCAGGCGCTTGGCGTCGAGGTGCTTTCCCACGTCATCTCGATCGGCGCCTCGCCGCCCTACGACGGTCCACCGCCGGGGCCCGCCGACCTTGCGGCGATCGATGCCAGCCCGGTGCGTGCCTATGACGAGCAGACCGCGAACTCGATGATCGCCGAAATCGAGGCGGCCAAGAAGGACGGCGACACCCTGGGCGGCGTGGTGGAAGCCGTGGTGCTGGGCCTGCCGGTCGGATTGGGATCATTCACCAGCGGCGACAACCGGCTCGACAGCCAGCTGGCCGCCGCCGTGATGGGGATACAGGCGATCAAGGGTGTGGAGATTGGCGACGGGTTTGACACCGCCCGTCGCCGCGGTAGTCGTGCCCACGACGAGATGTACCCCGGGCCCGAAGGGGTGGTTCGCTCGACCAACCGGGCCGGTGGGCTTGAAGGCGGGATGACCAACGGCCAGCCGCTGCGGGTGCGTGCCGCGATGAAACCCATTTCCACCGTGCCGCGGGCGCTGGCCACCGTGGACATGGCCACCGGCGACGAGGCCGTCGCCATCCACCAGCGCTCCGATGTCTGCGCCGTTCCGGCCGCCGCGGTGGTGGTCGAGGCCATGGTGGCATTGGTGCTTGCCCGAGCCGCGCTGGAAAAGTTCGGCGGCGATTCGCTGGCCGAAACCCGCCGCAACATCGAGGCTTACCAGCGCACGGTCTACGACCGGCAGTCGCCAGCCGCTCGGGCGTCGGGATAGCACCGATGGCACCCAAAGCGGTACTGGTGGGGCTGCCCGGTTCGGGGAAATCCAGCATCGGGCGCAGGCTTGCCAAGGCACTCGGGGTCAGCCTGCTCGATACTGACGCGGCGATCGAGCAGCAGACCGGGCGCAGCATCGCCGATATCTTCGCCACCGACGGCGAAACGGAATTCCGGCGTATCGAGGAGCAAGTGGTGCGCACGGCATTGGCCGACCATGACGGTGTGCTGTCGCTGGGCGGCGGCGCGGTCACCAGTCCAGGAGTGTGCGCCGCTCTGGCCGGCCACACCGTCGTGTACTTGGAGATCAATGCCGCAGAAGGAGTTCGGCGCACCGGCGGCAACAGCGTGCGCCCGTTGCTGGCCGGTCCGGACCGTGCGGAAAAATTCCGCGCGTTGATGGCCAAACGGATTCCGCTGTACCGCCGGGTGGCGACCATCCGGGTCGACACCAACCGCCGCAACCCTGGGGCAGTGGTTCGCTACATTATGTCGCGGCTGGAAAACACTTCTCCTGCTGTTACTCCCACTACCAGCGGGGGCACCACATGACCGATCGCGGCGTACCGGTAACCGTGCAGGTTGCCGTCGACCCGCCCTACCCGGTGGTGATCGGTACCGGCTTGTTGACCGAACTGAGCGAGTTGCTTGTCGGCCGGAACAAAGTCGCTATCGTGCATCAACCGGTGCTGACGCAGACCGCCGAGGCCATCCGCGTCCACCTGGCCGACCAGGGCGTCGACGCGCACCGCATCGAAATCCCCGACGCCGAGGCCGGCAAGGAATTGCCGGTCGTCGGATTCATCTGGGACGTGTTGGGCCGCATCGGAATTGGCCGCAAGGACGCGCTGGTCAGCTTGGGTGGCGGAGCCGCCACTGACGTTGCCGGATTCGCGGCCGCCACCTGGCTGCGCGGTGTGTCGATCGTTCATGTGCCCACCACGCTGTTGGGCATGGTGGACGCGGCCGTCGGCGGCAAGACGGGCATCAACACTGATGCCGGCAAGAACCTGGTCGGAGCGTTTCACCAGCCGCTGGCTGTGCTGGCCGATCTGGCGACGCTGCAGACGCTGCCGCATCACGAAATCGCCTGCGGGATGGCCGAGGTGGTCAAGGCCGGATTCATCGCCGACCCGGTGATCCTCGACCTCATCGAAGCCGATCCAGCGGCTGCACTGGACCCGACGGGTGACGTCTTGCCGGAGTTGATTCGGCGCGCGGTGGCTGTCAAAGCGGAAGTTGTCGCTGCCGACGAGAAGGAATCCGAACTACGCGAAATCCTCAACTATGGACACACTTTGGGGCACGCGATCGAGTGTCGGGAGCGCTACCAGTGGCGCCATGGCGCCGCGGTGTCGGTAGGACTGGTGTTCGCGGCCGAACTCGCCCGCCTTGCCGGGCGGCTAGACGAGGCTAGCGCGCAGCGCCATCGCACCATCCTGTCCGCACTGGGATTGCCGGTCAGCTACGAACCTGACGCGCTGCCTCAACTGATCGACATCATGGCCGGCGATAAGAAAACGCGGGCCGGTGTGCTTCGATTCGTGGTGCTCGACGGGCTGGCCAAGCCGGGCCGGTTGGTGGGGCCCGACCCAGGGCTGCTGGTGACTGCATACGCGGGAGTATGTGCCCCATGAGCGTGACGGTGAACGTGATCAACGGCCCGAACCTGGGCCGGCTGGGCCAGCGCGAGCCCACCGTCTACGGCCGCACTACTCACGCGGAGCTGGCCGCTTTGATCGAGCGGGAAGCCGCCGAACTAGGATTGAAAGCTATTGTGCGGCAAAGTGATAGCGAAGCTCAACTGTTAGAGTGGATTCACCAGGCCGCTGATGCTGCAGAACCCGTGATCCTCAACGCCGGCGGTTTGACGCATACCTCGGTGGCCCTGCGCGACGCGTGCGCGGAACTAGGCGCGCCGCTAATCGAGGTGCACATTTCTAATGTGCATGCCCGCGAAGAGTTCCGGCGTCACTCCTACCTCAGCCCGGTCGCCACTGGGGTGATCGTTGGGCTCGGTATCCAGGGCTACCTGCTCGCCCTGCGGTATCTGGCCAGCGCGTCCGAGACTGGCGTCGCAGGCCATTGATCGGTCAGATCGAGGCTTGCCGGCGCAAGCGTTGACATCAGGCGAGGCCTGCGTCGTCCGGTTGCGCCCGTCGGCGTCGACGGTACCCATGAGGTGTTCAGGCTCATCGATGCGTTTCTCAACCATGTTGTTTTTTCGCAATAGGAATTGGGTGTTGTTGGTGG
>NZ_VTZN01000253.1 GCF_008370645.1 Mycobacterium simiae
GAACTTACCAGCGAGACCACTAAGGCGCCCCAGCTTGGCGCCACACGCGTCCTGAGCAATCAATTACCCGCGGATCCGTCGCGTCAAGCCAACCCGGCGAACATTCAGCGCAATAGGGCCCTGGACATCACTACCCGCTGGATCTGGTTGGTGCCCTCGTAGATCTGGGTGATCTTGGCGTCGCGCATCATCCGCTCGACCGGGAAGTCGAGGGTGTATCCGGCCCCACCGAAGAGCTGCACCGCATCGGTGGTGACCTCCATGGCCACGTCGGAGGCCAGGCACTTCGAGGCGGCGGAGATGAATCCGAGGTTCGGTTCGCCGCGCTCGGCGCGCGCGGCAGCCGTGTAGACCATCAACCGGGCTGCCTCGACCTTCATCGCCATGTCGGCGAGCATGAACTGGATGGCCTGGAAATCGCTGATCGACTGTGCGAATTGTTTGCGGTCCTTGGTGTAGGCGATCGCCGCGTCCAGGGCGCCCTGGGCGATGCCTACCGCCTGGGCTCCAATGGTCGGGCGGGTGTGATCCAGCGTTGCCAAGGCGGTCTTGAAACCGGTGCCTGGCTCCCCGATGATCCGGTCGCCGGGAATCCGGCACTCTTCGAAGTACAGCTCCGTGGTGGGGGAACCCTTGATGCCGAGCTTGCGTTCCTTGGGGCCTACGACGAAGCCGTCATCGTCCTTGTGCACCATAAATGCCGATATGCCGTTGGCGCCCTTGTCCGGATCGGTCACCGCCATCACCGTGTACCACGACGACTTGCCCCCGTTAGTGATCCAGCACTTGGCGCCGTTGAGAATCCAGTCGTTGCCGTCTGCCTTGGCGCGGGTGCGCATCGACGCCGCGTCGGAACCGGCCTCCCGCTCACTCAAGGCGTAGGAGGCCATCGCGGTCCCGTCGGCGAGCTGGGGCAGCACCTGCTTCTTCAAGTCTTCGGAGCCGCGCAGGATCAACCCCATGGTGCCCAGCTTGTTGACCGCAGGAATCAGTGAAGCGGACGCGTCGACGCGGGCGACCTCCTCGATGACGATGCAGGCCGCCACCGAGTCGGCCCCCTGGCCGCCGTACTCCTCGGGCACATGCACGGCGTTGAAACCCGAGGCGTTGAGTGCATCCAGGGCCTCTTGCGGAAAGCGGGAATGCTCGTCCACGTCCGCGGCGTGCGGGGCGATCTCCTTCTCGGCCAGCGACCGAATCGCCGCCCGCAACTCCTGGTGTTCTTCGGGCAACTGGAACAAATCGAACGACGGGTTTCCAGCCCAGCCAGCCATCACGGCCCTCCTTCTAGTCGCGGGTTAACTTACCCGCAAGTTCTTGCAGTTCCGCATCCTTGGCTCGCACCGTCTCCGCCAACCCGTCTTGGAATGCCACGATCCGCTCCCGCAGCTGCAGATCCGACGATCCCAGCATCCGCACCGCCAGCAGACCGGCATTACGGGCGCCGCCGATGGACACCGTAGCCACCGGAACCCCAGCCGGCATCTGCACGATCGACAGTAGCGAGTCCAGACCGTCGAGCCGGGCCAGTGGCACCGGCACGCCAATTACTGGCAGCGGCGTGGCCGAGGCGACCATCCCGGGAAGGTGGGCGGCCCCGCCCGCGCCGGCGATGATGACCTCGATGCCGCGTTCGGCCGCGGTGCGCGCATAGTCGAACATCAGTGCTGGTGTGCGATGGGCAGACACCACCCGAACCTCGATGGGAATATCGAACTCGGCCAGCGCGGCGGCGGCGTCGGCCATTACCGACCAGTCGCTGTCGCTGCCCATGATCACCGCGACCCGTGGGCGCTGGGTCATGTACGCCGCTCCTCTCCGCTGCGGGCGGGGCTGGCCTCCGGTGCATCGTGGTCCGCTTTGCCGTGCGGATCCCATCCGTCCATCCACTGCCCGTGTGATAACCAGTGTGCCGCCAACTCCGCACGCCCACGCAGTTTGGTCACGTCGGCCAGATCGGCGCCGAGGAAATTGATGTGCCCCACCTTGCGGCCGGAGCGCTCCGCCTTGCCGTAAAGGTGTACACGCGCATCAGGCATCCGCGCGAACAAGTGGTGCAGCCGCTCGTCGAGGGTCATCGCCGGCGGCTGGGTGGCACCGAGCACATTGGCCATCACCGTCACCGGGACGATGGCGTCGGTGTCGCCGAGCGGGTAGTCCAGCACCGCACGCAAGTGCTGTTCGAATTGACTGGTGCGGGACCCGTCCATGGTCCAGTGACCGGAGTTGTGCGGGCGCATCGCGAGTTCGTTGACCACCAGCACGCCGTCGACGGTCTCGAACAGCTCGACGGCCAGCACACCGACTACGCAGAGTTCGGCCGCCAATCTCAACGCCAGCCGCTGGGCCACCGCCGCCGTGTCTTCGGGCAGCGCCGGCGCGGGCGCGATGACCTGCACGCAGATGCCGTCCCGTTGCACTGTCTCCACCACCGGCCACGCCGCGCCTTGGCCGAACGGGGAGCGCGCCACCAGCGCCGATAGTTCCCGTCGAAGCTTCACTCGCTCTTCGACCAGCACCGCAACGCCGTCCGCCAGGAAATCACGTGCGATGTCGCGGGCATCGGCAAGATCACGCGCCATGCGGACACCGCGGCCGTCGTAACCCCCGCGCACCGCCTTCACTACCAGTGGCGCGTCCGCTCGCCCGGCAAAGGCGTCCAGTGCTGCCAGGTCGTCGCGGCTTTCGATACTCGTGTAGCGCGGCACCGCCACGTCTAGCGCCTGTAAGCGCTGCCGCATGAGGAGCTTGTCCTGGGCGTGCACCAGAGCATGCGGGGGTGGCACCACGTGCACACCTTCGGCGACGAGCTTTTCCAGCAGCTCGGTCGGCACGTGCTCATGGTCAAAAGTCAGCGCGTTGGCACCGGCCGCAACCCGCCGCAGGTCTTCCAGGTTGGTGTGCGAGCCAATGACGACATTGGGCGTGACCTGCGCGGCCGGTTCATCGGACGCATTCGCCAATACACGCAAGTTCTGACCGAGCGCGATTGCGGCTTGATGGGTCATCCGGGCGAGTTGGCCTGCGCCGACCATGGCAACAACTGGGGCGACCGGCGGGGAGTCTGAACTCGGCACGTCCATAATGGTGTCACGGCCCTTGACCAGCGCGTCTACCGGCGGCGGGGCCGCATCGTTATGTATCATTTTCGACTATTTTGTATCGATCCGTACACTGACGTGTTGTGTCCTTTGCCGATGCCACGATCGCGCGCCTTCCCGGGGTGGTTCAGCCCTACGCGCAGCGCCACCATGAACTGATCAAATTCGCCATCGTCGGCGGCACCACGTTCATCGTCGACTCGGTAATTTTCTACACGCTCAAGCTGACGATTTTGGAGAGCAAGCCGGTCACCGCCAAAGTAATCGCCGGAATCGTCGCCGTCATTGCCTCCTACGTGCTGAACCGGGAATGGAGCTTCCGCGACCGCGGCGGCCGCGAGCGCCACCACGAAGCACTGCTGTTCTTCGCTTTCAGCGGCGTGGGGGTGCTGCTCAGCATGGCGCCGTTATGGGTCTCCAGCTATGTCCTGCAACTGCGGGTACCGACCGTGTCACTGACAGTAGAAAACATCGCCGACTTCATCTCGGCCTACATCATCGGCAATCTGCTGCAGATGGCGTTCCGCTTCTGGGCGTTTCGGCGCTGGGTCTTCCCTGACGAGTTTGCCCGCAACCCGGATAAGGCGCTGGAATCGGCGCTCACGGCAGGCGGGATCGCCGAAGTCCTGGAGGACACCTTGGAGGGCGGCAACGTCACACTGCTGCGCGCCTGGCGCAACAAGGCCAATCGCAGGGAGCTGAACGGGCCTGCTCAGCTGGGTGATTCCTCCGAACCCAGGGTGTCGAAAACTTCGTGATACAGCAGCGCGTGCACTTCTCGCAGGCGCGGAATGTCGTAGAACTCCAGCGGATCCTGTGACGCCGACTCGATGATCAGGGTGCCGGTGCGAAACATCCGTTCGAAGATCCGGTCCCGAAACTCCACGCTGTTGATCCGAGCCAGCGGAATGTCGATTCCGCTTCGGGTGAGCACGCCATGGCGATACATCACCCGCCGGTTGGTGACGACGAAATGGGTGGTCAACCAGCTCAAGAACGGCCACAGGGTGAGCCAGCCGATGATCACCAACCAGATGGCCCAGATAACGCCGTGCAGGACGTTCTTGGCCAGCTGCTGCCACGGCGTGGAATTGACAAACCCGGAGCCGAGCGCTGCCAGCGCGGTGATCACGAACAGCACCACGACCGGCCAGATCAGCCGCTTCCAGTGTGGATGGCGATGCAGGACAACTTGCTCGCCAACGGCCATGGCGTTGTCCGGATACCTCATATTGGGACCTTAGCTAACGAAGATGCACCACGTCACCGGCTGACACCAGGACGGTTCGGCCGTTGACGTCGAGGCACAGCCGGCCGTGGTGGTCGATGTCCCGGGCGATCCCGGCGAGCTCTTTCCCGCCGGGCAGCTGCACACACACTCGAGCGCCGATGGTGAGGCTGCGGGCCCGGTAGTCGGCCGCCAGTCGTGGGTCGGTGCTTTGCCACTGGGCGATTCGCGCAGCCAGCTCTGATAACAGCCTGCGGACCAGTGGGTTCCGATCGGGCGCCGGCACGCCGAGGTCGAGCAGTGACGTCGCACCGGGCCCGTCGACCTCCTCGGGGGCTTGCGTGACGTTGAGTCCGATACCGATTACCGCGTAGGGGTGGGTGACCTCCACCAGGATGCCGGCCAGCTTGCCCGTAGCCCCCGCCGGTCCGGCCAACACATCGTTGGGCCATTTCAGCCCTGCCTCGACGATGTTGTCGATCAGGGGCGCCACCGTGTCGGCTACCGCCAACCCGGTCGCCAGCGACAGCCAGCCCCACACACCGGTCGGGACGTGATCGATACGCACCCCGACCGACATCGTGATCTGCGCGCGGGGAGCGGCCGTCCAGTGCCGGCCGTGGCGCCCACGTCCTGCGGTCTGATGTTCGGCGATCAGCACGACCCGGTCGATGTCGATGTTCGACGCTGCGCGGGCCAGTAGGTCGGCGTTGGTGGAGCCGGTCTGATCCACGACGTCGAGTCGCCGCCACCGCGTGCCGGCGCCGACCAGCTCGTCACGAAGTGAGGTCGCGTGCAGCGGCTGTCTGAGTTGCTCGCGGTCGACCATCT
>NZ_VTZN01000254.1 GCF_008370645.1 Mycobacterium simiae
CCGTAATACGACTCACTTAAGGCCTTGACTAGAGGGTCGATCGCGGACCGCTGGCGGCACGGCGCAGGGACGCGCGGCTAGGGCGGGTTACAACAACGGCGGACGGCCCTGGCAGCACAGGTTTCTGCTGGGTGTCAGCGGGGGGAGGCAGGTCCAGCGTTACAGGTGTGTGCTGGCCCAGCACTCCGGTAGCCATGGGCGCGATGGGACGGGTGGTGGGCAGGCCTTGCTTTAGTGCCTCCTCGTACGAGGGAGGCTCATCTATTTGCGTCACCAGAGTTTCTTCCCTGTCGGGCCGCGGACGCTTTTCGCCACGCCCCTCTGGAGACACTGTCTCCACGGCCGGTGGAGGCTCCTCTACGGGAGGGCGGGGATCAAGCTTACTGTTAATCTTATTTTGCACTGCCTGGTTGGCCAGGTCCACCACCCCGCTAATGCCAGAGGCCAGGCCATCTACCACCTTTTGTTGGAAATTTTGCTCTTTCAACTTGTCCCTCAGCATCTGGCCTGTGCTGCTGTTCCAGGCCTTGCTGCCATAGTTCTTAATGGTGGAACCGAAATTTTTAATGCCGCTCCACAGCGAGCCCCAGCTGAAGGCGCCACCGCTCATATTGCTGGTGCCGATATCTTGCCAGTTTCCCATGAACGGGCGCGAGCCGTGTCGCGGGGCCAGAGACGCAAAGTTGATGTCTTCCATTCTACAAAATAGTTACAGGACCAAGCGAGCGTGAGAGTCCAGACTTTTTATTTTGATTTTTCCACATGCAACTTGTTTTTAATCAGTGTCTCTGCGCCTGCAAGGCCACGGATGCAATTCCGGGCACGGCGCCAATCGCCGCGGCGATCAGTGGAATAAGGAGGGGCAGGATACCGCCGCGCATGCGACGGTGCGACGCGCGCCGCCGCCGGTGGTGCGCACGACGCATGCCGCCCGTCAGGCCGTGGCCGGCCATGCCCCTCCTACGGTGCATTCTTCCTCGGAATCCCGGCACCGGGAAACGGAGGCGGCAGGTGAGGGCCATATCTGCAAGAACCACAAAGACCGGCTTTTAAACGATGCTGGGGTGGTAGCGCGCTGTTGGCAGCACCAGGGTCCTGCCTCCTTCGCGAGCCACCCTGCGCACGGAAATCGGGGCCAGCACGGGCTGGCGACGGCGACGGCGGCGGCGGGTTCCAGTGGTGGTTCGGCGTCGGGTAGTCGCTCGTCTTCTGGGGCGGTAGGTGTAGCCACGATAGCCGGGGGTAGGCGCGATGGAAGGATGTAGGGCATATTCGGGCAGTAGTGCGCTGGCGGTGCCGTACTTCCTGGAACGGCGCGGGCGCCGGGGGGCTGAAACGCGAAACATCCACGGGTCCGTTTGCACCTCCGTAGAGGTTTTGGACGCGGCCGCAGCGGCCGCCTGCACCGCGGCATCTGCCACCGCCGAGGCAACCGGGGACGTTTGTGTCTCCATGCCCTCTGTGGCAGTGGCAATACTAGTGCTACTGGTGGTGGGTATCTGAACGTCCACGGTCTGCACGCCCAGTCCCGGTGCCACCTGCTTGATTGGCCGCACGCGGACCTCGGGCTCCAGCCCAGGCTCCACGGTCATTTTTTCCAAGACATCTTCCAGTCGCTGGCGCTTGGGTACCATCAGCTGCACGGTGGGTGCCAAGTCACCAGACTCGCGCTTTAGGCCGCGCTTTTCTTCGGACGGTGCAAGCGTGGGCAGCACCTGCTGCAGTGTCACGGGCTTTAGGCTAGGTGTTGGGTTGCCCTCGTCCAGCGGCAACGCCAACATGTCCTTATGCCGCTTTCCGTAGGCAAACTCCCCGAGGCGCTCGTTGGCCTGCTCAAGCAGGTCCTCGTCGCCGTACACCTCATCATACACGCGCTTGTAGGTGCGGGTGGAGCGCTCACCGGGCGTAAAAACTACGGTGGTGCCGGGTCGCAAAACACGTCTTACGCGTCGACCTTTCCACTGTACCCGCCGCCTGGGCGCGGTTGCGTGCAGCAGTTCCACCTCGTCGTCAAGTTCATCATCATCATCTTTCTTTTTCTTTTTGACCCGCTTTAGCTTTCGGGGCTTGTAATCCTGCTCTTCCTTCTTCGGGGGGCCATAGATCTCCGGCGCGATGACCTGGAGCATCTCTTCTTTGATTTTGCGCTTGGACATAGCTTCGTTGCGCGCCGCCGCCGCTGGATACATACAACAGTACGAGTCTAAGTAGTTTTTTCTTGCAATCTAGTTGCGCGGGGGGCGGGTGCGCACGGGCACGCGCAGGCCGAATTCCGAGTCGCGCACCCAGTACACGTTGCCCCTGCGACCCTGAGTCATAGCACTAATGGCCGCGGCTGCTGCGGCGGCCGCTCGTCGCCTGGACCTGGGGGGCACAGTGACAATACCCGCGGCCAGCCTTCGAGCGGCCCGCATGGCCGCCCGTCGGCCGGTGCGACGTGCGCGGTTAAGCAGGGCCGCCGCCGCGCGTTGGGCGGCAGTGCCGGGTCGGCGGCGGTGGCGACGTGCTACGCGCCTCCGCCGTCTCTTCATTTTAGCATAACGCCGGGCTCCGCGCACCACGGTCTGAATGGCCGCGTCCACTGTGGACACTGGTGGCGGCGTGGGCGTGTAGTTGCGCGCCTCCTCCACCACCGCGTCAATGGCGTCATCGACGGTGGTGCGCCCAGTGCGGCCGCGTTTGTGCGCGCCCCAGGGCGCGCGGTAGTGCCCGCGCACGCGCACTGGGTGTTGGTCGGAGCGCTTCTTTGCCCCGCCAAACATCTTGCTTGGGAAGCGCAGGCCCCAGCCTGTGTTATTGCTGGGCGATATAAGGATGGACATGTTTGCTCAAAAAGTGCGGCTCGATAGGACGCGCGGCGAGACTATGCCCAGGGCCTTGTAAACGTAGGGGCAGGTGCGGCGTCTGGCGTCAGTAATGGTCACTCGCTGGACTCCTCCGATGCTGTTGCGCAGCGGTAGCGTCCCGTGATCTGTGAGAGCAGGAACGTTTTCACTGACGGTGGTGATGGTGGGGGCTGGCGGGCGCGCCAAAATCTGGTTCTCGGGAAAGCGATTGAACACGTGGGTCAGAGAGGTAAACTGGCGGATGAGCTGGGAGTAGACGGCCTGGTCGTTGTAGAAGCTCTTGGAGTGCACGGGCAACAGCTCGGCGCCCACCACCGGAAAGTTGCTGATCTGGCTCGTGGAGCGGAAGGTCACGGGGTCTTGCATCATGTCTGGCAACGACCAGTAGACCTGCTCCGAGCCGCAGGTTACGTCAGGAGTGCAAAGGAGGGTCCATGAGCGGATCCCGGTCTGAGGGTCGCCGTAGTTGTATGCAAGGTACCAGCTGCGGTACTGGGTGAAGGTGCTGTCATTGCTTATTAGGTTGTAACTGCGTTTCTTGCTGTCCTCTGTCAGGGGTTTGATCACCGGTTTCTTCTGAGGCTTCTCGACCTCGGGTTGCGCAGCGGGGGCGGCAGCTTCTGCCGCTGCCTCGGCCTCAGCGCGCTTCTCCTCCGCCCGTGTGGCAAAGGTGTCGCCGCGAATGGCATGATCGTTCATGTCCTCCACCGGCTGCATTGCCGCGGCTGCCGCGTTGGAGTTCTCTTCCGCGCCGCTGCCACTGTTGTTGCCGCCGCCTGCGCCATCCCCGCCCTGTTCGGTGTCATCTTTTAAGCTTGCCTGGTAGGCGTCCACATCCAACAGTGCGGGAATGTTACCACCCTCCAGGTCATCGTAGGTGATCCTAAAGCCCTCCTGGAAGGGTTGCCGCTTGCGGATGCCCAACAAGTTGCTCAGGCGGCTGTGGGTGAAGTCCACCCCGCATCCTGGCAGCAAAATGATGTCTGGATGGAAGGCTTCGTTTGTATATACCCCAGGCATGACAAGACCAGTGACTGGGTCAAACCCCAGTCTGAAGTTGCGGGTGTCAAACTTTACCCCGATGTCGCTTTCCAGAACCCCGTTCTGCCTGCCCACTTTCAAGTAGTGCTCCACGATCGCGTTGTTCATAAGGTCTATGGTCATGGTCTCGGAGTAGTTGCCCTCGGGCAGCGTGAACTCCACCCACTCATATTTCAGCTCCACCTGTTTGTCCTTAGTAAGCGAGCGCGACACCATCACCCGCGCCTTAAACTTATTGGTAAACATGAACTCGTTCACATTTGGCATGTTGGTATGCAGGATGGTTTTCAGGTCGCCGCCCCAGTGCGAACGGTCGTCAAGATTGATGGTCTGTGTGCTTGCCTCCCCCGGGCTGTAGTCATTGTTTTGAATGACCGTGGTTAGAAAGTTGCTGTGGTCGTTCTGGTAGTTCAGGGATGCCACATCCGTTGACTTGTTGTCCACAAGGTACACACGGGTGGTGTCGAATAGGGGTGCCAACTCAGAGTAACGGATGCTGTTTCTCCCCCCGGTAGGCCGCAGGTACCGCGGAGGCACAAACGGCGGGTCCAGGGGAGCATCGAAGGGGGAACCCAGCGCCGCCGCCACTGGCGCCGCGCTCACCACGCTCTCGTAGGAGGGAGGAGGACCTTCCTCATACATCGCCGCGCGCTGCATACTAAGGGGAATACAAGAAAACCAACGCTCGGTGCCATGGCCTTGGTGAGTTTTTTATTTTGCATCATGCTTTTTTTTTTTTTTTTTAAAACATTCTCCCCAGCCTGGGGCGAAGGTGCGCAAACGGGTTGCCACTCCCTCCCAAATCCAGGACGCTGCTGTCGTCTGCCGAGTCATCGTCCTCCCACACCAGACCCCGCTGACGGTCGTGCCTTTGACGACGGGTGGGCGGGCGCGGGCCGGGCACATCCCTGTGCTCCTGCGCATACGTCTTCCATCTACTCATCTTGTCCACTAGGCTCTCTATCCCGTTGTTGGGAAATGCCGGAGGCAGGTTCTTTTCGCGCTGCGGCTGCAGCAGCGAGTTGTTTAGGTACTCCTCCTCGCCCAGCAGGCGCGGGCGGGTGGTGCGAGTGCTGGTAAAAGACCCTATCAAGCTTGGAAATGGGCTACTCGCATCTGACCGCGGGGCCGCAGCGCCTAGATCGGACAAGCTGCTTGGCCTGCGG
>NZ_VTZN01000255.1 GCF_008370645.1 Mycobacterium simiae
GGTCTGGCTAAGGGCTGTTGGTGACCCAGGTGCTGCCTGCCGGGCTGGTGGCGAGCGCCGTGGTGGCGGCATCCAGCGCTAACCTCGGCCCGGGTTTCGACAGCATCGGTCTTGCGTTAAGCCTCTGTGACGAGATCGTGGTTGAGACAACGGATTCCGGCTTGGAGGTAACGGTCGAGGGGGAGGGTGCCGATCAGGTACCGCTGGGCCCGGAACACCTCGTGGTGCGTGCCGTCCAGCACGGACTGCGCGCCGTGGGGGCCGGGGCTGCCGGTCTAGTGGTGCGCTGCCGCAATGCCATCCCGCATTCCCGTGGTTTGGGCTCTTCCGCAGCGGCCGTGGTGGGCGGACTCGCTGCCGTCAATGGCCTTGTAGCACAGATGAATTCGCTGCCACTAAGCCAGGCTCAACTGATCCAGCTGTCCGCGGAGTTTGAGGGGCACCCCGATAACGCCGCGGCTGCGGTGCTGGGCGGCGCTGTGGTCTCCTGGATCGACCGCAGCGGTGATCGGGCTGAGTACTCGGCCGTGCCCCTGCGCCTCCACGCCGACATCCACCTCTTCTCGGCGATTCCGGAGGAGCGCTCCTCGACCGCGGAGACCCGAGTGCTGCTGCCCGCTCAGGTTAGCCACCATGACGCCCGATTCAACATCAGCCGCGCCGCGTTACTGGTGGTTGCCCTCACCGAGCGGCCCGATCTGTTGATGCCGGCCACCGAAGACCTGCTTCATCAACCGCAACGTGCTCCGGCGATGCCGGCCTCGGCGGAATATCTGCAACTGTTGCGGCGTCATAATATTGCAGCGACGATCTCTGGGGCCGGACCATCGCTGATCGCCCTAACCACAGCGCAGGAGTTGCCCACCGAAGCGATCGAATACGGCGCCGCAAACGGATTTACTATCACGGCCATGACGGCCGGGGACGGAGTTCGCTGGAGCCCCGAACTCTCAGCTATAGGGTGATTAACAACGCAGCGGGCGGGTTTGCTTGCTTCCGGCCAGGAAGCGGGCTATCCTCGGAGCCGTCCAGCAATCGCAGCATCTGCATCCACACTGCCTTGCCGCTAGGACAACCACCAATTCTTCTCGTGGACGAGGTTCGCCTTACTCGCCGCCGATCCTGGCGATCACCGTTGCAGAGTCGATGATTGGGCGCACTCGGCAATTTGGCTGAATGCTCGGCCTAAAGCAAGAACCCCCCGCATGACGTGATCGGCGGGGGAAGAAAGGAAATCCGTGACTGATACGGACCTCATCACGGCTGGCGAAAGCACCGAAGCCGATAAGCGGTCGGAACCCGTGACCAAAGACTCTTCGGACGCTCGTACACCGGCGTCGGGCGGTTCGTCAGGCGGTTCACTGTCCACGATGGTGCTGCCCGAACTGCGTGCGCTGGCCAACCAAGCCGGTGTCAAGGGGACGTCCGGCATGCGTAAGAGCGAACTCATCGCAGCAATTCAGGAGATCAGGGGACAAGCTAACGGCGCCTTGGCAGATTCCGCGTCGTCGCAAGGCCCTGCCGCGGCGGAGCGGTCCGCGAGCACAGAGGCTCCTGCGCACGACACGTCCGCCCCTCAGGCGGTCCAGGCCGAATCATCGGGTGACATGCCGCGACGAGAGCGGCGCAGGTCGGCACGTGACGCGGGGCCATTGCGCGGCTCAGCAGAGGGTGCAGAGGGTGACGAAGGCGCCGCGGCCGGCGAGTCCGACCAACGCCCACGGGTTAACGCGGACACCAAGGCCGACGAGCGAGCAGCTGAGTCAGGCAGCGACGAAGGCGGTGACCAACAAGGTTCGGCGGGGCAGCAGTCCCGCGGTGACGAGGACAGCGAAGGTCGGCAGGGCCGGCGGGGACGCCGATTTCGTGACCGGCGTCGCCGTGGCGAGCGCACCGGCGAGGCCGCCGAAGCCGAATTGCGGGAGGACGACGTCGTCCAACCGGTAGCCGGCATCCTCGACGTCCTCGACAACTACGCTTTCGTCCGTACCTCCGGTTACCTGGCCGGTCCGCACGACGTCTATGTGTCGATGAACATGGTGCGCAAGAACGGATTGCGCCGCGGTGACGCAGTGACCGGTGCCGTCCGAGTGCCCCGGGAGGGCGAGCAGCCCAACCAGCGGCAGAAGTTCAACCCGCTGGTGCGCCTGGACAGCGTCAATGGTGGATCGGTCGAAGACGCTAAGAAGCGCCCTGATTTCTCCAAACTGACGCCGCTGTACCCCAACCAGCGGCTTCGTTTGGAAACCACGCCCGATCGGCTGACCACGCGGGTAATCGACTTGATCATGCCCATCGGCAAGGGCCAGCGCGCGCTGATCGTGTCGCCTCCTAAGGCCGGCAAGACGACGATTCTGCAGGACATCGCCAACGCCATTACCAGAAACAATCCGGAATGCCACCTCATGGTTGTGCTGGTCGACGAGCGGCCCGAGGAGGTCACCGACATGACCCGCTCGGTCAAGGGTGAAGTGATTGCCTCGACGTTCGACCGGCCGCCGTCGGACCACACCTCGGTGGCCGAGTTGGCGATCGAGCGCGCCAAGCGCCTCGTCGAGCAGGGCAAGGACGTTGTGGTGCTGCTCGACTCGATCACCCGGCTAGGGCGCGCTTACAACAACGCGTCGCCAGCGTCGGGGCGAATCCTCTCCGGTGGTGTCGATTCCACCGCGCTGTACCCGCCCAAGCGCTTCCTGGGCGCGGCCCGCAATATCGAGGAGGGCGGCTCGTTGACCATCATCGCCACCGCGATGGTCGAGACCGGGTCCACCGGTGACACCGTCATCTTCGAAGAGTTCAAAGGCACCGGAAACGCCGAGCTGAAGCTGGACCGCAAGATCTCCGAGCGACGGGTCTTCCCAGCTGTAGATGTGAACCCCTCGGGTACTCGCAAGGACGAGCTGCTGCTGTCGCCCGACGAGTTCGCCGTCGTCCACAAGCTGCGCCGCGTGCTCTCCGGTCTGGACTCGCACCAAGCCATCGACCTGCTGATGTCGCAGCTGCGCAAGACGAAGAACAATTACGAATTCTTAGTCCAGGTGTCCAAGACGACACCGGGGAACATGGACAACGACTAGTGCGACGGGAATGCGCGCACGCATCTCGGTGTTTGGGCCGATGTGGATTGACCTGGCATAATCGATCCTCGACTGCAGACCTAAGACCCGCGTGAAGCGCCGGGGCAAGAGCGGCCAACGATCGAAGAGGACAGCATGAAAACCGACATTCATCCCGCCTACGAGGAGATCACGGTGGTATGCGGGTGCGGAAACACCTTCCAAACCCGCAGCACCAAGCCGGGTGAGCGCATTGTGGTCGAGGTTTGCTCGCAGTGCCACCCCTTCTACACCGGCAAGCAAAAGATCCTCGACAGCGGTGGCCGGGTAGCCCGCTTCGAGAGGCGTTACGGCAAGCGCACGAAGGACGAAGCGGCGGCACCCAAGAAGTAGCCGCATTCCCGACGCCCGAACTGTGCACGTGCTGCGCAGGCCGGGCGTCGCTTCGCGTTTGCGGCGCGCACGGCTAAAGAGTTGGTAGGAGTTGTGATATGGCGCAACCGGTG
The DNA here is from genome assembly GCF_008370645.1 of Mycobacterium simiae. Taxonomy (GTDB): domain Bacteria; phylum Actinomycetota; class Actinomycetes; order Mycobacteriales; family Mycobacteriaceae; genus Mycobacterium; species Mycobacterium simiae_A. The sequence goes on from NZ_VTZN01000255.1 coordinate 3,563, forward strand.
CAGACGATTGACGTCTTGCTCGCCGAACACGCCGACCTCGAGCGTGCGCTGGCCGATCCGGAACTGCACGCCAACCCGGCTGCGGCCCGCAAAGCCGGACGCCGGTTTGCCATCTTGGCACCGATCGTGGCCACCTACCGCAAGCTGGCGGCTGCTCGCGACGATTTGGACACTGCGCGCGAGCTTGCGGCCTCCGACGAGTCCTTTGTTGCGGAGGCCGTGGAGTTGGAGACGCAGGTCGCTGAACTAGACGCCCAACTCATCGACATGCTGGCTCCGCGCGATCCGCATGACACCGACGACATCGTGCTCGAAGTCAAGTCCGGTGAAGGCGGCGAAGAATCGGCGCTGTTTGCGGCCGACCTGGCCAGGATGTACGTCCGCTACGCCGAGCGGCACGGCTGGAGCGTGACAGTGCTGGACGAGACCACCTCGGATCTGGGCGGCTACAAGGACGCGACGCTGGCAATTGGGAGCAAGGGCGACTCCGCCGATGGCGTGTGGTCGCGAATGAAGTTTGAGGGCGGGGTACACCGGGTACAACGGGTTCCAGTGACGGAATCCCAAGGCCGCGTGCATACTTCAGCGGCGGGTGTGCTGGTCTATCCGGAACCCGAGGAAGTGGGCGCGGTCCAGATCGACGAGTCGGATCTGCGCATCGACGTCTACCGGTCTTCGGGCAAAGGTGGCCAAGGTGTCAACACCACCGACTCCGCGGTGCGTATCACCCATCTGCCCACCGGGATCGTGGTCACCTGCCAAAACGAACGATCACAGCTGCAGAACAAGACGCGCGCATTGCAGGTGCTGGCAGCTCGCCTGCAGGCGATGGCTGAAGAACAGGCGCTGGCCGACGCCTCGGCGGATCGCGCCAGCCAGATCCGCACGGTCGACCGTAGCGAACGTATCCGCACCTACAACTTCCCGGAGAACCGCATCACCGATCATCGAATCGGTTACAAGGCATACAATCTCGACCAGGTTCTGGACGGCGACCTCGACGCGCTGTTCGACGCATTGGCTGCCGCTGACACGCAGGCCCGGCTGCAACAGTCATGACCTCGTTGCGGTACGCGATCGACTCGGCTGCGGCGCTGCTCGCCGAAGCCGGAATCGGCTCTGCGCGTTGGGATGCTGAACAGTTGGCTGCGCACGTCACCGGCACCGAGCGCGGTTTGCTTGCTCTGCTCGACGACGTGCCGGGCGACGAGTTCTTCCAGCGGTACTGCGACCTGATCACCGCCCGGTTGCGGCGGGTGCCGCTGCAGCATCTCACCGGAACGGTGTCGTTCGGACCGGTAGAGCTGCGGGTCGGCCCGGGCGTTTTCATACCGCGTCCGGAGACCGAAGCCGTGTTGGCGTGGGCCAGCGCGCAGCCGCTTCCAGCGCAGCCGGTCATCGTCGATTTGTGCACGGGATCCGGCGCGC
>NZ_VTZN01000256.1 GCF_008370645.1 Mycobacterium simiae
CTGGGCGCGCTGGGCTGGCAGGTGTCCACGCGGCCACGTCGGGAGTTGTTCACCGACTACGGTCGCGTCTTCCCCGACGATGAGATGTCGCCGTTGCGCAACATCATCGCCGTTACCGCATCGCGCTAGGGGCCGGGTTACGCCGGATGGGCCGCAGGTGCCCGAGCGACCATCGGCACGGCCGGAAACGCCCACGCCATCTCCGACCGGCACTTGCGTAGCGCGGCCGTACCGTAACCCTTCTTGCGGTGCGCAGGGTGTATCCAGATGCGCACGTCTACCTCGCCGTGGACGAGCTCACCGAACACCATGCCGACCTTCTCCCCGCAATCGACGGCAACAAACCAGGCGGCCTCTTCATCGTCGACCCTCTTGAGCGCAGCAACGATTTCTTCGTCGAGGTTGCCGGCGGGTCCCCCGGATCCGTCTCCGGCAGCGCCCATTTCCTCGGTTCGCGCGCTGAAGATGTCACGGTCCTCGTCGGCGGAGAAGGGCCTGAGCTCCAGCGTCTCGCCGAAGCTGGCCGGACGTTCAGTGGCAGTGAAGCTCAGCTGTTTGTTCAGGTCGTCGAGTTCGGCCATGATTCGCGTGCGCGCGTCCTGGGTCAGCTGCTCGAACGACATACTCATCACCGCTTCGGCCGCGAGATGGGACGTACCAAGCAGGGTGACGATCGCCTCGACCGCGGCCGCCTTGTTCTCGGCATCCACGATGGCGTCGGCCACTTCATGCCGACGTTCAAGTGCGGCAAGCAAGGCATCCGCGATCTCGCGGCGAGCACAGGTCTGATCGTGGTCGGTCATTGGATAAGCCTAGAACGAGACAGCAGGTTTCGCGCCACCCCAATGGGGCCGACTTTGATCGGCTGAGCTCGAGCCGCTCGCGGGCCGGCAGGTACTTGCGGGCCAGTCCGCTATAGCCACGCCAACTATGAATGGTGCGACGCGACCCCTTCGCGACTACAGGGGAAACTTCGGGTTAGATTCACACTCGCGCTGAGACAAACGACGACATAAGCGAGACGCCAAGCATGCGCATCGGAATCGATGTCGGTGGGACCAACACTGATGCCGTTCTCATGGACGACGCCACCACGCTCGCCGGTGTTAAGCATTCGACCACACCCGACATCACCAGCGGCATCATGCACGCGATCGAGGACCTGCGGGTCCGGCGCGAGTTCACCGGCTCCGACATCCAGGCCGTCATGATCGGCACGACGCATTTCATCAATGCGTTGGTGCAGGCCAAGCGACTTGCTCCGACCGCGGCGCTGCGCCTGGGACTCCCCGCAACCGATTCACTGCCGCCATTCGTCGACTGGCCACCCATGCTCATGAGAGCGGTGCGGGCCAGGCACTACCTGGCGCACGGGGGCTGCGAGTTCGACGGGCGTCCCATCTCTGCACTCGACGCTGACGAACTCCGCGCCCACGCGCGGGACATGCGCGAGCACGGCGTCCGCTCAGTCGCGATTACGAGCGTGTTCAGCCCCATCAATCATGATGTCGAACTCGAGGCGAGCCGCGTGGTAGCTCAGGAGCTGGGTCCTGACATCGCGATCTCATTAAGCCACCAGATCGGCAGGATTGGCTTACTAGAGCGCGAGAACGCAACGATCGTTAACGCCGCACTGAGCGAGTTAGCCAGCGAAATCGTCGACGGCCTCAGCTTCGCCATACGCTCGCATGGGATCCACGCGCCGATCTTTCTCAGCCAAAACGATGGCACGCTCATGAACGAGGACTTCGTGCGCCGCTACCCGGTTGCGACATTCGCCTCCGGGCCGACGAACTCCATGCGCGGCGCCGCCGCAGTCAGCGGGCTGTCGACATGCGCGGTCGTCGACGTCGGCGGAACGACGACCGACATCGGCCTGCTGATCTGCGGCTTCCCGCGCAAGACAGCCAACGACGTGCGCGTCGCCGGTGTCCGTACAAATTTCCGCATGCCCGATGTGCTGTCGATCGGCATCGGCGGCGGCAGCATCGTCGACACCAAAAGCGGAGAGGTCGGCCCGGAATCAGTTGGCTACCGGCTGCCGAGCGAAGCGCTCGTCTTCGGCGGATCCACCCTGACCGCCACGGACATCGCCGTCGCCGCGGGCCGGGCAGATGTGGGAGACCCGTCGCTGGTCGCTCATCTCGATTGCGCCCTCGTAGCGCGCGTGCTCGACCGCATCGCCGAGCGCATCACCGAGGCCGTCGACCGGATGCGTACCTCGCCAGAGCCGATCCCCGTCGTCGCCGTCGGTGGTGGGTCGATCCTGCTGCCCGGCGAATTACCGGTCTTCGGCAGTGTCCACCGGCCGCAGAACTACGCGGTCGCCAACGCAATCGGCGCCACCATCGCCCAGATCAGCGGTGAGATCGACACCGTGACCGATTTCGAAGCCGGTGGGCGTGCTGCGACGATCGCGGCGCTCAAGCGGCAAGCGATCGACAAAGCCGTCGCCGCTGGGGCGAGCCCACACACAGTGCAGATCGTCGACTTCGATGAGGTCCCGATTCCGTACCTCCCCGGCAGCGCAACGCGCGTGAGCGCCAAGGCAGTCGGCGACCTTCAGATTGGCACCTGATGAGCTGGCAGATTGAGGATGCGACGATCGCCGACCTTGCGCGTGGCGCAGCGGTGCTGGGTACCGGAGGTGGCGGCGACCCGTATATCGGCGGTCTCCTTGCTCGGCAGGCGATTACCAGAAATGGCCCGGTGGACGCCGTCACCGTCGACGAATTACCCGACGACGCAATGGTGATCACTGTCGCGTTGATGGGCGCGCCCACAGTACTGATCGAGAAGCCGCCGAGCCTCACCGCGGTGATCAGCCCCATCACCGCAGTGAGCGCCTACCTCGGCAGGCCTGCCACGCACATTGCCTGCTTCGAGGCCGGCGGAGTGAACTCCACCATTCCCGTGGCCGCAGCCGCGATGCTCGGGCTGCCGCTCGTGGACGGCGACGGCATGGGCCGTGCGTTCCCCGAACTACAGATGGTCCTGCCGACCCTCTACGGCATCGCAGCTTCGCCGGTCGTGCTAGGCGACGAGAAGGGCAACGTCGCCGTGCTACAGACGATCGACAACGTCTGGACCGAGCGCATCGCCCGGGTCGCGTGCGTCGAGATGGGGTCCTTGGTCCCGTTCGCCGGATTCCCGATGTCCGGGGCGCAGACCCGAAATACCCTGGTGCCGGGATCCCTTCGGCGGTGCGTCGAGATCGGCGCCGGTATCCGGACCGCGCGCGACGAAAAGAACGACCCGGTTGGGCGCGTTGTCGAAATGCTCAGCGGGCGCGAGCTTTTCGAGGGGAAGGTGGTAGATGTGCAGCGCGCCACGACCAGGGGCTTTGCCCGCGGCGCTGCCCGCATCGAGGGAGCCACAGGCATCCTCACCCTGCAGTTCCAGAATGAGCACCTCATCGCCGACCTAGACGGTCTCCCGCTTGCGACGACGCCAGACCTCATCATGGTGCTTGAGCGCGACTCGGGCGAGCCGATCACCACCGAGGCGCTCCGCTACGGGCTTCGCGTGCGCGTCGTCGCCGCACCGGCCGACACGCGCTGGCACAGCGCAGCGGGACTCGCTCTAGTCGGTCCCGGCTATTTCGGCTACCACATCCCCGCGCACCGCTTCGATGGCAGCGTCAATGCCGGAGGCGAGCCGCTTCTCGGCAAGCTGGAGCCCAAAAGCTACAGCCAAAACACACGGCCCGCCGGCGGTCGGTAACAGGGTCACCGTTCCAGTTGCCAGCAAGCCGCTCCCGGAATCAGTTTCGGTCACGCCATGCCAGCATGCGCTGGCGGCGCGCCGGGAGCGTCCGTAATCCCACGTCTCGTCGGCTTGCGCCGCACGGGTCCAGGTGCCGGGCCCCGCCTGAACAGGCTGATTCCGTGACTGCTCGGGGCTGCGGGGTTCGACTGCGCCGAGATCGACACGCAGCGCCATCGTGGCTTCGGGCGGCTGACCTACTATTGCGCCACCCGCACCCCGACGCCCAGATAGGAGAGGCCCGATGACACGTAGCGAGTCGGAACGAAGCGACGACGACAGCTGGGATCTGGCCTCCAGCGTTGGAGTCACCGCCACCATGGTCGCCGCGGCCCGCGCGATGGCTACCAAGGACTCCCGCCGGCTGATCAGCGATCCGTTCGCCGAACCGCTGGTGCGCGCGGTCGGGGTCGACTTCTTCATCAAGATGATGGACGGGGAGCTTGATTTTGCGGGCATTCCAGACATGTCGTCGGCGCGGGCGCAGGCTCTCGTCGACGGAATGGCGGTGCGGACCAAGTACTTCGACGATTACTTTAGCAACGCCACTACGGGCGGGGTCCGGCAAGCGGTGATCCTGGCGTCCGGTCTGGACGCCCGCGCCTACCGGCTGCCGTGGCCCGCCGAAACCGTGGTCTATGAACTGGACCAGCCCGAGGTCATCGAATTCAAGACGACTACGTTGGCTCAGCTCGGCGCTGAGCCGACCGCGTCCCGGCGCGCCATCCCCATCGATCTGCGCGGCGACTGGCCGGCGGCGCTGACGGCGGCCGGGCTGGATCCGACGGCACCGACAGCGTGGTTGGCCGAAGGCCTGCTGATCTACCTACCCCCGCAGGCCCAAGACCTATTGTTCGACAACATCACCGCGCTCAGCGTGCCGGGAAGCACTGTCGCTACTGAATTCGTCCCGGGCATCATTGATTTCGATGCCGACCGGATACGAGACAGAGCCGGGATCTTCCGGGACCACGGCCTCGACATCGACATGGCGTCGCTGGTGTACTCCGGCCAACGCAATCATGTCGTCGACTATCTGCGCGCCAAGGGCTGGGATGTTGCCGGCGTGCCACGAACCGAACTGTTCACGCGCGCCGGCATTGCCGTTCCCGACCCGGCCGACGACGACCCGCTGGGCGAGATCATCTTCGTCAGCGGCGGCCTGACTAAG
>NZ_VTZN01000257.1 GCF_008370645.1 Mycobacterium simiae
GTTTGGAACATCGCCGGCTGGGACGTCCAGAGGTGAGCCTAGCTATAGCTAAGCACCGCGGTGCCGAACCAATGACAAAGGAGCAGAGCGACTTCCACATCGAGTCGGTCGTCAGTGATCGGTTTGCCGCGACGTTCGAGTGCGCGCTGCACGCGATGCTTCACCGAGTTGACGTGCAGGTGCAGTTCGTCGGCAGTGGCCTTCAGGCTGGATCCGGCCCGCAGGAAGCTGCGCAGGGTTTCCCGCATCCGTTCGTCGCTGTCTGTCGCGGTGGCCAGCGAACCCAGGACGTCGCAAATCCAGGCCCGCGTGTGCTCAAGGTCGGTGCAGAACTGGGTGGCCACGACGAGACCGGGATCGTTGTACATCGTCACCGCGGGCGGCGGCGATCCCGACGCCAGCACCACAGAGCGTGCGCCCTGCGCCTGCCGATGCGAGCGCCGGAAGCCGTCGACACCGGGCAGCGGATCACCGGCCGCCATCCATGGAGCCACCGTGCGCGCCTCGGCGAATTGGCGAAGGCCGCCCGTCGCACTTTGTGCTGCATCGGCGGCCAGCGGTATCCACACCCATCCGGTGACGCGGTCCGCTGCGATGAACAGCGGCCGCTCATTCGAACCCAAGGCACTCGCGAGTTCGGCGGTGAACCTTTCCATCCCGACGAGTTCGTTTCCTTGGTCGGACTCACCGCACCACACGATGAGAGACAGCCGGCACATCCTTGGACGCTTGCAGATTCTCGTCGATGCCCACGAGCAGTACCTCTACCGGTTCGATACTCAGCAGGTGCGGACTGCGCGTCGGGCACTGCCCTGCGGCGACTACGGTCTTGTTGTCGACCGACTGCTGGTCGCCAGCCTGGAACGTAAATCCCTCGCCGACCTGGTCGCCAGCCTGACCAGCGGCAAGCTTCGCTTATCAAATCGCCGATTTGGCCGCGCTGCCGCGCGCGGCGGTGGTCGTGGAGGACCGCTACTCGCAGTTGTTCAAACTCGACCGCGTACGCCCCGCCGTGGTTGCTGACGGGCTGGCTGAGTTGCAGATCCGCGGCCAAATGTAGCCATTGTGTTCTGCGAGACTCGTCAGCTCGCCCAGGAATGGACCTACCGGTTCCTGGCCGCCGCTCAGTTGTGGGCGGTCACTGAACAGGCTGCGCTACACCGTATCTCGGCAGTTTCTGCTGCAGCGGCGCGTGTGTGGCCAGCATGTCCACCGCGGTGCCCAGCAGCGATGCCGTCGACTCCCACCGGCGCTGAACAGCGAGACCAGGATCAGCTGGGCGGTGAAGGCGTCGAGGTCGCCCGTCGCGGATGCCTGCGCCAGCACGCCCAGTAGGTCGTCACTGCCTGCACCAATACCACAAGGTCAGCACCTAGCCAGCAACGTTGTCCGCTACGTGGTTCTCGTGCGACGGGTCAGCAGCGGTATGCCAGAGCCGCAATCCCTCGATGATGACGGTGGACACCAAGTCGACGTCCCCCTCGCAACGCTAACGGCGGAGTCCGTCAAAGGCGGGCCGCCCGTCACTGATCGACGGCATCCTGGTCCCGCTTCGAACGCGCAGTCGGCCGCGAGGACCTTCGGCGCGGAATGCGTTCTGTGATGCCACTCAGCGAGCTGATCATCCTGTTGAGGCGATCGACAGCAGACTCCAGGGTGTCGGCGGTGGGCGTCAGCCTCTCCACGGCGGGCTGCAGCCGACTCAGGATTTCCGCGGCTTCGGTGAATTGTTCGAGCGGCCCATTCTTGGCCAGCAGCTTGTCGATGATGCCGTCCTCGGCGAACATCCGCTCGATAATGCCGTCCTCGGCGAACATGCGCTCCAACGGCCCATCCTCAGCGAGCAATCGATCTGCGAGCCCACCGGGCTCAAGAATCCGCTCTAGCGCGCTGCCTTCAACGGATACCCGATCGAGTAAACCGCCGGGCGCGGTCAACAGGTCGACAACCCCACCAGGACGCATCAGCTTGTCCGCCGGCCCCCCGCGGACCAGGGCGCGCCCCATCGCCCGGTCGTTTTCGGTCAATTCGGCAACTCGATTGGCGCCAATGATTGCGCCGCGCAACGGAAATAGGCCGGTAATTGGGTCTACTGTCTTCGGGCCTTCCTCGCCCAAGGATTCCTTCACCGCCCCGAGGGCACTGGCCGCAACGGCAAGCCCGGCGTCGGCCACCGCGACGCCGGCCCGGACAGGGGCTGTTGCTACGCCGGCAATGACCTTGCTGATGTTCACGCGGCAAGTGTATGGCTGGGTGTCGCCTCCGTGGGCGCCAACGGGGGTGGTGGTCAATCCCAGTGGGTCGACTGGAACACCCGCCTGGGGCGACCCGATGAGCATCGGCGGCGCAACGCTCGCCGGGGCTGCTATGCGGGCCGGATTGATCGACGAGTACGGGCTGGGCCACCTACCCAGTCCTGGTGGGCAGCGGCACGCCATTCTTCACCGCACTGGATAGCTGGGCGAACCTGCACCGGTGGAGACGCGAACGTTCCCCGGCGGCGTTGTACTCACCAGGTAGGTGACGCGGCGCTGAGCGCTCGCCCGCCTTCGCCATCGTGCATGTCCTCCTCCACCACACGACGGTAGAGCAGTATTGACAGCTCTGCGGTGTGTTCCCTGTAAAGCAAGAGGTTGAAGGCGGTGAAGCCGCTGAGCAAGAGGATCACGCAGCCGAAGAAGCTGGCGGCAAAGCACACCGGCAGCGTTGATCGCGTGGGCATCCGATCGCGCAGCTAAGTCCAGAGCGCGGCGCCGCAGACAAACCATAGGGTGACGCCCACAGTGTTGAACAGCTGAGTCACGACCAGCTGATCATGGTGGTCCGCCGCCCACAACGCCACATCAGTGCCCGACGTCAGGGTTTGCGGGTAAGACCAGATCGGATACACCGGCAAGGTCAACGCCGGCAGAGCAAACCCATTTACGCGGTTCCATCGGCATCAAGGAGGTGCAGAGCGTCGGAGTTGCCGCGGTAAGCATGCGCCGAATCGCCCGTCATGCTGGCGTGTCCCACTCAGCACTGGCTCATCAGTTCGGTGACAAACCGGCATCTTCACTGCGGTAGCGACCGAGGGGTTCGGGCTGCAGGCAGAAATGCTCCGTGCGGCCGCGACGGGCCCGGCCGGATTCCTATTGGGCGGCCATGCCTATGTGAAATTCGCCCTTACCCACCGGGGCTACTTCGAGGTGATGTTCCGCCCCTATCTGTACCGCGGCGACGACCCGCAGCTGTTGGTTTCCAAGAACGCGACATTCGATATTTTGTATGGCACGGCCCGATCCGGTCTGACATCGCACCGCTCGGAACCGGTCACCGACGAAGCTGTCCGTGCACTCGCCATGGCGGGGTGGTCACTGTCTCACGGGTTGGCCACACTCGCGTTGACGGCCAACATTAGTGAGCAGATCGATAGGGACCCCTCGGTTCTGGCTGGGCAAATGATGCAGGGCGTTATCGCCTTGGCCGAACTGGCCAAACAGGCGTTGTCTGATCAAACGTAACAGTCGAGGACCGCAGCGCATGCGCGGTGAAGCTGATCCGGTCGATGAACAGCGCGGCGTCATAGCCAGGATGGTCATAACCGTTGATCTATAGGTGCGCCGCAAGCAGAGCAGCGATGGAATCGCTACGCAAGAAACTCGTCAAGGATGGTGAGCACTTCTACGAGGTTGGCCAGCTCGCCATCGCTGACCGCGGTGCGGGTCCTTGCTGGTCCGTCCGGATCCTCAATCACTGGCTGGCTCGGTCTGATCGCTGGTCTTGGCGCGGGTCTGTGCAAGGCGGAAGGAGTCAGTGCCGGTTTCGATGATCTTGGCGCCGCGCTACGCTGTGGCCGGCAGAAGCGTTGGAGGCGTTGCGGCTGTTGATCTTTGGAACTCAAGCCCAACGAAGTTGACGAGGACGAATTACGTGCTGCGGTAAGTAGGTACTGGGAGATCGCGAAATCCGGCCTGCGTTTGTGACTTTCGCGGCCAAATCGTGACGAGCGTGGCCGATAGTCGGCGCGCCGCGATTTCAGGAGCTCGTCTCAGCGACGGGCCCCTTCATGCCCCGTCGTCTCAGGCAATGACATCAGCCGAAGGCCAAGCGCGTGCCAACCGCTGATCAGTCGTCAGCAACACCAGACCAGATGTATCGGCTAGTTCGACGTAGAGTGCGTCGGTCAGGCGGGGGGTATCGCGGCGTGCCCACGCTCCGGCAAGCAGCGGCGGGAGTGCGTGGCGAGTTAGTGGCGCTTGCGCAAGCTCATCAAGCGCCGCGGCGACCTGAGCAATAGTAAGAACTCCGGCGCGCTGCATGCGGCCCAGCGCCGACAACACCTCGGCATCAAAGTGCGTGGGCACGTGCAACTTTGTCCGGGCCAGTCGTGCACGCACCGCCGAGAACCGATCGCTGGTGCGGGCCAGTAGGTCCACCATGGCACTCGCGTCCAGCACCACCTGCTGGGGCGGCGCAGCCGAGGGCGCGCTCACTGTCCCAACTCGTTGCGGGCGGAATCAATCGCGTCCAATACATCCTCGTGGCGAGCGTCGGTGGTTTTGTCCACCAGCCCTGCAAGCCACTCGTCGGTTGCGGAGTTCTCTAACTCGGCACTGATGGCCGCCTGGGTCAGCGCGGACACGTTTAAGCCCCGCGCTCTGGCGCGCTCCGCCAAATCGTCTGGCACATATACATTCAACCGAGCCATACACACTAGTATACACACACCTGCCGGGCACGCGGCAGAGTTTATGAGTGACCTGCTGATCCGCGACGTTAGCGTGAGCGCGCGGCCAAGATGGTGCTCGATCCTCTCGGTGAGTATCGGTCGGTGTATGCCGCTTGCCAGGCGATCGGCCTGAAGGTTGGTGTGGGCGCGGCCGAGGAGTACGAGAGCCGCCTACTACGCTCACCTCCGGACGTCCCAGCCGGCAATCTCTCAAAC
>NZ_VTZN01000258.1 GCF_008370645.1 Mycobacterium simiae
CGAGGCCACACTCGACAGCTGGCCGGTCAACCGGAAGCCTTCCACCGGCTCAGCGGCAAACATGCCGTAGCCCTGCGTCATCACTCCCGCGAACACGCCGGTGGCGCTGCCGCGCAGGCTGCCGGGTTCGATTCCGGCTCGCTCCAACGCTTCCCACGACAAGTCCAGGAACATGCGCTGCTGGGGGTCCATGGCAAGCGCCTCGCTGGGCCCAACGCCGAAGAACGCGGGATCGAAGTCGCCGACCCGGTCCACGAAGCCGCCGGTGCGGGTGTAGCACGCGCCCGGAACGTCGGGATCCGGGTTGAACAGCCCGTCCAAGTCCCAGCCCCGATCGGCCGGGAATGCCGAAAGCACATCACGGCCCTGAACTAGCATGTCCCACAGGTCATCTGGCGACTCGATCCCACCGGGATAACGACATGCCATGCCCACGATGGCAATCGGGTCGTCGCCCGTGGCGCGCACCGCCGATACGTGCTTGATCTCCTGCGGAACACCGGCGAGTTCACCGCGAATGTAGCCGGCCAGGCCGTTGGGAGTCGGATAGTCGAAGATGAGCGTGGGTGAAAGGGTAAGGCCGGTTGCGGTTTTGAGTCGGTTGCGCATTTCGACCGCGGTCAGCGAGTCGAAGCCCAACTCCTGAAACGCCTTGTCGGCGTCGACGGCCTCGGGGGCGATGTTGCCCAGTACGGTGGCGATGTGGGACCGCACCAAGCCCAGCACCACGGCGTGCTGTTCGGGTTCGGGCAGACCGTGCAGACGATGTGCCAGCGCCGATTTCGACTTAGCAGCGGCCAGCGCGTCGTCGACCTGGCGCCTGGTCGGCGCGTTGATCAGATCCCGGAACATCGGCGGCACCGCCACCGCGTGGGCCCGCAGCGCGCTCAGGTCGATGCGGGCGGGCGCCAGGAATGGTTGGTCGACGATGAGCGCGGTGTCGAACAATTCCATTGCCTCATCCGAGGACAACGCCCGGACCCCTTCGCGGCCCAGCCGGGCGCGGTCGGTGGCGTCGAGTCCGCCGGTCATGTCGCTGGTCTGGTCCCACAGGCCCCAGCCCAGCGATATCGCCGGCAACCCATGGGCGCGCCGGTGCGCGGCCAATCCGTCTAGGAACGTGTTGGCCGCCGCATAGTTAGCCTGACCCGCCGATCCCACCAAACCGGCCATCGACGAAAACATCACGAAAACCGAGACGTCCAGGTCCCGGGTCAGCTCGTGCAGATTCCAGGCTGCATCCACCTTGGCCTGCAGCACCGAGTCAACGCGCTCCGGCGTCAACGCCGAAAGCACCGCGTCGTCAAGCACACCGGCCGCATGAATGACGGCGGACAACGGGTGCTGCGCCGGGATCCCGGCAATCACGTCTGCCAGTGCCGCCCGGTCGGCCGCGTCACACGCCACCACCTGCACCTGCGCGCCGGCGGCAGCCAACTCGGTCGCCAACTCTGCGGCCCCCGCAGCGTCGGCACCGCGCCGGCTGAGCAACACCAGATGACCGACACCGTGCCGGGTCACGGCGTGACGCGCCAATACCGAACCGGCCATGCCGGTTCCACCGGTGATCAGCACCGTGCCGGTCGCCCATGCGTCGGGCATGCTCATGACGACCTTGCCGATATGGCGGGCCTGGCTCAGGTAGCGCAGGGCCGCCGGTGCCCGCCGGATGTCAAACGTCGTTACCGGCAGGGGCCGCAGCACCCCGGCGTCGAACAATGCGGCCAGTTCCAGCAGGTACTGGTGCATGCGGGGGCGGCCGGGTTCGAACAGGTCGAAGGCACGGTAGCGCACGCCCGGATATTCCTGGGCGATCACGCCGGGATCGCGGATGTCGGTCTTGCCCATTTCGAGGAACACCCCGCCGGGCCCCAGCAGGCGCAGCGACGCGTCGACGAATTCACCGGCCAGCGAGTCCAAAACGACGTCCACGCCGCGGCCGCCGGTGACCGCGCGGAACTTGTCCTCGAATTCCAGGCTGCGCGAATCGGAGATATGGTCTTCATCAAAGCCCAAGGCCCGCAGGGTGTCCCACTTACCCTTGCTGGCAGTGGCGAACACCTCCAAACCCAGATGCCGCGCCAATTCCACGGCCGCCATACCCACCCCGCCCGTAGCAGCGTGCACCAGCACCCGCTGGCCCGGTTGGACATCGGCCAGGTGCACAAACGCGTAATACGCGGTAGTGAAAACCGCGGAGATGGCCGCGGCTTCGGCGTAGGACCAGTCGGCCGGCATCGAAAGTAACAACCGGACGTCTCCGGCGACCAGCGTGCCGCTGCCGTCGGGGAAAAATCCGTACACCGAATCCCCCACCGCGAATTCGGTCACTCCCGGGCCGACCTCCACAACGACACCGGCACCCTCACCGCCGATGAGCGCGTCATGAGTGAACATGCCCAGGGTGATCATGATGTCGCGGAAGTTCGCGGCGATAGCACGCATGGCAACCCGAACCTGGCCGGGTCCTAACGGCGCGTCGGCATTGGGAACCGGCTCCAGCCGCAGGTTTTCGAAAGTGCCCGCGCTGCTCAGGCCCAGCCGCCACGGCCCGTCGGCCGGCGGCACCAGAATGCCGTCAACGTCGCGGCTGGAGTGCACCCGCGGGGTGTAGGGCTGTCCGTTGCGCAGCAGCACCTGCGGTTCGCCGACCGCCAATGCTGATGCTAACGCCGAATCATCAAGCGGCACATCGGAATCCAGCAACACCAGCCGGCCCGGGTTTTCGGTTTGCGCTGACCGCACCAACCCCCACACCGCGGCCCCCGCCAGGTCGGTGACGTCCTCACCCGGCAGCGCCACGGCACCCTGGGTGACGACCACCAGCACTCCGGAGTCATGGTCAGTCAGCCACGACTGGATGGTGGTCAGCGCCCGGCCGGCGCTTTCGTGAGTCGCGACCACCGGATCGCCAACAGCGGCAACACATTCGAAGACGTCGTAGCCCGAGGGCGCATCGGCGCTCGCGGCGGTCACCGGTGACCAGACGAGCTCGAACAGTCGGTCTGGGCCCGAGCCCGATACCACGGCACGCAACTGTTGCTCGGTCACCGGCCGGGCCACCATCGCGGCGACCGATAGCACCGGTAAGCCCACGTCGTCGGCAAGCTCGATCGAGATCGCGGACGGGCCGGCGGGCGCGATCCGGACCCGCACTGCCGATGCTCCAGCGGCATGCAGCGACACACCTTGCCACGAGAAGGGCAGCATCAATTCGGGGTCTGGGTTGGATATGACCGCGGCATGCAACGCCGCATCCAACAGCGCCGGGTGCACCCCGAATCCGGCGACACCGCCAGCCGCTTCAGGCAACCTGATCTCAGCGAACATTTCGTCACCGCGGGCCCACAGCGCGGTCAACCCGCGAAACGCCGCACCATACCCGTACCCGCGCTCCGCCAGCCGCTGGTAGCCGTCGGACACATCCGCGGCGGCAGCACCCGCGGGCGGCCACACCGACAGGTCAGCTACCGGCTCAACACTCCCGGCGTTCAATGTTCCTTCCGCGTGGCACCTCCACACCGCACCGGCATCTACGTTGGCGCGGGAATAGATTGCAACACTGCGCCGTCCAGATTCTGCCGCCGCGCCCACGACCACCTGCACCGCCACCGAGCCGGATGCCGGAAGCAGTAACGGCGTCTGCAGCGTCAGCTCATCGAGCACCGAGCAGCCGACTTCGTCGCCGGCGCGAATCGCCAACTCGACAAATCCGGTGCCGGGGAACACCACTGCGCCGGACACGGCGTGATCGGCCAACCACGCCTGGGAGCTGACAGACAACCGGCCCGTCAACACCACGCCACCCGATGCCGGCAGCTCCACCACGGCGCCCAGCAACGCGTGCTCGCTGGTGGCCAATCCCAAACCGGACGCATCGGCACCCATGCCCTCGCCCGAGAGCCAAAACCGGCGCTTATCAAAGGCATACGTCGGCAGCTCGACGAACTGCGCCCCCTCTAGTACGGCCCGCCAATCCACGCTCACACCCGCGACGAATGCGGAGGCGGCCGACAGCAAGAATCTGTCAAGTCCGCCGTCCTCGCGGCCGAGGGTGGGGACGACGACGGGTTCGGAGTCAGCCATGCAGTGGTTGGCGGTGTCCTCAATACCGGCAATCAACGCGGGATGCGGGCTGGATTCGATGAAGATGCGATACCCGTTCGTGCACGCATTGCGCACTGCTTGGTCGAATTGCACGGTCTGGCGGATGTTGCGGTACCAGTAATCGGCGTCTAAACCTGCTGTGTCCAAACGCTTTCCGGTCACTGCGGAAAAGAAGACGGTGCGCGAGGAACGCGGCTCGATATCGCCGAGGGCGCCGGCGAGCTGGGCCCGAATGGCTTCGACCTCTGCCGAATGCGAGGCATAGTCCACCTCGATCCGGCGGGTGCGCAGCTCGCGGCCCGCGCAGGCCAGGATCAGCTCGTCCAGCGCCGCCACCTCCCCGGATACCACCACCGCCGCCCGGCCGTTGACAGCGGCGATGCTGATCCGAGTACCGAAGGGCGCCAGAAGTTCCTGCGCCTGTTCGGCGCCACAGGCGAGGGAAACCATGCCGCCGGGGCCGGCCAGGCCGGTGAGCAGCTTGCTGCGCAGCGCGACGATCTTGGCGGCATGGCGGAGAGACAGCGCTCCGGCGACGTAGGCCGCGGCGATTTCGCCCTGCGAATGCCCGATGACGGCATCGGGACGCACGCCGGTGGACTTCCACAACTCGGCCAGCGACACCATCACCGCGAACAACACCGGCTGCACGATGTCCACCCGGTCGAGGCCCGGAGCACCGGGAGCCCCGCGCAGCACGTCGGTCAGCGACCAGTCGACGAATTCGGCGAGCGCCTCGGCGCACGCCTCGATCTGTTGTGCGAATACCGGTGCGGTGTCAAGCAATTCGACG
>NZ_VTZN01000259.1 GCF_008370645.1 Mycobacterium simiae
GAAAGACCTGGGCTTTGACCGGACCAAGCTCAGCGGCGTCGGTCTCACCGGAGTCGGTCATCCGTTGCTGGGAGCGATCCTGCAGCGCCCTGATGTAGGGGGGGTGGTGTTGGCCGGTGTGTTGTCCTCGGCCGTGCACGGCTGGTTGGGTGACCATGAAGTGGGCGGGGCGGCATTGTTTCCGGGCGCTGGTTTTGTGGAGTTGGCACTGCGAGCCGGCGATGAGGTCGGTTGCTCGCTGCTACAAGAGTTGACGCTGCTGGCGCCGTTGGCGCTACCGGGTGCCGGCGAGGTGCGGGTGCAGGTCGTCGTCGGTGCCGCCGACGACACAGGGCGCCGCACGCTATCGATGTATTCGGCTGCTGCAGGCGGAGATTCGTGGGTGTTGCATGCGGAGGGCGTGCTCCGGGCCGGCGGGGTTGGACATGGGGCGGACCTGTCAGTGTGGCCGCCGGTCGGCGCATCGGCGCTGGATGTGACTGACGTCTACGAGCGGTTCGCCGAACGCGGTTACGGCTATGGCCGTGCGTTTCGCGGTCTGCGAGCGGCGTGGCGGCGAGGGCGCGAGGTTTACGCAGAAGTCGTTGCCCCTGAAGACCTGCGCGTTGGCGGGTTCGGCATCCATCCCGCGGTGTTGGATGCCGCATTGCATGCGTGGAGGTTTGCCAACGCTGCGGATCAGCTGGTGTTGCCGTTTTCCTGGCAGGGAGTGTCATTACACGCAGCGGGCGCGGTACGGGTCAGAGTCCGGATAACCCCCGCCGATGCCGGCTCAGTGTCGTTGGCACTGGCCGATTCGGCGGGGCGGCCGGTCCTGTCGGTGCGACAGTTGATAGTTCGCCCGGTATCCGGCGACGCACTGTCAGCAGCGGCGGCGGCCGCCGGAGCCGCGGTCGGTGGCCGGTTGTTGGTGACAACATGGTCTCCAATAACCCAAAGCAACGCCGGTGGCGACGGCAACCTCGAAACGATGGTGTATGAGTCAGGTCCGGTCACGGACGCTGCCGGTGTCGGCCAACGTGTGGTCGAGGCGCTACAGATGCTGCAGTCGTGGTTGTTCGGCGATGGTGCTGGGACGTTGGTGGTTGTGACGCGCGGCGCGGTGGGGTTGGCGGGCGCGGGTGTTTCCGACTTAGCGGGCGCCGCGGTGTGGGGGCTGGTGCGGTCGGCGCAGGCAGAGCACCCGGGTCGGGTGGTGCTGGTGGATTCGGATGATTCCATGGCTGTCAATGCGGTAATCCGCTGTGGTGAACCGGAATTGGTGGTACGTGCCGGCATTGTGTATGGGGCCCGGTTGACCTTTGTAGGCTCGGGGAACTCGGGAACGGGATTGGAATTGCCGGATGGGTTGTGGCGCTTGACTGCCGGCGGTGCAGGAACGTTGGAGGACGTGATGGTGCGGTCCTGTCCGCGGGAAAACTTGACGGCAGGCCAGGTGCGGGTTGCCGTGGGTGCGGTAGGTGTCAATTTCCGGGACGTCTTGGTGGTGCTGGGCATGTATCCCGGTGGTGGCGAACTGGGAGCTGAGGGCGCCGGCGTGGTGGTCGAGGTCGGCGCCGGGGTGAAAGGACTGGCTGTCGGCGATGCCGTGCTGGGTTTGTTGGGGGTGGTGGGCTCCGAAGCGGTCGTCGACGAGCGATTGGTGACCCTGCTGCCGGCGGGATGGTCGTTGGTTGAGGCTGCCGGTGTGCCGGTCGTGTTCTTGACGGCGTGGTACGGGTTGTCGGTGCTAGCTGGTGTGCAGGGCGGTCACAAGGTGCTCGTGCATGCCGCAACGGGCGGTGTGGGCATGGCGGCGGTCGCGTTGGCCCGCTATTGGGGCGCGGAAGTCTTCGCTACGGCGAGTCGCGGTAAATGGGATCGCTTGCGGGAAATGGGTTTTGACGACGACCACATCGGTGATTCGCGGACGGCGGACTTTGAGGAGAAGTTCCGCAACGCGACCGGCGGCCATGGGATAGATGTGGTGCTCAACTCGCTGGCCGGTGAGTTCATCGATGCATCGTTGCGGCTACTGGCCCCGGGTGGGCGGTTCATCGAAATGGGCAAGACGGACCTTCGCGATCCTGACGCCGTTGCCAAGCAGTATCGGCAGGTCCAGTACCGGGCATTCGACTTGATGGAAGCAGGCCCGGAGCTGATCGCCGAGATGCTTGCCGAGGTAGTCGGCTTGTTGCAGGCCGGTGCGTTAGACCGGCTGCCGGTCAAGGCCTTTGACGTCCGGTGTGCGCCACATGCCTATCGCTTTGTCAGCCAGGCTCGCCACATCGGCAAGGTGGTCTTGACGCTCCCGCGAGGCCCGGCGACGCAGTCGATGTTGGCCGGTGGCAGCGTGGTGATTACCGGCGGTACCGGGATGGCCGGGGCGGCGGTGGCGCGCCATCTAGTGGACCATTACCAGGTCGGCCACGTGGCGCTGGTCAGTCGCGGCGGAGAGCAAGGTCCAGGCGTCGCGGAGTTGGTTGCCGAATTACAGCAGGGTGGGGCACAGGTGTCAGTAGCCGCCTGCGATGTGGCCGACCGAGACGCCGTGGAAGTATTGTTGACCCGGCTACCGAAGCAGTTCCCGCTCAAGGGTGTTTTTCACGCCGCCGGCGTACTCGACGATGCGGTGATCGCCTCGTTGACGCCGGATCGGGTGGATGCGGTGTTACGGGCTAAAGTTGACGGGGCCTGGAACCTGCACGAGCTTACCCAGGCTGTGGATCTGGCGGCGTTTGTCATGTTTTCCTCGATGGCCGGCATCGTTGGGGCTCCGGGCCAGGGTAATTACGCGGCGGCCAACGCATTTCTGGACGGTTTGGCAGCCTATCGCCGTGAGCAGGGCTTGGCCGGGATCTCGATCGCCTGGGGGATGTGGGAGCAACCCAGCACAATGACGCAGCATCTGGGTGAACGCGATTTGGGACGAATGCAGCAGGCCGGACTCGACCCGCTGACCACCGAGCAGGCCCTGCACCTGCTTGACGCGGCGTTGCTCAGCGACCGACCAGTCGTCGTCGCCGCTCGGCTCAACCTCGCGGCACTGGCCACCAACGCCGAAATGCCGCCGCTTTGGCGCGATTTGGTCACCCGCCCAACGCGGCGTGTCATCGACACCGCCGACACCGCGGCCTCGACGGCCGGCCTGGTCGCACGCCTGCATACACTGAGTCCGGAGCAACGTCACCGTGAGCTCGCTGACATCGTGTCCACCCACGCCGCAACCGTTCTCGGGCATCCCAGCGCCGTCGACATCGACGCCCATAAAGCGTTTCAAGACCTCGGGTTTGACTCATTGACCGCGGTGGAGCTTCGTAACCGCCTCAAAGCCGCAACCGGGCTCACGCTTTCGCCTACGCTGATCTTCGACTACCCGACGCCGGCGGCCCTGGGCGAGTACCTTGCCAGTCAACTCGGCTCTGCCGCTCCTGCTAACACCGATGAGCGACCAGATCTGCTGGACCGGTTCAACGACGTTGCCCGCGAACTCGATACGTTGATCAGCCGGCCCGATTGGAGCGCCGAGCAGAAGAAAGAGTTGTCGAACCGGATCGCGGCTATGCTGGCCGAGCTGACCGCACCATCCGCGACGAAGAACTAGGTTCCTGAGTTGGCCGGCGAGAATCCGCCGCGCGCGCACCCCGCGCTGAGCGCAGAATCGAGGTAGCGCCGCGCCGGAGCCGGCGGCTTCGTACCATGCAAATCAGGGCAGCGAACACCGGAGGGCGCCTTGGAACCGACAGACATCGCCATCGTCGGGCTGGCATGCCGGTTGCCCGGCGCCGCCAGCCCTCGGGAACTGTGGCAGCTGGTGCGCGATGGTCGCGAAGCGACCGAACTCGTCGACAATATCGCCGATTTCGACGCCGACTTTTTTCAGATTTCGCCGCGCGAGGCGGGCGCGATGGACCCCCGGCAACGACTGGCCCTCGAACTGACCTGGGAGCTGTTCGAAGACGCGGCCGTCATTCCGCGGACCGTCCGCGGCGAGCAGGTCGCGGTGTACCTGGGAGCGATGAACGACGACTACGCGTTTCTGACGCTGCGCGACGCTGCCGACAACATCGGCCATCATTCATTTGCCGCAATCAGCAGGGGAATGATCGCCAATAGGGTCTCGTACGCCTTCGCGCTGCACGGGCCCAGCATGACCGTCGACTCCGAACAATCTTCTTCCCTCGTTGCCGTCCACCTCGCGTGTGAAAGCTTGCGCACTGGGACCTCGGTGCAGGCGATAGCCGGTGGGATTCATCTCAACCTGGCATCCGAAACCGCGATGTTGGAACAGCGATTCGGTGCCGTGTCGGCCTCTGGACATACCTACGCGTTCGACGAACGTGCAGACGGCTACGTCCCCGGGCAAGGTGGTGGCCTAGTGCTGCTGAAGCCGTTGCACGCTGCACTGAATGACGGAAACCGAATTCGCGCAGTCATTGTGGGCACCGCGGTCGTCAACGCCGGGCATGGCGGGTCCGGACTGACTGCGCCCTCGGTTTCGGCACAAGCGGATGTGATACGGCGCGCGCTGGCCCGGGCCGGCGTGGATTGCAATCACATTGACTATGTCGAGGCACACGGAACCGGCACCAAGATAGGCGATCCGATCGAGGCGACGGCGCTGGGGCAAATATTCGGCGACCGTCAGCAGCACCCGGTAGTTGTAGGGTCGGTGAAAACCAACATCGGCCATGCCGGGGCGGCCGCGGGAATAGCCGGTCTACTCAAGACCGTGTTATCCATCGAAAACGAAGTAATTCCGCCAACTGTCAACCATGTCCGTGCTAGTCCCCAGATTGATCTGAAAGGCCTTGGCTTACAGGTTAATACCGTCCTGACGCGCTGGCCGCGGACCGGAAGGCCGCGCCGTGCGGGGGTGTCGTCGTTTGGCATGGGCGGGACG
>NZ_VTZN01000026.1 GCF_008370645.1 Mycobacterium simiae
GCCCGCACCACGCTGCTGTCGTTCCGGCTGCAGCCGACGTTGACCGTGCTGCTGGCCGCCGCCGGCGTGTTCGGCTTCGTCGAAACCGCGCGAGTATTGGCCAAACGCAGCCGCGCCGTGCTCCCAGTGGCCGGCGCGATTGGACTGGCCGGGGCGATCGCGTTCAGCCAGGACATTCCCGACGTGCTGCGCCCCGACCTCACCATCGCCTACACCGATACCGACGGCTACGGCCAGCGCGGTGACCGCCGGCCGCCCGGCTCGGAGAAGTACTACTCGGCGATCGACGCCACCATCCGGCGCGTTACCGGTACGCCGCCGGATCTGACCGTCGTGCTGACCGCCGACTACAGCTTCCTGTCGTACTACCCCTATTGGGGTTTTCAGGGATTGACGTCGCACTACGCCAACCCGCTCGCACAGTTCGACAAACGCGCCGCCCAGATCGAGAGCTGGGCCAAGCTCAAGACCGCTGACGAGTTCGTTGCCGCGCTGGACACGCTGCCGTGGCCGCCGCCGACGGTCTTCCTCATGCGCCGCGGTGCGAGCAACACCTACACCCTGCGGCTGGCCGAAGACGTCTACCCCAACCAGCCCAACGTCCGGCGCTACACCGTGGAGTTGAGAGCAGCGCTGTTCGCCGAGCCCCGTTTCGCCGTCGAAACCATCGGGCCATTCGTGTTGGCGATTCGCAAACCGATGACGAGCGGCTGATGGCCACCGAAACCGCACCGGCTGCAATTGGCCAACTACGATCTACCTCCGTGAGCGACGCGGGAGCAAACTACCGGATCGCTCGGTTTGTCGCCGCAGTGGCAGGTCTGCTGGGGACCGTCTTGGCGCTGGCCACCCCGCTGCTGCCGGTCAACCAAACCACCGCTCAACTCAACTGGCCGCAGAACGGCGCCTTCGCTAGCGTCGATGCACCGCTGATCGGCTATGTAGCAACCGAACTCAACATCACCATCCCCTGCCAGGCCGCCGCCGGTCTAGCCGGACCGCCCAACCCCGGCAGGACCGTACTGCTGTCGACCGTGCCCAAGCAGGCCCCCAACGCCGTCGACCGCGGCCTGCTTATCCAGCGCGCCAACGACGACCTGGTGCTGGTGGTACGTAACGTCCCGGTGGTAACCGCCCCGCTGAGCCAGGTGCTCAGTCCGTCCTGCCAGCGCTTGACGTTTACCGCGCACGCCGACAAGATCACCGCGGAGTTTGTCGGGTTGCAGCAGAGACCCAATGCCGAGCATCCCGGCGAAGCACTACGCGGCGAGCGCGGTGGCTATGACTTCCGGCCGCAGATCGTCGGCGTGTTCACTGACCTATCCGGGCCAGCGCCGCCGGGCCTGAGCTTCGCGGCGACCGTGGACACCCGCTACAGCAGCAGCCCGACCCTGCTGAAGATGGTCGCGATGATTCTCGGCCTCCTGGCCACTGCCGTCGCCCTGGTTGCGCTACACATCCTCGACACTGCGGACGGGACCCGTCATCGACGGATTTTGCCGCCGCGTTGGTGGTCGATCGGCGGGCTCGACGCGCTGGTGATCGCCGTGCTGGTGTGGTGGCATTTCGTCGGAGCCAACACCTCCGATGACGGCTACATCCTCACGATGGCCCGAGTGTCGGAGCACGCCGGCTATATGGCCAACTACTACCGCTGGTTCGGCACACCCGAGGCGCCCTTCGGCTGGTACTACGACCTGCTGGCTATGTGGGCACACGTCAGCACCGCCAGCATCTGGATGCGGCTGCCCACCCTGGCCATGGCACTGACCTGCTGGTGGCTGATCAGCCGCGAGGTCCTCCCCCGGCTGGGCCACGCCGTCAAACACAGCCGCGCTGCGGCGTGGACGGCGGCCGGCATGTTCCTGGCTGTCTGGCTGCCGCTGAACAACGGCCTGCGGCCGGAGCCGATCATTGCCCTCGGCATTCTGCTGACCTGGTGTTCGGTGGAGCGCGCGGTGGCCACCAGCCGACTGCTGCCGGTGGCGCTCGCCTGCGTCATCGGTGCGCTGACGCTGTTCTCCGGGCCCACCGGCATCGCCTCCATCGGCGCGCTGCTGGTCGCGATCGGACCGCTACGGACCATCCTGCACCGGCGCTACCAGCAGTTCGGCGCGCTGCCCCTGCTGGCGCCGCTGCTCGCCGCCGCGACCGTCACCGCGATCCTGATCTTTCGCGACCAGACTTTCGCCGCCGAAAGCCAGGCCAGCATGCTCAAACGCGCCGTGGGGCCGAGCTTGAGCTGGTTCGACGAACACATCCGCTACGAGCGGCTGTTCATGGCCAGCCCGGACGGATCGGTGGCCCGGCGTTTCGCCGTCCTGGCGTTGATCGTCGCGCTGGCCCTAGCGGTGGCGATGTCGCTGCGCAAAGGACGGATTCCAGGCACGGCCGCCGGTCCCAGCCGCCGCATCGTCGGCATCACGATCATCTCGTTCCTGGCGATGATGTTCACTCCGACCAAATGGACCCACCACTTCGGGGTATTCGCCGGGCTGGCCGGCTCGCTTGGGGCGCTGGCCGCGGTCGCAGTGACCGGCGCAGCGATGCACTCCCGACGAAACCGCACCGTGTTCGCCGCGGTGGTGTTGTTCTTGACGGCACTTTCGTTCGCCAGCGTCAACGGCTGGTGGTATGTGTCGAATTTCGGTGTGCCATGGTCGAATTCGTTCCCAGAGTGGCACTACGGCTTTGCCACCATGCTGCTCGGGCTGACGGTGCTGGTGCTGGTGCTGGCCGCCTGGTTTCACTTCGTCGACACCGAAAACGGGCCGCCGAAAACCCGGTACGGGGCACGGCTGGCCGGAATTATCCAATCTCCCTTAGCAATAGTGACGTGGCTGCTGGTGCTGTTCGAGGTGGTGTCACTGACTCTGGGGATGACCGCCCAGTACCCGGCGTGGTCGGTGGGCCGGTCCAACCTGCAGGCGCTGGTCGGTTTCACGGCCGGTAAGACCTGCGGGCTGGCCGAAGACGTGCTGGTGGAGCTGAATCCGGACGCCGGCATGCTGCCCCCAGTGAGCGCTCCGGCGGCCGAAGCTCTCGGAGCAGGGCTGTCAGAAGCCTTCACCCCCAACGGGATTCCCGCTGACGTGTCCGCTGACCCGGTCATGGAACGTCCGGGCGATCGCAGCTTCATCAACGACGACGGCATGATCACCGGCACCGAGGCCGGTACCGAAGGTGGCACCACAGCCGCCCCGGGGATCAACGGCTCGCGCGCCCGGCTGCCCTTCAACCTCGATCCGGCCCGCACTCCGGTGCTGGGCAGTTGGCGCGCCGGCATCCAGGTGCCGGCCATGCTGCGGTCGGGCTGGTATCGCCTGCCACCCAAGGAGCAGCGGCGCCAGACGCCGCTGCTGGTGGTCAGCGCGGCGGGCCGGTTCGACCCCCGCGAAGTCCAGGTGCAGTGGGCTACCGATGAGCAAGCATCAGCCGGAAAGCATAGTGGCTCAATGGGATTTGCCGACGTCGGCGCGGTGCCGGCCTGGCGGAATCTGCGAGCTCCGCTGTCGGCGATCCCCGACAGCGCCACGCAAATTCGCCTGGTCGCCGACGACGACGACCTGGCTCCCCAACACTGGATCGCCCTGACACCGCCACGGATTCCGCAGCTGCGCACGCTGCAGGATGTGGTGGGCTCCAACGAGCCGGTGTTCCTGGACTGGCTGGTGGGGCTGGCATTTCCGTGCCAGCGGCCATTCGGCCATCAAAACGGTGTCGATGAAACTCCGAAATGGCGCATCCTGCCGGACCGGTTCGGCGCCGAGGCCAACTCCCCCGTCATGGACAAGAACGGCGGCGGCCCGCTGGGCATCACCGAATTGCTGCTGCGCGCCACGACGGTGGCCAGCTACCTCAAAGACGACTGGTTCCGAGATTGGGGCTCACTGCAGCGATTGACGCCTTACTATCCCGAGGCGGAGCCGGCACGGCTGCAGTTGGGCACGGTGACCCGCAGCGGTCTATGGAATCCGGCGCCGTTACGCAAGGGTTAGCAGTTAGCACTATCGCGTCCGGGTTGGGCGCCCGAACAAGTGTTGCGCACACTCATCCCTGACCAACTAGCTCCACTACGACATCGGCTCAGCGTGATTGAATTAACGCACAAGGGCCGCTGAACGCTTTGAAATCTGGCGGTAGCCACTGCGTCGAGCCGTCGCTCGCAAGCACCGACCGATCCGTCAATACGGCCCCAAAAGCCATGCATTACAAGCGATTTCGATTCGATCTACAGCGCTAGTTCGGCGCGCTAACGGTTCATCAATTCGGCAATCGGGATCGTACAGCATACGGCATGTGCGGGGTGCGCACCACCGAGGACTTGCTACGCGTCCATGTTGCAGCCCGGGATTCATATAATTTCTTATAACTATAGTTTCCTCATGCAACTAAAGCCTGCGGCTTGCGCGCCGCTTACGAAGCGGGCGCCGGTCGCGGGAGAAGACATGGGCCGCTGCTGCCTGCTTCGGCATCTCGAAGTGCGACCACCGCTCAACTTCGCGGCGAGGACCAAGTTCGATCACCGTAAGAAGGCCCTGCGGTTGGCAATCCAGTATGTGGTTGTGCTCGCGTCAACTCACGCGATTGGTCTCCTCGATGCCGCCGCCATCCTGCTTCCCCTGCGCGGTAACGCTTCGGGTATTGCGCTGGCCTATTTCACCTGTAGCAACAAGAAAACTTTGTTCATGCTGCTGCTACTGGGAACGGCCCTCACCACCATCGGTGGAGTAATACTCCTCACTCCGACACTGCGCTGGTTCGTCACCGCGCAAGTGCCTACCGCGAAGCAACGGCGGAGCGCTATGCAACTTACCGGCCGTCAGTCAGCAGTCTTGGGTGCGGTTTGGGGTATCTGTGGAGCAATCTTGGTCCTGACAAACATCGATGATGCCGCGCGACTAGATACGGGTGCGAGCAAAGTTGAGTTTCTGGGCTCAATTGTGCTGTTCGCCACGCTCGGCGGATCTGCTTCGGTGACCACGGGACTCCTTCTCGTCCACCGCTTCGTGCGTCCCATCTTGATCGCCGCCACGCCGGATTCAGAGGTTCGTTCCGTGTCCCCGGGCGTGTTCGGGCGCCTGATCATCGTGTGGTTCCTGTGCAGCGTATTGCCGATCGGCGTGATCGCCGCTCTGGTGGTGATGTACTCGGAAGACTGGATTATCAGTAAAACTGGATCGCTGATAGTGCCGGTGTCGACAATGGCAATCGGCGCAGTCGTCTTGGGGCTGCCGACGATGATGCTGACCGCTCGAACCATTTCAGATCCGGTTAGCGAGGTCGTCGACGCGATGACCGAGGTCGAATACGGGCGAATCGGAAGCGGGGTCGCAATATATGAGCGCGCCCAACTAGGCCGCCTGCAACGCGGATTCAATCGGATGGTCGCCGGGCTTGTTGAACGCGACCTGCTCACCGACCTGTTTGGCCGCCACGTCGGGCGCCACGTCGCCCGTTACGCCATTGACAACGGCATCTCATTGTCCGGCGATGTGGTGGAGGTGGCGGTCCTTTTCATCGACCTGGTGGACTCGACGCGGCTGGCGGCGAGTCTCCCGCCACAAGATTTTGCGCAGGTGCTCAACAGTTTTTTTCGAATCGTCGTCGACGCCGTCGACAAACATCACGGGCTGATCAACAAGTTCGCGGGCGACGCCGCGCTGGCCATCTTTGGGGCACCACTACAAACGACCGAACCGGCATCTGCGGCACTGGCTACCGCGCGCGTGTTGCGCTCTCAATTGCGCCGCCTACCCACCGTCGACTTCGGCATCGGCGTGTCAGCGGGCCCAGCCTTTGCCGGCAACATCGGCGCTGAAAACCGATACGAATACACCGTGATCGGCGACGCCGTGAACGAAGCAGCGCGGCTAGCTGACCTTGCCAAAACTTCGCAGCGACGGACCTATTGTTCGTCTGCCGCGCTCGACCGCGCCGATGCGGACGAACGTTCGCGTTGGACTGAGCAGTATTCCACCGTGCTGCGCGGCCGCAAGGAACCTACCCATATTTCCTCGCCAAAAGACCTCACCACCTGATGAAGGGTAATTAGTGACCACAATACGGCAATGCCCGAAAACGGCTGGGGCTGATGAGCGAAACGCGCTGCGGAGTCTTCCGATGCTCGGCGAGATCGACGACGAACAACTCGACTTACTCTCGAGCGCCGTAGAGCGCCGCCATATCCACGCCAACGAGTGGCTGTTTCATTGGGGCGAACCATCGGACTCCATCTACATCGTCGACTCGGGACGATTTGCCGCCGTTGCTCCCGATGGACATGTGATTGCTGAAATGGCTTCCGGTGATTCGATCGGCGAGCTGGGCGTGATCGCCGACGCCACTCGCTCGGCCGGAGTACGAGCTCTTCGGGACGGCGTCGTCTGGCGGATAGCAGCCGACATGTTCACCAAGGTGCTCGCGACGACTCCGCAACTGCAGTCGACAATGCTGCAAGCGATGGCTAGGACGCTGCGCAAGTCTCGATCTCAGCCGGCATCACGACGTCCTCGGGTCATTGGCGTGCTGTCGACGGGGGACGATACAGCGGCCCCGATCGTTGAGACGATAGCGACTGAACTGGGTTCCCACGGTCGAACCGCGGTGGTCGCGCCGCCACCGGACACCACTGCAGAAGTTGGCAATTACGCTGACCTCGTCCGGGATTTCAGCGAGACCCTTGATCGCGCAGAGCGAAGCAACGCTTGGGTCCTGTTGGTGGCCGATCGAGGCTCGGGTGAACTTTGGCGTCGATACGTTGTCACACAATGCGATCGGCTGGTGGTGCTGGCAAATCAAACACATCCACCAGAAGTGGTCAATTCACTTGCCGCCCACGGGCCAATCCACCTGATCACATGCACGGCAGGACCGGATCCGAGTTGGTGGGATCTGCTGCAGCCCGTCTCGCATCACCCCTTCACCAGCTCGGGCATCGGCGCTCTCGCGCGCAGAATCGCTGGTCGGTCCCTCGGCCTGGTGATGGCCGGTGGTGGGGCTCGCGGGCTGGCACATTTTGGCGTCTACGAGGAGCTCACCAAGGCAGGCGTCGTCGTCGATCGATTTGGCGGTACGAGCGCGGGTGCTATCGCTGCGGCGGCCTTCGCGATGGGGATGGACGCCGAGGATGCGACCGCCGCGGCACGAACCTTCATTGCCCAGAGCAGCCCGCTTAGCGACTACACGATCCCCGCGATAGCTCTGACCCGAGGTGGACGCATCGGTCGTCTACTAGAAGGATTTTTTGGCAGTACCATGATTGAGCATCTGCCAACCGGATTCTTCTCCGTCTCTGCAGATATGGTCACCGGCGATCAAATTGTCCATCGGCGTGGGTCTGTGTCGGTTGCTGTTCGGGCATCGATCTCGATTCCTGGTCTCGTGCCGCCGGTGCAGCATGGCGAGCAGCTTCTGGTCGATGGTGGACTGATGAACAACCTGCCGGCAGACGTAATGTGCGCCGACCCGGACGGCGAGGTGATATGCGTCGATCTTCGTCGAACATTCGCGCCGTCAAAAGGCTTTGGTCTGCTGCCGGCGATCTTTCAGCCTCCCGGAATCGTCCGCCGCCTCGTGACGGGCACCGACGTCGCCCTACCGCCACTGCAAGAGACGTTGCTTCGCGCCTTTGACCTTGCGGCCTCAACAGCGAATTTGCGTGACCTTCCTCGAACTGCTGCCATCATTGAGCCCGACGTCACCACGATTGGTCCCTTGGATTTCAAGAAGATTGATGCCGCCCTGGATGCCGGGCGGATCGCGGCTCGCACTGCACTCGAGGCACAACCCAACCTCGTTGGCTGACCAGCGGTGAATTGACCCTAAGACTCAGGTGGTCCATCATCGGACCACCTGAGCGTGCGGATTGAAGCAAGGGATCGAGACGATTCATGGGGCAACGTTGCGGCCCCGCATCCAAAAGCCACTCAGCCGCGTCGCCTACGATCGAGCCTCGTGCCCCTCGACGGTAATGAGCGATCCCGCCGGATCGCTCGCCTCACAGCCGTCGTCACCGGTATCACCGGACTGCTGCTGTGCGCGTTGGTTCCGCTACTTCCGGTGCAGCAGACGACCGCGACGATCCTATGGCCTCAGGGCAGCACCCCAGGCGGGAATATCACCCAAATCACCGCCCCCCTGGTATCGGGGGCACCGCGGGCCCTGGACATCTCTATCCCGTGCCCAACCATCGCCACCCTGCCCGCCAACGGCGGCTTGGTGCTGTCCACCTTGCCGACCGGCGGGGTAGATCCCGGCAAGCACGGCCTCTTCGTCCGCGCCGACAAAGACACAGTCGTGGTCGCATTCCGAGACACGGTGGCCGCGGTGGCACCCCGCACGGCGATCGCCGAGAGCCGCTGCAGCGTGCTGCACATCTGGGCCGACGCCGGCGGCGCGCACGCGGATTTCGTCGGGATTCCCGGCGCCGCTGGAACGCTGCCTGCCGAGAAGAAGCCGCAGGTCGGCGGAATCTTCACCGATCTCAAGGTCACCGCTGTGCCTGGGCTAGTAGCTCGCATCGACATCGATACCCGATTCATCACCAAACCCACCGCGGTCAAGACGATCGCGATGACTCTGGGTGTGCTGGCCGTGCTGGGCGCCATCCTGGCCCTGACGGTGTTGGATCGCCGCAGTCGCGGCAGCCATACGCTGGTCAATTGGCGCGCCCCCATCGCCTGGCTGTCCCGATACCGCCCGCGGGCGCGCCGGGTGCGCGCGGGCTTGGCGACCTGGCTTGCCGACGCCGCAGTCATCGCCACGCTGCTGCTTTGGCATATCATCGGCGCCACCTCATCCGATGACGGCTACAACCTGACCATCGCCCGGGTCGCCCCCCAGGCCGGCTACGTCGCCAACTACTACCGCTACTTCGGCACGACAGAGGCGCCGTTCGACTGGTACCTCGGGGTGCTGGCCAAGCTGGCGTCGATAAGCACCGCCGGCGTGTGGATGCGGCTGCCGGCCACGCTGGCCGGAATCGGCTGCTGGCTGCTTATCAGTCGCTTTATGTTGCGGCGCCTGGGGCCGGGTAAGGGCGGCCTGGCGTCCAATCGGGTGGCGGTGTTCACCGCGGGCGCGGTGTTCCTGGCCGCGTGGCTGCCGTTCAACAATGGCCTGCGGCCCGAACCGTTGATTGCTCTTGGCGTGCTAGTCACCTGGGTGTTGGTGGAACGCTCCATCGCCCAGCGCCGGCTGGCCCCGGCCGCGGTGGCCATCATCGTCGCGACGCTCACCGCGACACTGGCGCCGCAGGGCTTGATCGCGATCGCCGCATTGTTGACCGGCGCCCGTGCCATCGCCCAAACCATCCAGCGGCGGCGGGCCACCGACGGCCTGTTGGCGCCCCTAGCGGTGCTGGTGGCCTCGCTTTCAGTGATCACCGTGGTGGTGTTCCGGGCTCAGACGCTGGCCACGGTCGCCGAGTCGGCGCGTATCAAGTACAAGGTCGGACCGACGATCGCGTGGTATCAGGACTTCCTGCGCTACTACTTCCTGACCGTCGAGTCCAATGCCGACGGGTCGATGTCGCGGCGATTCGCCGTGCTGGTGCTGTTGCTGTGCCTGTTCGGCATGCTGTTCGTGCTGTTGCGGCGAGGCGCTGTGCCGGGTCTGGCCAGCGGACCGGCCTGGCGGCTGATCGGCTCGGCGGCGATCGGACTGCTGTTGCTGACGTTCACGCCCACCAAGTGGGCAATACAGTTCGGTGCGTTCGCCGGACTGGCCGGCACGCTCGGTGCGGTCACCGCGTTTACCGTCGCCCGCATCGGCTTGCACAGTCGCCGCAACCTGGCGCTGTATGTCACCGCGTTGCTGTTCGTGCTGGCCTGGGCCACCTCGGGCATCAACGGCTGGTTTTACGTCGGCAACTACGGCGTCCCCTGGTTTGACATCCAACCCGTGATCGCGAGCCGCCCGGTCACGTCGATGTTCCTCGCATTATCTGTCCTGACCGGCCTGCTGGCCGCCTGGTACCACTTCCGCCTGGACTACGCCGGGCACACCGAGGTCAAGGACAATCGGCGTAATCGCATCCTGGCCTCCACACCGCTGCTGGCGGTCGCGGTGATCATGGTCTTGGGGGAAGTTGGCTCGCTGGCCAAGGCAGCCGCGTTCCGTTACCCGCTCTACACCACCGCCAAGGCCAACCTGGCCGTACTGAGCTCCGGCCTGTCCAGCTGCGCCATGGCTGATGACGTGCTGGCCGAGGCCGATCCCAATGCCGGTATGCTGCAACCTGTTCCGGGCCAGACGTTCGGCCCGGACGGACCGCTCGGCGGGATCAATCCGGTCGGCTTCAAACCCGAGGGGGTGGGCGAGGACCTGAAGTCCGACCCGGTGATCAGCAAACCCGGCGTGGTCAATTCCGACGCCTCACCCAACAAACCCAATGCCGCCATCACCGACTCCGCCGGAACCGCCGGCGGCAAAGGCCCGGTCGGGATCAACGGGTCGCATGCCGCGCTGCCGTTCGGGCTGGATCCCGCTCGCACCCCGGTGATGGGCAGCTACGACGAGAACACCTTGGCCGCCAGGGCCACCTCGGCCTGGTATCAGCTGCCGCCCCGCACCGCCGACCGGCCGCTGGTCGTGATCTCCGCCGCCGGCGCGATCTGGTCCTACAAGGAGGACGGCGACTTCGTCTACGGGCAGTCCCTGAAACTGCAGTGGGGTGCCACCCGCTCCGACGGCAGCATCGTGCCCCTAGGTCAGGTCTTCCCGATCGACCTCGGCCCGCAGCCCGCGTGGCGCAACCTACGGTTCCCGTTGGGCTGGGCACCGCCGGAGGCCAACGTGGCCCGCATCGTCGCCTACGACCCGAACTTGAGCCCCGAGCAATGGTTCGCGTTCACCCCGCCGCGGGTGCCGGTGCTGGAAACGCTGCAGCAGCTGATCGGCTCGCAGACCCCGGTGTTGATGGACATCGCGACCGCGGCCAACTTCCCCTGCCAGCGGCCGTTCTCCGAGCACCTCGGCGTCGCCGAACTTCCCGAATATCGCATCATGCCCGACCACAAGCAGACGGCGGTGTCGTCGAACCTGTGGCAGTCCAGCTCTGCCGGCGGGCCGTTCCTGTTCACCCAGGCGTTGCTGCGGACCTCGACGATCTCGACGTACTTGCGCGGCGACTGGTATCGCGACTGGGGAGCGGTGGAGCAGTACTTCCGGCTGGTGCCGGCCGATCAGGCGCCGAATGCCGTTGTGCGACAAGGTGTGATCACGGTACCCGGCTGGAGCCGGCAAGGACCGATTCGGGCCCTCCCATGAGCATGACCGAAGCGTGCCGTGACATTCGGGTGACGCGCTGGGTCGCGATCGTCGCTGGCTTGATCGGCTTCGTGTTGTCCGTCGCCACGCCGCTGTTGCCCGTCGTGCAGACCACCGCGATGCTCAGCTGGCCACAGCAAGGCCGTCTTAATAGCGTGACCGCGCCGTTGATTTCGCTGACGCCGGTCGACGTGACGGCTTCGGTGCCTTGCGATGTGGTGCGCGGCATGCCGCCGGCGGGTGGGGTGGTGCTGGGCACCGCACCCAAGCAAGGTAAGGACGCCAACCTGCAGGCGTTGTTCGTTGTGGTCAGCAGCCAGCGTGTCGACGTCACCGACCGCAATGTCGTGATCCTTAGCGTCGCGCGTGACCTGGTGGTCGGCGGCGCAAATGCGCCGGGGTGTTCAAGCATCGAGGTCACCTCGACGCACGCCGGCACGTTCGCCACCTTCGTTGGGCTCAAGGACCCCGCGGGACAGCCGTTGCGGGGCGGCTTTCCCGACCCGAACCTGCGCCCGCAGATCGTCGGGGTGTTCACCGACCTGACCGGTCCAGCGCCGCCCGGATTGCGGCTGTCGGCGACCATCGACACCCGGTTCTCCACCACCCCCACGACCCTGAAGCTGTTGGCGGTCCTCGGCGCTATTGTGGCCACCGTCGTCGCGCTGATCGCGCTGTGGCGCCTCGACCAGCTGGACGGGCGGGGCTCAATTGCCCGCCTCCTGCTCAGGCCGTTCCGGCCTGCATCGTCACCGGGCGGCATGCGTCGGTGGATTCCACAGAATTGGCGCACCTTCACGCTGGTCGACGCCGTGGTGATCTTCGCGTTCCTGCTCTGGCACGTCATCGGAGCCAACTCCTCCGATGACGGCTATATCCTGGGTATGGCCCGCGTCGCCGACCACGCCGGCTACATGTCCAACTACTTTCGCTGGTTCGGCAGCCCGGAAGACCCGTTCGGCTGGTACTACAACTTGCTGGCGCTGATGACCCATGTCAGCGACGCCAGCATCTGGATGCGGCTGCCGGATTTGTTCGCCGGGCTGGTGTGCTGGGTGCTGCTCTCGCGTGAGGTGCTGCCGCGGCTGGGGCCGGCGGTGGCGGCCAGCAAGCCCGCCAATTGGGCCGCTGCCATGGTGCTGCTGACCGCGTGGATGCCGTTTAACAACGGCCTGCGGCCCGAGGGCATCATCGCGCTGGGTTCGCTGGTCACCTACGTGCTGATCGAGCGGTCGATGCGATACAGCCGGCTCACGCCCGCGGCGTTGGCGATTATCGCCGCTGCCTTCACGCTGGGTGTGCAGCCCACCGGTCTGATCGCGGTGGCCGCACTGGTGGCCGGTGGCCGTCCGATCCTGCGGATCCTGGCAAAGCGCCGGCGCCTGGTGGGCACCTTGCCGTTGCTGGCCCCGATGCTGGCCGCCGGCACCATCATCTTGACCGTGGTGTTCGCCGACCAGACGCTATCGACGGTATTGGAAGCCACCCGGGTGCGCGGCAAGATCGGCCCCAGCCAGGCCTGGTACACCGAAAACCTGCGCTACTACTATCTGATCCTGCCCACCGTCGACGGATCACTATCACGCCGGTTCGGCTTCCTGATCACCGCGCTGTGTCTGTTCACCGCGGTGTTTATCATGTTGCGGCGCAAGCGAATTCCCGGTGTAGCGCGGGGGCCGGCGTGGCGACTCATGGGCGTCATCTTCGCCACCATGTTCTTTTTGATGTTCACCCCCACCAAGTGGGTGCACCACTTCGGGTTGTTCGCCGCGGTAGGGGCGGCGATGGCGGCACTGACGACGGTGTTGGTATCCCCATCGGTGCTGCGCTGGTTACGCAACCGGATGGCCTTCCTGGCGGCGGTGCTGTTCATGCTGGCGCTGTGCTGGGCGACGACCAACGGCTGGTGGTATGTCTCCAGCTACGGCGTGCCGTTCAACAGCGCGATGCCCAAGATCGATGGAATCACGGTCAGCACAATCTTTTTCGCCCTCTTCGCGGTTGCCCTGCTGTATGCGGCCTGGTTGCATTTCGCGCCCCGGGGCAGCGGTGAGGGGCGCGTGACGCGCGCTGTGACCAGCGCGCCGGTCCCGCTGGCGGCCGGCTTCATGGCTTTGGTGTTCGTCGCGTCGATGGTCGCCGGCATCGTGCGGCAGTACCCCACCTACTCCAACGGCTGGTCCAACCTGCGGGCGTTTGTCGGTGGCTGTGGGCTGGCCGACGACGTGGTGGTCGAGCCGGATCCCAACGCAGGCTTCATGACCCCGCTGCCCGGCGATTACGGCCCGCTGGGCCCGCTGGGCGGGACCAACCCGACGGGCTTCACCCCCAACGGCGTGCCGGAGCACACCGTCGCGGAGGCGATCGTGATGAAGCCCAACCAGCCCGGCACCGACTACGACTGGGATGCGCCGACCAAGCTCCGGTCCCCCGGCATCAACGGGTCCACCGTCCCATTGCCCTATCAGCTGGACCCGAGTCGCGTTCCGCTGGCCGGCACCTACACCACCGGCGCTCAACAGCAGAGCCGACTCGCGTCGGCGTGGTATCTGCTGCCCAAGCCCGACGCCGGACATCCGCTGGTGGTCGTGACCGCCGCCGGAAAAATCTCTGGGCACAGCGTCTTGCACGGCTACACCCCGGGTCAGACCGTGGTGCTGGAGTACGCCCGGCCCGGGTCGGGCGCGCTGGCCCCCGCTGGCCGGCTGATACCCGATGATCTCTACGGCGAACAGCCCAAGGCGTGGCGGAATCTGCGCTTTGCCCGCAACCAGATACCCGCAGACGCCGTCGCCGTCCGGGTGGTGGCCGAGGACCTGTCGCTGACGCCGGAGGACTGGATCGCGGTGACCCCGCCGCGGGTGCCGGAGCTGCGCTCGTTGCAGGAGTACGTCGGCTCCACCCAACCGGTGCTGCTGGACTGGGCGGTCGGGCTGGCGTTCCCCTGCCAGCAGCCGATGCTGCACGTCAACGGTGTCACCGAGATCCCCAAGTTCCGCATCACCCCGGACTACAACGCCAAGAAGCTGGACACCGACACCTGGGAAGACGGCGTCAACGGCGGCCTGCTCGGCATCACCGACCTGCTGCTGCGGGCCCATGTGATGGCGACCTACCTGTCCCGCGACTGGGCCCGCGACTGGGGGTCGTTACGCAAGTTCGACACCTTGGTAGCTGCTTCCCCCGCTCAACTCGATTTAGGTACCGCGACCCGCAGCGGGTTGTGGTCGCCCGGGAAGATACGCATCGGCCCTTAGTCTTAGTCTTGGTCTTTGTCCTAGCGCGGGCTCTTGGCCCAGCTTCACCGCGTGATCGGCACGCTTCGCCCGATCACGCTGCCGTCGGCCGCTAGCGCCTCGGCTTGAAAGTAACCATCTGCGTGTTTTTCGGTCAGCGGAATCGCGGTGTCGTAGCCGGCCCAGTCGACGGTGGCTAGCGGCGTCATGGTGTCACTTTCCGGGCCGTGCAGCAATCGCCAACGACTCACCCTGGTGGCGCCGTTCCACACGGCATGCGCAGTGTTGCCGGCGAAGGTCACTTGCGGTGGTTCGACGGGATCGCCGGTCCACTCGTCAAGAAACGCGCGATAGGTGCCGCCGGGCAGGGTGGCGTCAAAGACCATGTGGCCGCCGGCGGTGAACTCGGCGATGTGCTCGCCGGTGCCCCAGCCGGAGAAGGTGTTGCCGCCCGGTAGCTGTTGCAGGTTGCCCATCGCCCCCACGCTGAGGTCACCTGGATGTGCCTGCGACCGGAGCAATGTCGCTCGCCGGGCGTTGGTGTCCAGGTGGACCCACTTCAGACGACTCGGCGCGGAAGCTCCGCCTTGTTCTGGATGATTGCTTTCGAAATGGTTGTCAAACAGCGTGAGCGTGTTGGAGTCCGGCATCTCGGCGTCATGCTGGTAGCCGAACTCGACTCCGTCAGCCATGGCGAAACTGGAATGCCTACCGCCGAGTCGCCAGTTAATGGCACCAGTTCGGCAATCGACGTTGAAGACCGTGGAAAGCGCCCGCATGCTGATCACCAGGTTGCCCGCGGGGTCCAGCGCGATGGAATTCATGTGGTACACGTCCAGTACTTGGCCGGCGGTGTACTTTGCCGGTGAGTCGCCGATCGGCACCTGAGCAAGCGCGTCCCACTGGAAGAGCGTGTCTTTCGAGGCCACGTCGACCACCGACGCAACGCAGTTGTAGATCTTTCCGTCTCGGGGTCCGCCGTTGGCGGTCAGGTCGGCCTTGACCTCCGCGTAGGACGTGATCAGGGCGCGACCATCCGAGGTGAGCCGGAATTCGTGCATGTCCGACGACAGCTCGCCGCCGGGTGTGAGAGTGCTGATCAGGTTGTAATGCTCATCGACGATATAGCTGGCGCCGAGTCCGTGGCCCCATTGTTTGCGGCCCTGCCACCAGGTGAGCACGCGCTTTCCCTGATAGTGCTGGACGCGGAGGTTGCCGGCGGTCTGCCCGGCCGGCAACTCGCGCTGCCACACCACGTTTCCTGCTTTGTCGGCGATGACCAGGACGCATGGACGCGACTCGGGTCCCAGATGGGCCGCCGCGGTCCCGGACACAAAGAACACGTAACCGGGTGCGCCGCCTTTGTTGACGTTGATGGAATATCCCAGCGACTGCGGCGAGACAACCGCGGCCGACGGCGGCGTGGTCGCTGTCTTCCGGTCAGGTTTGCCGCACGCGACCGCATTGCCGAGGAGAACGGCTCCCGCCGCCGCTGCACCGAGTTGTCGCCGCGAGATTGGCACGTCGGATATCACCTCACTGGCTACCAGCTGCGCTTCATACGGTCAATCAGGGTGATTTTTGCAGCCAGCCGGCACCGGCGGAGGCGCATTCTTGCAGGCTCATAGTGGAGAGACAAAGATCACACAAGCAAGCATGCGTTGCATCGAGCTTGGGCACGCGCCGCTGCCGACAGTGATCCAAAAGTTGGCGATCGCGCGAAACCGCTTTGCCAGCGATTGCACAGCATAGGGGAGGAGAGCTAACGTCTGTCGTCGATATCTGCATCGATCGGGGCAATGTAGCCGCGGCGGCCAAGCCGACATGACTTCGACGGTCGATGCGAAAGCGAACGTTTTTCACGGAGGTTGCGCGCGTGCCGATTCATGTTCATAACGAACAATTCTCCGACACTCGGGCACCCATCCCTGCATGACCGGTAACAACCTTATGGCAGGGGCTTTCCAGTGCGTCTTGAGTACGGTCGAATCGGACGCACACATGTGGAACCTCGTGTACTTACAGAAGTTATTGGAGGAGCACGGTGCGAGCGTGCGCAACCTTGGCTGCTGCACTCCGGTGGCCGGCGTCGTGGAAGCCGTCATCACCGAACCAACAGATCTGCTGGTGGTCTCGAGCATCAACGGTCATGGATTTCACGGGGCGAAGCATTTGATGGGAGCGCTCCGCGAGTGGGGAATCGCGGTCCCCAGCGTTATCGGCGGCAAGCTTACGACGGCCGTAGCCGACAACTTTGCGGTACGTGAACAACTTCTCCGCGAGGGCTTCACCGACGTTTTTCTCGGCGCCGATGCAATCCTGCGATTTGTTGAATTCATTTCAGCGGGAAAGAACTTTGGATTCGGGTTGTGGGACGCCGAGAGCCGTACCGCTGGCGAGCGCGTGGTGACGTCGATCCGACCTACCACATTCGCCGACGTTTAGCACGTTCGCATGACTGTCGGTGAATCGTCCTTGGCGCCACGGACCCTGCCGCGGCGGACGTCAGGGACCCGTTACGTACGGTCGACACATCGCCAAGCGCAGCGCATCCAGGGTGCCGCTGGGGCCAAAGTGAGCGGTGCACGGGCAGCCGGACATTTCCGCCTCTCATCCACAACCTCGTCGATATGGTTCGTGGCAGCAACATTTTCCGCGACCATGCTGCTGCTCGCGACGTCGTGCATTACCCAGATTCAGCAATACGAGCGCAGCGTTAGCGGTGTCATTCCCGCGTTCGCTGCGACCGGGATCGTGTTTGCCTCGCTGCAGTTATCCCTCACCCGCGACTCCCATATCGGCAAAGCCGCGGCGTCCGCTTACGCCATATCGCCAAGCCACCGCTGGGCCAGCAAGTATCCGATCATCGTCAACATCACGATGATCGGCACTAATACCCTGATGCTGTTCGCGCAAATTGGTCATGGTGTCACCGTCAACCAGCCCACCACCTATGCGGCCCTGGCGGCATGGATTTCGGCATTTGCGGTGGTGCGCCTGAAGATGGGCGGCTTCAGAAGCCCGCGGGCACGGCTGTACAGCAGTTTGGGCATCAGGATGATTCCGCAGCTAATGCAGGGTATTTCCTTCGCTGTCGTAGGGGCACAGGGATTCAGCGTCGTGAGTCTTGGGCTGCTTCTTACACAGGTGTTCATGAAACTACTGCTCAGTTATCCGGCGCGTCGCGACGACGCCTTCGCACGCGCTGCATACCTAGTCGCCGCATGGGATTTCGCCGCGATTGTCTATATTGCGGCATGCTGGACTTTAGGTTGCACGACAGCGTGAGCGTGAGTTAGTCGACGCGCGTTGCGCATTCCTCGTGGGGCGGGCCGGCTACCCCGTCGTAACGGTCAGAAATGTACCTCAGCATGTGATACAAGGTGCCCGAGTCGACCTCCCGGTGCCGGGCGTTTCGATGCGATTCTGGTGGCAGCGCTAGTCGCCCCGTCGTTGCCCAACGCAGTGCGCCGCGGCTGTCGATGACCGCGGTGGCCTCACCCCGATTGTCGCGGTGAAGGCAGAACGGAACGTCCAACATTCCGGTCGCAAATCCGGTGAGAAGGGCTCGTCCGATATCGCGATCAAGGCTCAATACCGTGTCCACAAGGCAGCGCGCGTCAAGCATTGTCTCCTCGAAGAACTCGGTATCAACGTGCCCCGGGCCGGCGGCGGTGGCCGCTTCGGCCGCCAGTAGTAAGGCCTCGACATTCTCCTGAACCGTTGCTATTTGCGACGATTCGGCGATGGTCTTGACGATCAAGCGTTCGCAACCGGCCTGCGCAGCCAGTTGGGCGCTATCACGGATCAAACGGCGTGCACCTTGGGGCGTTTCGGGGAACAAACCCATGTAGGTGTACATCACGATATGCCAGTCGACATCGCCCAGATACTCATGGGCCAGCGTGCGCAACGCGCGCAGCGCCCCGCGATCTTGGGCCGCCAGCGTGCCCTGCGCGTAGCTCAATGACATGTGCCGCACTCCGTGTTGCCGAAAAAAGCAGGCTTCAATGAGCGCAATCGCCACCAGCAGCGAGGGCGGACACAGTTGACCCAGCAAGCACCCACCGAATGTCTCGATGTGACCCTCGTCGGTTTCGCCGGCCAGAAAGCGGCAGCTTTCGGACCATGCCTTGACCGCCTGCGGCAGCGGCACCCGGCTGTAGGGCAGGCAGTAAGAGACCGGGCCCCCTTCGGTGGCGTCCAACCCGACCTCGACGAGCCGGCGGAAGACTTCGAGCGGCAACGGCGTGCCGTGCCGCACCTGGATCGGATAGCTCGGCCCGTACAAGCCCTTCAACATCTGCGCCGTGGTGCTCGCCGGGTACGACACCAACGGAAACCCGTTGAGCTGCTCACCGTCAGCCAGCCGCTGCAGCGGTGTGACGTAGTCACCGACGCGCGTGTAACTGTCCAAAGTCAACGTGCCGACGACAGGTATCGCCAACTCGGCCAGTGCCCGCAATCCGGACCGCATCGCCTGGACTGCACCAAAGCCCATCCGGGGCTGCACGACCAGCGTGCCACTGCTTCGATGCTGATGGACGAACGAGTCGAGGAATCCGCTCATGCACCGGCCCGATCCCAGCTCGTAACTGTACTCACACTGTGCCTTCCCGGGCGTCGCCGACCGACCTTTCGAGTATCACGGCCATGGGTCGTCCGCGCGAGGCCCACAACCGTTCCGCGCGCATCCCAGCTCGGCTGGACAACCACATCCGGCGGCGAGGTTTGGCTGCGCTGATGCCGGCAATGTTGAGGTTTGGTCGGGCAACCGACGGTGGCAGGACGGTGACAGCGAGGCGCACACTAACAGGACTATCACGGCTCATAGCGGCAGTCGCGCTGTTGACTTCATCGGGGGCAGGATTCACGGGTTAGCCCGCTGCGGCCTCCCCAGACTCAACCAGCGCGACCAGGGTCGGGCTGCGCGCGCTCCTCCGACACTGCGACTTCAGCCCCTCAACGTCGCGCCGATGGTTTACCCCGAGCCGCTGGGCACCGGCTCAGCCCTGATCCGGAGAGCCGGGTCGACGGTGATCGCTGAGGTGCAACTGATCAACACCCCGCTGCCGGGTATGCACTACGACGTCGGATTGATTCAAGCGCCCCGCCCTTCGTCGGCTCCATGCGCCCCAGGTGATCCGGGCATTGCTTCTGCAGGCTTCGAGCTCGATGCGGTTGGCCGCGGAATGGTGACCGTTCAGGACACGATTCGGCCCGGGACGACCGGGGTGTGGGTGATGATCCAACGCCCCAGCAGCCATACCCAAGATCCCGCCGAGTTTTACACCTCCGGGTTCCTGGTAGCTGTGTAGGCCAGCGCGCTCACCGTCTGCCGAATATCTCGAGTTCTGGGACTTCGGTCCCTAGCGGGGCACTTGGGCCGAGTGGTCTGCTGTAGGGGAATCGTCAGTGGCGTCAGATGGAGGTACGGCCATGGCCGTTTCACCGGACCCGCACCAGCGCACCCGCGTGTTCGCCCGCGTGCTCGGCCCCTTCTTGGTGCTGGTCGACTTGACCGCTGTCGCACGCGCCTCAGACATGCAAAGCCTGCTTTCGCAGTTCGAGGCGAATTCGATGTGGACGTGGGTCACGGGCGCCTTCGTTTTGTTGTTCGGCCTGATAATGGTCGCCAATCACCAGTACTGGCGAGGAGTGGCGGCGATCATCATCTCCGCACTGGGCTGGTTTGTGGTGCTCCGCGGATTTCTCTTGCTGGCTTTCCCGAAGTTCTTTGCCTCGCTGGCCAACAACATGATCGGCGCGCACGCGGTGTGGATCGGACTCGCAATCGTCTTCGCGCTGGTTGGGGTTTATCTGACCTACGTTGGGTGGGCTCCGTCGCCCAGCAGGCCGACACATCACGCCGCAACCGCGAAGCCCAATCTTCCCCGCGCTGCTTAAGTGAGCCGGCACGCCGCCAGCGCCGAGCGCCAAACGACTGGGCGAAGCAGACTCAGCCTCGCCTCCCAGACAGGTAGACATATATAAAACCTATGCAATAGGGTCGCGACATGAGCCAATACCTGCTTGAGGCCGTGGACCGGCTTCCGTTTTCGACGCCGGAGAAATCCGAGCGCTACCGCACCGAGAACTATGCCGGAGCCACGGGTCTCAACTGGTATCTCACCGACCCCACGCTGCAGCTCACGATGGCGTACTACCTGACGCCGGCTGAGTTGGCGTTCGCAGAGCCGCATTTGACTCGCATGGGTGACCTGATGGGCGGCCCGGTCACGCGCTGGGCCGAAGAGACCGACCGCCACCCACCGCACCTCGAACGCTACGACCGATGGGGACACGACGTCAGCCAGGTGGTGATGCCGGAATCGTTCACCCGATCCAAACGAGCCATTCTCGATGCCCAGCAATCTTTGCGTGACGACGCCAAGCGGGCAGGTGCTAGCCCGTCGCTGGCACTTTTCGCGTCCAACTATCTGCTCAACCAGGCCGATATCGGCATGGCGTGCGCGCTCGGCACTGGGGGCAATATGGTTCGGTCGCTGGTGAGCGCCTACGCGCCGCCCGACGTTCGCGATTATGTCCTGGGCAAACTCAATGCCGGCGAGTGGGACGGTGAGGCGGCCCAACTAATGACCGAGCGCACCGGCGGCTCCGACCTCGGTGCGCTGGAGGCGACCGCGACACCTTGCGGCGACGCCTGGGTGCTCAACGGCTTCAAGTGGTTTGCCTCCAACTGCGCCGGTGAGGTGTTTGTGGTGCTGGCCAAACCGGAGGGGGCGCCCGACTCCACCCGAGGTGTGGCCTCCTTCCTGGTGCTGCGGACCCGACGCGATGGTTCCCGCAACGGCGTGCGGATTCGACGGCTCAAGGACAAGCTGGGCACCCGCTCGGTGGCCTCCGGTGAGATCGAGTTCGTCGACGCCGAAGCCTTTCTGCTCTCCGGTCAGCCCAGCGGCGACGCTGGCCCGTCCGACGGCAAGGGACTCGGCCGCATGATGGAGTTGACCAACAAGCTGCGGCTGGGCACCGCCTCGTTCGCGGTCGGCAACGCGCGCCGGGCTTTGGTCGAGTCGCTGTGCTATACCCGCCAGCGGCACGCGTTCGGCACCGCGCTTATCGACAAGGCGTTGATCCGGCGGAAGCTGACCGAGCTGATTGTCGACGTCGAAGCCGCGCTCGCGTTGCTTTTCGACGGCACTGGATTCGCCAATCACGCCCAGCCTCAAGCGATCCGGCAGCGCATTGCCGTGCCGGTGACCAAACTCCGGGTGTGCCGGCTCGGGCTCACCGCAGCCTCGGACGCGGTCGAGCTGCACGGCGGCAACGGCTACATCGAGACCTGGCCCGTAGCTCGGCTGTTGCGCGACGCGCAGGTGAACACCATCTGGGAGGGCTCCGATAACATCCTGTGCCTCGACGTGCGGCGGGGCATGGAACAGTCGCGGGCGCACGAGCCGCTGCTCGCGCGCATGCGTGAGGCGGTGTCGGTCTCCGACGACAACGAAACGACGCGCCTGGTGTCGCAGCGTATTGACGATCTCGACCAGGCCATCACCGCATGGACCAAACTCGAGCGGGGTGTAGCCGAGGCGAGACTGTTCCCGCTCGCGGTGTTCATGGGTGACGTGTACGCCGGGGCGCTGCTTACCGAGCAGGCCGCTTGGGAGCGGGCCACCCGCGCCACCGACCGCAAAGCGCTGGTTGCCCGGCTGTACGCGCAGCGCTACCTCGCCGAACGCGGGCCGCTGCGCGGTATCGACGCCGACTCCGACGAAGCGCTGCAGCGTTTCGACGAGCTCGCGGACGGGGCGCTGCGCTTGTAGCGCGAGCAGCGTTAGACCGGGATCAGGCCGTGCTTGCGGGCCAGCCGGGTCCAGTTCTGCTTGTCCCGCAGCAGGTGCATCGACCTGCGCAACAGCAGCCGCGTCTGGTGCGGGTCGATCACCGCGTCGATGAACCCGCGCTCGGCGGCGGTCCACGGGATCGCCATATTGAGGTTGTAGCCCTCGATGAAGTCCTTCTTGATTTGCTGCGCCTCCGGCGTGGTGGGGTCTGGGAAGCGTTTCATCAGCAACTGCGCGGCCCCTTCGGCGCCGATCACCGCGATGCGCGCGGTGGGCCAGGCGAAGTTGAAGTCGGCGGTCAGCTGCCGCGAGCCCATCACCGCGTAGGCGCCGCCGTAGGACTTGCGGATGGTGATCGTCACCTTGGGCACGTCGGCCTCGACCACGGAATACAGGAACCGGCCACCCCGCTTGATGATGCCCCGCTTCTCCTCCTCGGCGCCCGGCAGAAACCCCGGGGTGTCCACCACGAACACCAGCGGGATCTGGAACGAATCGCAGAACCTGATGAACCGCGCCGCCTTGTCCGAAGCTTCGTTGTCGATCGCCCCGGACAGGTGCATGGGCTGGTTGGCGATCACGCCCACCGGGCGGCCGTCGATGCGGGCGTACCCGGTGATGATGGCCGGCCCGTGCTGCGCGGCGACGTCGAGGAAGTCGCCGTCGTCGAAGATGCGCAGCAGGATCTCGTGCATGTCGTAGGCCGCATTGTCGGAGTCCGGCACGATCGAGTCGAGTTCCAGGTCGGTCGGGGTGAGCTCCGGCTCCAGACCGGAATTGATGACCGGCGGCTTGCCGAAGCAGTTGGACGGCAGGAACGACAGGAATTCGCGCACGTATGCGAACGCCTCGGCTTCGGAGTTCACCACCTGGTGGATGTTGCCGTAGCGGGCCTGTGCGTCGGAGCCGCCAAGCTCGTCGAGGGTCACCTCCTCGCCGGTGACCTCACGGATCACGTCGGGTCCGGTGACAAAGAAGTAGCCCTGGTCCCGCACCGAGACCAGCAGGTCGTCCTGGATCGGCGAATAGACCGCTCCGCCT
This sequence comes from Mycobacterium simiae, assembly GCF_008370645.1. Classification (GTDB taxonomy): domain Bacteria; phylum Actinomycetota; class Actinomycetes; order Mycobacteriales; family Mycobacteriaceae; genus Mycobacterium; species Mycobacterium simiae_A. The sequence continues at coordinate 23,360 of NZ_VTZN01000026.1, forward strand.
GCGCATTTGCCGAAGATGAGGGAGATCTGCGGCACCACTCCGGACAGCAAGTCGTGTCGTTGGCCCAGCTCGGCATACCACGCCAGGGAGGTGACCGCGTCCTGAATGCGGGCGCCGCCGGAGTCCTGGATGCCGACGATCGGGCAGCCGACCATCGCGCACCACTCCATCAGCCTCGCGACCTTGCGGCCGAACATCTCACCGACGGTGCCCTGGAAGACGGTCTGGTCGTGCGAGAACACTCCGACCGGGCGACCGTCGATCAGCGCATGCCCGGTGACCACGCCGTCGCCGTACAGCGCGTTGGGGTCCCCAGGGGTCTTGCACAGCGCCCCGATCTCGAAGAATGTCCCCGGGTCGACCAGCGCGTGCACCCGGGCCCGGGCGCTGGGGATGCCCTTCTTGTCGCGCTTGGCGGCGGCTTTCTCGCCGCCCGGCTCCTTGGCCAGCTCCAGTTTTTCGCGTAGTTCGGCCAGCAGCTCGGCGGTGGTCTTAGTGCTCACTTAGGGGCCCTCTGTTCAGCCTCGACGTCGTGCTCGATCTTGTTCAAGGCGCGGCTCATGTGCTCACCCACCTTGGCGATGATCGGCTCGTCGATGGCCTGGATGTGCTCGCCACCGATCGGCACGACCTCCAGGTCGGAGACGTACTCACCCCAGCCGCCGTCCGGCTGGCGAACGGCATATCGCGGCTCGAACATGATCGCGTCGTCATGGTAGCGATCGGCCATGTAGAGGGTGACATGCCCGTCGTAGGACTGGATCTGCGCGGTGTCGATCGCCCGGTTGTCCAGGTACGACGTGCGCTGGTGCTCGATGATCCCGGCCGGGATCTGCACGCCACTCTGGCCGACGGCCTCGAGCACGAACCGGATCTGGCCCTCGTCGTCGAGCTCCTCGAGCTGCTCGTACGGGATCGCCGGGATGGTGACATTGAAAGTCTTCTCCGCGAAGCGGGCGTAGCGATCCCAGCGCTTGCGGATCTCCTCCTTGGTCTGCGGGATCTCCTCACCCGCGCGCACCGCGTCGATCAGCCCAACCCACCGGACGTCCTTGCCCTGTTGCCTCAGCCCGATCGCGCACGCATAGGCCAACACCCCGCCCAGCGACCAGCCGGCCAGAATGTAGGGCCCGTCGCCCTGCATCTCGATCAGCTTCGGGACGTAGGCCGCCGCACGCTCTTCGATCGACCCCTCGACTCGTTCGAAGCCGTACATCGGCGTGCCCGCCGGCAGCCGCTTGAGCAGCGGCTCGTACACCACCGTCGAGCCGCCGGCCGGATGGAACACGAACACCGGCGTCCGCGAGCTGCCCTCCGGGCGCGCCCGCAGCGTGCGCACAAAGCCGTCAACCACGCCCGCTTCGAGGTAGCTGCGCACCTTGTCAGCCAGCGCCTCGATGTTCGACGAGGTCAGCACGTCCGCGGCGGTGATCGGACCCTCGGCCCGCTCGGACAGCCGCTGCGCCATCTTGGCTGCGGTCGCATCGTCCAGCTTGGGCAGCGGGTTGAAGATGCCGCCCGCCGATTTGCCGGTGACAATCGCCCAGGTGGCGAAGGTAACCCGCTCGGCGGCGTCCCGCGGCGGCACGTCGGAGTTGAGGGCCTTGGCCACCGCTTCGGAGTTGAGCGCTTCCGCCGCTGCGGCCAGGTTCGGCTGCCCATTACCGGCTGGGCCGGACGGGTCGGTCGGCGGCGGCGGAATCGCAACGTCCGACACCGGCGGGGGTGCCGGCGTCTCGGGTGCCGGCTCCGCCGCAGTTGCGGGGGTCTTTGCGTGCAGCAACTCTGCCTGAGCCTTGGCGATCTCCTCGGCCGTCTGGGTCTTCTGGTAGTCGCTGAGCTGTTCAACCTCGTCCCGGTGCTCGACCGCGTATTCGATGAGCTTCTCGACGTTGTAGAGGTTGGCGTCACGCACCGCGGTCAACTGAATCGGCGGCAGATCAAAGTCGTACTCGACACGGTTCTTGATCCGCACCGCCATCAGCGAGTCCAGGCCCAGCTCGATCAGCGGCACCTCCCAGGGCAGGTCCTCAGGCTCGTAGCCCATGGCTGCCCCCACAATCGTGCCCAGCCGCTCGCCGATGGTCTCACCAGAGTCCGGTGACCACCTTCCTACGTCTGACCCCAAGTAGCGGGTGGTCAGGCTGTCGGTCAATGTTTCCGCCGCAGGCTCCTCGACCGGTGCTTCGGCAGCCACCGCCGTCGGGGCCGCAATCGCCGTGCCGACGCCCACCGCGGTCGGCAATACGGATTGCGAACCACCCCGAGCCACCAAGGCGTCGTACACCAGCGTGAAGGACTCGTCGATGCGGGCATGCACCTGAACCGCGGCGCCGCCGGGATGCCGGGTCAGTGTCGTCACCAGCCGCGCACCCTCGCCCGGCACCGCCCGCTGCTCCGCGGCGGTCAACTGGCAATCCGAAAGTACCTGGGCCGCAGCGGCTTTCACCAAGGCCGCCAGGTCCGTCGCAGCGTCCCGGGGCGCGTACTCCCAGACGTGCCGGCCGTCTGGCAATGCGACATGATTGCCCGGCATCACTACCGACGCGTCGCCGGAAAAGTGCGCGTCGAGCCAGTGCTCTTTGCGCTTGAAGCGGGTCGGCGGAATCGCGGCGTAGTCCTCGGGCCCCTTCGCACGCGTGAACAAAGTGCGAATGTCCAGGTCGTGGCCGTAGACGTAAAGCTGGGCCATGGTCGAGATCATCGACTCGACCTCGTCCTGCTTACGGGCCAGCGTCGGGATCAGCTGCGCGTCATGTAGGCCGGCGGCGGCCGTGGTCAAACCCACCTGCATCAGCGCTACCGGATTGGGTGCCAGCTCCAAGAAGGTGGTGTGCCCGCTGTCGACGGCGTTGCGGATGCCGTGGGTGAAGTAGACACTGTGCCGCAGTCCCTTCTTCCAGTACTCGACGTCGTGGATGGGCTCGCTGCCCGGCTTGATGTAGCTGCCCTCATGCACCGTCGAGTAGACCCCGCAGCTGGGGCTCATCGCCTTGATGCCCTGCAGCTCCGCGGACAGCTCGCCCAGCAACGGATCCATCTGCTGAGTGTGGCTGGCCCCCTTCGTTTGGAACTTGCGGGCGAACTTGCCTGAAGATTCCGCGCGGGCGATGATCGCATCGACCTGCTCCGGCGGGCCGCCGATGACGGTCTGGGTGGGGGCGGCGTATACGCACACCTCCAGATCCGGGAAGTCGGAAAACACCGTCTTGATCTCGTCGGCGGAGTACTCCACCAGCGCCATCAATCGGATGTACTCGCCGAACAGCATCGCCTCACCCTCGCCCATCAGATGCGAGCGCGAGCAGATGGTCCGGGTGGCGTCGCGCAGCGACAAGCCTCCGGCGAAGTACGCCGAGGCCGCCTCACCCAGCGACTGGCCCACCACCGCGGCCGGTTTGGCGCCGTGATGCTTGAGCAGCTCACCGAGGGCGATCTGGATCGCGAAAATGGTGACCTGGGTGGTTTCGATGCCGTAGTCCTGCGAGTCGTCCAGGATCAGCTCCAGCACCGAGTAGCCCAATTCGTCCTGGACCAGCGCGTCGACCTTCTCGATCCACTCGGCGAATACCGGGTTGCGCAGGTACAAGCTCTTGCCCATCTTGCGGTGCTGAGCGCCGAAACCGGCGAGCACCCACACCGGGCCGTTGGTCACCGGGCCGTCGACGCTGAACACGTTCGGCGCCTGCTTGCCCCCGGCGATCGCCCGCAGCCCCTTGATCGCCTCGTCGTGATCGTGAGCCAGCACCACCGAACGGGAACGGCCATGGTTGCGCCGCGACAATGCTCGCCCGATGGACTCCAGCGACGACGCCTGGCCTTCGGGGCTTTCCATCCAGTCCGCCAGCTCCGCGGCGGCAGCCTTTTTGCGTGAGGTGAGGAACGCCGACACCGCCAGCGGGATCAAAGGCGGGCTAACCTCTTGTGCTGCAAGCTCTTCCAGCGCAGCTTCGTTGAGCCGCAACGCTTCTTCGGTGACACCCGGCAGCTCGAGCTCTTCATCCTCGGCCGCCGGTGTGTCGGTGATGATGTTGCCGAAGTCGTCGAACCGCAGCGCGTGGCCTTCCAGCGCGGGCGCCTCGGACGGGGCCGCCTCGGCGGGCGCCGCCGGCTCGGACTCCGGTTCACGCGCCTCTTTCTCCACCACGTCGCGGGGCAACACCTCACGCACGACCACGTGCGCGTTGGCGCCGCCAAAGCCGAAGCTGGACACCCCGGCCAGGGCGTAACCGCCGTACCGCGGCCAGTCGGTGGCGGTGTCAATTACCTTCAGGCGCATCGCGTCGAAGTCGATGTAGGGGCTGGGGCCGGCGAAGTTGATTGACGGCGGCAGCTTGTCATGCTGCAACGCCAGCACCACCTTGGCCATGCTGGCCGCACCGGCCGCCGACTCCAGGTGTCCGACGTTGGTCTTCACCGCGCCCAGCAGTGCCGGCCGATCGGCGGGCCGGCCCCTGCCGACGACGCGGCCCAGCGCCTCGGCCTCGATCGGGTCACCGAGGATGGTGCCGGTGCCGTGGGCTTCGATGTAGTCAACGGTCCGGGGATCGATGCCGGCGTCCTTGTAGGCCCGGCGCAGCACGTCGGCTTGGGCGTCCTGGTTGGGCGCGATCAGGCCGTTGGACCGGCCGTCATGGTTGACCGCGCTGCCGGCAATGACCGCCAGGATCTGGTCGCCGTCGCGGCGGGCATCGTCGACCCGCTTGAGCACCAGCATCCCGCCGCCCTCCGAGCGGGTGTAGCCGTCGGCGTCCGACGAAAACGACTTGATCCGGCCGTCCGGGGCCAGCACTTGTCCGATCTCGTCGAAACCCAGCGTCACCACGGGCGTGATCAGCGCGTTTACCCCGCCGGCGACCGCGACGTCGGCTTCACCGTTGCGCAGGGCCTGCACCGCCTGGTGGATGGCCACCAACGAACTCGAGCACGCCGTGTCGACGGCCACCGAAGGCCCGCGGAAGTCGTAGAAGTAGGACACCCGGTTGGCGATGATCGAGGTGGCGGTGCCGGTGATCGCGTAGGGATGGGCGACCGTCGGATCCGACACCGCCAGGAAGCTGTAGTCGTTGTTGGAGACGCCAACGTACACACCGACGGCCTCGCCGCGCAGACTGGACGCCGGGATCCGCGCATGCTCAAGCGCCTCCCAGGTCAACTCCAGCGCCATCCGCTGCTGCGGGTCGATATTGTCTGCTTCGGTCTTGGCCACCGCGAAGAACTCGGAGTCGAAGCCCTTGATGTCCTTGAGGTAGCCGCCGCGGGTGCGGGCGGCCGCAACCCGCGCGGCCAGCCGCGGCTCCTCCAGGAACTCCGTCCAGCGGCCCTCGGGCAAATCGGTGATGGCATCGCGGCCTTCCAGCAGCGCCTGCCAGGTCTTGTCGGGGGTGTTCATATCGCCCGGCAACCGAGTCGACAAACCCACGATGGCGATGTCGACCCGTTCGGCGGGGCCGTTGCGCGACCAATCTGTGATGTCGACGCTGTCGTCGGTGGTTTCGGGCTCACCCTCGACGATGCGGGTGGCCAGCGATTCGATGGTCGGATGCTGGAATGCCACGGCGACCGACAACGTGACACCGGTCAGGTCCTCGATGTCGGCGGCCATGGCCACGGCGTCCCGCGACGACAAGCCCAGTTCCACCATCGGCACGGACTCATCGATCGAGTCCGGCGCCTTCCCGACGGCCTTGCCCACCCAGTTGCGCAGCCATTGACGCATCTCGGGGACCGTTGTTATGCGCCGCTCTCCCCCACAAGCGGGTGGGGGTACCTCCCACGTGTGGGGGCCTGCCCCCACCGCATCGCTTCGGCCCCCGCAAGCGGGTGGTGCCCCCACTGCATCGTCACCGGCGCGCATCTCGGTCTCGGTGGCGGGCGCGCTCTCCCGCTGTTGATCTACGTCAGCCATGGGTGCCTCAGGATCCGGTGGCGAAGACCGTCGGGGACGCGACGCCACTGCGCAGGCTGCCGTCGAGGTAGGCGGCACGGCAGGCGCGTCGGCCGATCTTGCCGCTGGAGGTTCGCGGAATGGTGCCGGCCTGCACCAACAGCACGTCACGCACGGTCACCCCATGCCCGACGGCGATGGCGGCCCGGATGTCATCAGCGATCGGTTGGTATTCAAGCTTGTGCGTGCCGGCGGCGCGTTCCCCGACAATCACCAGCTGCTCCGAGGTGTCGTCGGGGTCGAACTTCAGGCCGGCGTGCGGGTCGTCGAACACCTTCTGCGGCAACTGGTTGGCAGGCACCGAGAAGGCCGCCACGTAGCCCACCCGCAACGCCTTGGTGGACTCCTGCGCGGTGTATTCGAGGTCCTGCGGGTAGTGGTTGCGGCCGTCGATGATCACCAAGTCCTTGATCCGGCCCGTTATATAGAGGTGCCCCTTGAAATAGGTCCCGTAGTCGCCGGTGCGCACCCACAGCGCGTCGTCGGTTGCTCCTTCCGCGTGTGACTCGCTGACCCGCGACTTGAGGATATTTCGGAAGATCTGAGCAGACTCGTCTTCCTTGCCCCAGTAGCCCACACCCAGATTGTTGCCGTGCAGCCAGATCTCGCCGACCTGCCCGTCCGGCAGCTCGCTCGCCGTCTCGGTGTCGACGATGATCGCCCATTCGTCGACACCGACCTTGCCGGCCGAGACCTGTGCGACGGCGTTCGGGGTATCGGCGGCTACCTCGACAAAGCGCTGGTTGTTCAGCTCGTCGCGGTCCACGTGGATCACAGTCGGAGGCTCGTCCATCGGCGTGGTGGAGACGAACAGCGTCGCCTCAGCCAGCCCGTAGGACGGCTTGACGGCGGTCTCCTTCAGCCCGTAGGGCTTGAACGCGTCGTAGAACTTGCGCACCGATGCCGGGGACACCGGCTCGCTGCCGTTGAGGATCCCCTTGACGTTGCTCAGGTCCAGGGGCGGCTCGTCGTCGCGTGGTACACCGCGTACCGCGGCATGTTCGAAGGCGAAGTTGGGTGCCGCAGAGAAGGTGCCGCCGATGTCGTCGGGCTTGCGCGCGAGTTCGCGGATCCAGCGGCCGGGCCGGCGCACGAACGCGGCCGGCGTCATGAAGGTGAAGGGATGCCCGAGCACCGACGTGAGCAGGACCGTGATCAGGCCCATGTCATGGAAGAACGGGAGCCAGCTGACCCCCCGATCTCCTTCTTGTCCTTCCAACGCATTGAGGACCTGCAGCACGTTGGTGGGCAAGTTCAGATGGGTGATCTGCACGCCGGTCGGGGTACGGGTGGATCCGGAAGTGTATTGCAAATACGCCGTGGTGGACTCGTTGGCGTCCGGCTCCTGCCAGGTGGAGGCGACCTCGGTGGGAACCGCGTCGACGGCGATGACGCGGGGCCGTTCCTTGGCCGAACGGCTGCGGATGAACTTGCGCACGCCCTCGGCGGAGTCGCTGGTGGTCAGGATGGTCGACGGGGTGCAGTCGTCGAGCACCGCGTGCAATCGGCCGACGTGGCCGGGCTCGGCCGGGTCGAACAACGGCACCGCGATCCGGCCGGAATACAGTGCGCCAAAGAACGAGATAAGGTAATCCAGGTTTTGCGGGCACAGGATCGCGATCCGGTCGCCGGGTTGAGTTACCTGCTGCAGCCGAGCACCGACAGCGCGGTTGCGGGCGCTGAACTCCGACCACAGAATGTCACGTTCGATGCCATCCCGTTCGGTGGAGAAGTCCAGGAACCGGTAGGCCAGCTTGTCGCCGCGGACTCGCGCCCACTTTTCGACGTGGCGCACCAGATTAGTGTTCTCCGGGAACCGGATCTTTCCGTTCACGATGAACGGGTTGTGGTACGCCATGCCGCTCTCTCCTGTCACAACACTGCTCGGTCGGCTACGCCGACTGGGTTACATCTTGGTCGGCTCCGCCGACGATTTAGGTATGTGCCCGTAGTGGCCCCCCGCGCGGGCGCACCGATGGTGCCAGCCACGAAACCCGATGGGCCCATCCACATGCTCTTAAATTTTTCTTAATGTTAATGGGCGTGTCCCGACACACCAAATCACAAAGTAACGCTGATAGCACCGAATAGCGGTGCACTATTCGGCCATGTCGTATTGGTCGGTCCTGTCCGCCAGCGGATGCTGCCTCCCACACCGCCTGGTCCGGCCCGATCGGTTACCCGTGCTTAGGATGCGGCGCCTTGTCCAGGAGCCTGCGCGCCCAGTTCAGCGTCCATTCCGTCGCCGGTTCCCCGTCGGAGTTCCAAAAATCCGGAGTGGCATACATCGCATGGACCGGCTGGCCGGCGCCGCCGGCCAGGGTGTTAAGCGTGGTCGGCAGGTTAGCGGGACTGAACGCCTCTTGCGGGGCGGCGCAGATCAGGTCGCCCTCGGCGCAGATCTCATTGGTCCGGTCGTCAAGCGCACCGAAGCCACCGGGCCGCGCCCCCGTCATCGTCATGCCGAGCCCGGAGAGCGCCGGCACCTCGTGCAGGGTGACCTCGGCCCCCTCCCCTTGCGGACTGGGCGGGATGTCGTTACCCACGCCAGGCTGGCGGCGTCCATCGGCGATCAGCGTCACGCCCAGCACCAGGTCGTCGTCGACGGGTCCGCGGCCGTTGCCGATATCGCTGGCAACGTCGCCGGCAATCACCGCGCCCTGCGAGAAGCCGATCAGCACGAAGCTGGTCAGCGGGCACCGGTTGTTCATGTCCGTCATCGCCTGCACCATCGCGCGGGTGCCCTCTGCCCGGCTTTCGTTATAGGAAATCTGGCCGTCAGCACTGAGCGGATTATGGAACTGCGCGGTATAGGGAACCGTGAACGTCTGCACCCGGGATCCAGGGAACTGCTGGGCGATGGGCCCGGTCACACTGAGCAGCAACGCCTTCGGGTTAGCCGTCGGGGCAATAGGGTTGTCCTGCGGTGACGACTCCCAGGTGCCCGGGACCGAGATCAACTGCACATCGGGGCAGGAGGCGTCCTGCGAAGCGGGCCGTGGCTTGCGTGGGTGGGTCGCGGTCGGACCCGGAGTGAGAATGCCGGGCGGTATTGCGCTGGGCGGAGTGGAAGGGCGCCGCAGCAACATCACCCCACCCACGATGACCAGCGCGACGACGCACGCCATCGCGCCCGCCGCCACCCAGGCGAGGATTCGGTGGCGTCGTCTACGCCGGGAGTTGGTGGCCATGTTCTCCTACTAGCAGAGTCGGTACGCCTGAGCCAAGGTGCGGGGGCGGTGCCGACGCGCACGCTCCCCACCCGAGCCACCCGAACGCGCCCGCACCGCGTGGTGCGGGAATACCGACCGCTGCTGCACTCCATACACGGTACCGGCTCGTGATGAAGTCCCGTCCTGGTCTCCTAGGCCTGTGGTGGGTGGCGCTCGGTTAGCGAATGGCGCCGACGATATCGCCGGACATGGCGCCCAGCTGAGCCGACCAAGAGCCCCAGCCGTTATCCCCGCCGCCGGGGAAGTCGAAGTGGCCGTTGTGCCCACCGACGTTGCGATATTGCTGGTAGAACGAGCGGCTGTCACCCATCGCTGCGCCGGCTTGGCCGATCATGGCGGCGGGATCACTGGCCCCGATGTTAGTCGGACTCCAGACCCACACCCGGGTGTTGTTCGATGCCAACAGCGAGGCATGCACCCACGGGTCGTGCCATTTCCACCGGCCCAACTGTGGGGCGCCCCACATTCCGTTGCCGTCCACGCCGCCGAACTGTTGCAGCCCGGCCAGGATCGCACCGTTTGTCGTGGTGCTGGACGGATACAGGAACCCGGAGAGCGATCCAGCGAAGCCGAATCGGTCGGGGTGGAAGGCGGCCAGGGCCATCGCGCCGTACCCACCTTGAGAGGCGCCCACCGCGGCGTGGCCACCGGGCGCCAAGCCCTTATTGGCGGCCAGCCAATCGGGCAGCTCGGCCGACAGGAACGTGTCCCACTGCTTGCTGCCGTCCTGCTCCCAGTTGGTGTACATGCTGTAGGCGCCACCGGCCGGCGCCACGACCGAGATTCCCTTGCCGGCCAAGGTGTTCATGGCGTTGCCCGCGGTAACCCAGTTGCTGACATCGGGGCCGGCGTTGAAGGCATCGAGCAGGTAGACCGCGTGCGGCCCGCCGGCCAAGAACGCCACCGGGATGTCTCGGCCCATCGCGCCCGACGGCACCATCAGGGTTTCGTATGGGGCGGCTGTGGCCGTACCCGCGGAGCCCGCCACGCCTACGACACTGCCCAACGCGAGTGACAGCACGGCAATGCCGAGCAGCCGCAACCACACCGACAGACCCCTCATGTCCACCTCCATCGTCCAGCACTGCAATGGGTTCGAGGCAGGCCCGGCCCGCAAGGTAGCTAACCACACCCGGTACGGCGCGATAAAGGGGAGATAACGGACCAACGGCGGCGATCCCGAGGGATCGCCGCCGTTGGTTGCCGTTTAGGTGCCCTGAGTGGTGCTATTGGCGGCGCTGCTGGTGCCGCCTCCGTTGCCAGGTGTGGCGCCCAGGGTGCGCTGCAGGTCAGGCTTCATTGCGTTGAGCTGCTGGCCCCAGTACTCCCAGCTGTGAGTGCCGTTGGCGTCGAAGTTGAACACCGCGTTGTGGCCGCCGGCAGCGTTGTAGGCGTCTTGGAACTTCAGGTTGCTGGTACGCACAAAGCCTTCGAGGAACTTGGCGGGTAGATTATCGCCACCTAGGTCGGACGGCTTGCCGTTGCCGCAGTAGATCCAGATCCGGGTGTTGTTGGCCACCAGCTTGCCGACCTGCAACGACGGGTCGTTACGGGCCCAGGCGGGGTCGTCCTTCGGGCCCCACATGTCGGAAGCCTTGTAGCCGCCCGCGTCGCCCATGGCCAGGCCGATCAGTGACGGCCCCATCGCCTGCGACGGGTCCAGCAGCGCCGACAGCGAGCCGGCGTAGACGAACTGGTCGGGGTGGTAGGCCGCCAAGATCAGCGCAGAGGACCCGGCCATCGACAGACCCACCGCGGCGCTGCCGGTCGGCTTGACCTGCCGGTTGGCCGACAGGTACTGCGGCAACTCGCTGGTCAGGAAGGTTTCCCACTTGTAGGTGGTGCAACCGGCCTTACCGCAAGCCGGGTTGTACCAGTCGGAGTAGAAGCTGGACTGGCCGCCGACCGGCATGACCACCGAGATGCCCGACTGGTAGTACCACTCGAATGCCGGGGTGTTGATGTCCCAGCCGCTGAAGTCGTCCTGGGCGCGCATACCGTCGAGCAGGTACAGCGCGGGCGAGTTGGCGCCACCACTCTGGAACTGGACCTTGATTTCGCGGCCCATCGCCGCGGAGGGCACCTGCAGGTACTCCACTGGCAGGCCCGGCCGCGAAAACGCGTTCGCGGTCGCCGAGCCGCCAGTGACGTCAACGACACCGACCAAACCCGAAAGCAGGGCCGCGCCAACGGCTCCCACCATGAGTCGGCGCGGCATACCCGTCACGGCGCCACGAAACCTGTCAACAAGCTTCATCCTTGCTTCCTCATCCTCATCTTTTTGGGCGCATCCGGTGGATTGGGCGCATCCTCAACTACGTCGGACTGCGTGCACGCGGCGTCGCAGTGCCCGTGTAGTCAACCACATCTTCGGGTCGGTTCTCTCATCGAGCGCCGTGCTAAAAGCGTTACCGGACGGTTATCCGGTGTGATCATCCGGCCGTGAAAGGCGCGTCGAACTCGCCTTTTCCCATGTGCCCGCACTTCAGTGCGCGCTGGTAACGAATGGAATGTGATGTTGCTGTCAGTCCGCCGCCGCGGCCAGACCCGGCGTGACGATCGATGGATGTAGGTCTAGCGAAAAGTCTTGCTGCCAGGGCGCTCGCATGGGCGGTGTAGCCCCCAAATCACTCGCGAGGCGGGACGGGCGGGACGTCCGGTATCTCGAGCCCGCACCTGATGAGCTCGAAGAGCGGAACGCGGTCGATCCGATACCGGGTGTACTCGAATGAGTGCACCACGTTGGACACAAAGCGGTGCAGGGTCATCGGTGCCCGTACCGAGTTGAGCATCGCCTGAGTCGCCGGGCATCGCAGAGCCGCCTCCGCCTGGGCGACCCAGGCCTGATCGAGGTAACCGGGGACGCCCGGATACCACTTCACCCATGGACCGTCGGCGATCACCCAGTCCGGGAACAGGTTCTTGTCGTGGCCGATCCGGCCGTGCTGCAACCGCTGCGTATGTTGGGCCAGCGGGTTTGCCAACCCGATCTGGTCGATCACTTTGACGTCCAGCCCGACGTTCATCCCCAACATGCCCAAGTTGGTGAAAAATACTGCGTGTTGCGGCTTTTGGGTGGCCGGGATGCCCGGCGCCGTACCCGCCGGGATCATCGGCACGAGATCCCACTGAGTGTAGTTGCCAGACGGTAGCAGCAAGGCGCCGTCCGGGGTGTTGTCGAGCGCCGTCAAGACGGCGGCCATCCGCGGGTAATCGAGATAGTCGGCGGCAGTCAGCGGATGCGCGTGTCCGGTGGCCTGGGCATAGAAGCGGCGCTCGTCGACAATGCCGGTATAGGTGACGTGGGTGGCGTCGTCGCCCATTCCTGGCGAGTTCGCGGCCCACAGCGACCACCCCGCGATCCCCAACCAGAGCACGCTCACCACCCCGGCTAGCCAGTACCCGGTCTCCTTGGAGAAGTCCTTCCCGTCGGGCACTACCAAGGGGATCACCGCGACCGGAGCCAGCAAACAGAACAGCGGCGCCAGCAACACTCGGCCGTGCATGAAGTCGCCGCCCTGCCGAATCCAGTACAACGCTTGCAGCACACCGCTGCCCACCATGAACACCACCACCGCCGCCGGACTTTGCACCGCCCGGGCCACCCGCCCGTAGTCGGGCGCCAGCACCGGCCGCAGAAACGACGGCCTACGGCGCGCCAGCATCAGCACCAGCCCTAGCGGGACCAGCAGTACTACCGGTAGCCACAGCGCGTACGGCTGGTTGAAGTTGGAGAGATAAATCATGCCCTGCGACCATTTGTCGCCGGCTGCGTCCTTCGCAAGAGCAGTTCCGGGCACTAGCAACCCGTAGTAGCCCATGCGGAAGATTTGATAGGCGACTGGCAAGAACCCGCCAGCAATCACGATCAGCATGCGGCGCCGCCAGCTCCGCGCCGCGATCAGCATCATAATCAACGCCAGGCCGCCCATCAGTGCTAGCTCGGGGCGGACCAACACGCTCAATCCCGCCACGAAGGCCAATGCGCCGATGAAAGCCGCGCTCTGCGCACGGACCCGAAGCGGCTGCGACCAGCAAACCATCATCCACCACAGCAACCCGAGGTAGGTCAACACCAGACCGCTCTCCAGGCCGGACGTAGCAAAGTCCCGTGCCGGTGGTACTGCGATGTAGACCAGCGCTCCAGCCGGCAACATGATCGCTCGCCGACCCCGCAGGCTCGGCGCATACAACCGGCCCGTGCCCAACATCAGCAGCACCACGCCCAGTAGCGATAGGGCCAGGGATACCGCCAGCGCCACGTATTCCAGACGCATCGGTCCGCCCACCCAGCTCGCCGCGTACAGCAGGTAGGTCCACACGGTCGAGGTGTTCGCCTCCACCCGCTCGCCGGCGTTGAAGACCGGACCGTTACCGGCCAGCAGGTTACGCACCGTGCGCAGCACGATCAGCCCGTCGTCGGCGATCCAGCGGCGCTGCCATGCTCCCCACCCGAACAGCGCGGCAACCATCGCCGCGCTGACCCACAGGCTGATCCGGACCGTGGTGTCATACGGGAACGCCGGCCACCGGACCCGCTTGACGGCTGGCCGGCGGGTCAACGCACTGGCCTGTAGGGCTTTGAGTGTGGAGCTAGCCGAAGGCAACAGCAGCCCCAACTGTTCCTATCCAAGCCAGCGCCAGCAGCTGCAACACCCGGTCCCGCAGCGCGATGTCTTCGGGCTCCCCGGCTAGCCCGCCATCGACGTCGACGGCGTACCGCAAGATTGCGATGGTGAACGGCACCATCGACACCGCGAACCACGACCCCGAGTACCGGTCGCGTTCGAACGCCCACAGCCCGTAGGACACCACCACGGCAGTGGCCGACAGCGTCCAGACGAACCGCAGATAGGTGCTGGTATAGCTTTCCAGCGATTTACGGATCGCCGCGCCGGTGCGTTCGGCCAGCTGCAGCTCGGCGTAGCGTTTGCCGGCCACCATGAACAGCGAACCGAATGCCGCGGTCAACAAAAACCACTGCGACAGCGGAATGTCGGTGGCCGCTCCGCCGGCGATGGCGCGGATCAAATACGCCGACGACACGATGCAGATGTCGATCACGGCCTGGTGCTTGAGCCCGTAGCAATACCCGAGCTGCATGGCGAGGTAGACCGCAATCACCACGGCCAGGCTAGGTGTTAGCCACCAGGCAATGGCGAGAGCGGCTACCCCCAACGCCACCGCCACCACGTAGGCCAGCCATTCGGGCACCACGCCGGCGGCGATCGGGCGGAATCTCTTGGTGGGATGCTCGCGGTCCGCCTCCACATCGCGCACGTCGTTGATCAGGTAGATCGCCGAGGCCGCCAGGCTGAACACCACGAATGCCACCGAGACCTTGGTCAGCACCTCGAGGTAGTCGTATCGGACACCGCGGCCCGCTGCGGCCAGCGGAGCAGCCAGCACCAGAACGTTTTTCACCCACTGCCGCGGGCGCATCGCCTTGATCACACCGGCAACCAGGTTGGCCGGTGGTCCGGTCACCACATCTTCACTCATACCGACATACCCCTCTGCAGCCGGACGTCAAGTCGCGCCACAACGGTCGCGACGGTGGCGCCGAGAACGATGCCGGCGGCAACGTCGCTGGGATAGTGCACCCCAAGCAATATTCGGGACAGGGCCATCGGTGGCACCAGCACCGCCGCGCCTATGCCTTCGGGCAGCCCGAGAGCCCTGCTCATCAGGATGGCTGCGGCGGTGGTGGAGGTGGCATGCGCCGACGGAAAACTCAGCTGACTGGGGGTACCGACGTTCACGACGACGGCCGGATGATGGGGCCGTCTGCGCCGCACCACCCGCTTAACCAGCACGGCGGCGGCGTGCGCGGCGAAGGCGCCTGCACCGGCAACCATCCAATCGCGGCGTCGACGCGGCGACACGATCGCCCCGAGCGCCGATATGGCCAGCCAGCCGATGCTGTGCTCACCAATGTGGGAAAGCCCCTGAGCTATGGTCAGCGCCGCCGGGCGACTAGCCAGCGCCGACTGAACGCCCACTACTGCAGCGACTTCGCCGTGCGCCGGCGCCCCTAATGGAAGGGCTTCAGCCATGTCGTGGCTCTTGGGTCGCCGCCAGGTCTGCTGCCGGGGACAGCACCGTTTCCCACTTCTGCTTGCTGGACAGCACGGGCAATGCGCCGCGGTAAACCCTGCGCATCTGCTCGAAGCGGCGGATCAGCTGACGTTGCCGGCGCAGCGACTGCCACAGCAGTGCGAACATCTTGGCCCGATCGCGCTGGCGGTAGACCACTCCGCAGCCGTCGGCCGTGGTGACCGTGACGCCGTCGACCGTGCACAACCGGAACCAGCGCGCATCCTGAGTCGGCACGTTGAACTCGGGACGCTGATGGTGGGCCGGGTCGGCGACCTTGAGGTTGTGCACAACGCCACGGGTCAGCCGGTAGCCGATCGTCACCGGATTCACCGGCGGCTTCATCACCTTGTTGCGGTGCAGTGGCGGCGGAACTTCGCTGGCCGCGGGCAAGACCACGGCATCCGGATACTGCTTGCGGATGCGGTGCACCTCTGGCAACGCCGACTCCAGGATGGAGAAGATGTGCTCGGGACCGGCCAGGAAGTCGTCGATGGCCTTGTTCTGGATCGCCACCGTCGAGTATTCCAGGCAGGCAAGGTGTTTGAGGGTTGCCTTGAGGTGGCTACGGACCAGCCCGGTGATGTCGCCGTCCCAGTGCATGGCCGCCACCACCAGCCGGTTACGCAAATGGAAATACGCCTGCCAGTCGATGGCGTCGTCCTTGTCGCTCCAGGCCATATGCCAAATCGCCGCGCCGGGAAGGGTGACGGTGGGGTAGCCGTGCTCGGCTGCCCGCAAGCCGTAGTCGGCGTCATCCCACTTGATAAACAGCGGCAGCGGCTGTCCCAACTCTTCGGCCACCTGCCGCGGGATCATGCAGGTCCACCAGCCGTTGTAGTCGACGTCGATGCGCCGGTGCAGCAGCTTGCTCTTGTCCTCTTTGTCGTCGAGCGGGTACTCGGCGAAGTCGTGGTCGTACTCGGCGTGCGGGGCGGCTGTCCACATGAAGTTCGAGCGGTTGACGACTTCGCCCATGATGTGCAGGTGCGACGGCTCCTGCAGGTTGAGCATCTGGCCGCCGACCAGCATCGGGCTCTTGGCGAACCGGTGCATGGCCAGCACCCGCAGGATCGAATCCGGCTCGATGCGAATGTCGTCGTCCATGAACAGGATTTGTTGGCAGTCGGTGTTTTTCAGCGCCTCGTACATCACCCGGCTATAACCGCCGGAGCCGCCCAGGTTGGGCTGGTCGTGGAGGGAGAGGCGGTTGCCCAGTCGGGCGGCCGCAGCGGGAAAGTCCGGATGATCGCGAACTTTGCGGGTGCCTTGGTCGGGCACGATCACCGCGCCGATCACCTTGTCCACTAGCGGGTCGGTGGTGAGTTCCCGCAACGCGTTGGCGCAGTCCGCGGGGCGGTTGAACGTCGGGATGCCGACGGCGATGTTCGCGGTTCCAGGCGCGGGGATGGCCGCATACCAGCCGCCGTTGAGCAGCGTGACTTTGGTGTCGGTGGTGATGTCGAACCAGATCCAGCCGCCGTCCTCGAACGGCTGCAGGCTCACCTCAACCTCCACGACTTGCGGCTGGTCCTCGGCGCCGGCAAATTCGCGTCCCTCCACAAAGATGCGAGCCCCCGTGGCCTTGGTGCGGTAGACATCGACGCGCCCAGCGCCCACCAGCTCGACCCGCAGCACCACCGAGGTGCAGATCGACCAGCGGCGCCAGTAGCTGGCCGGGAACGCATTGAAATAGGTGGCGAACGACACCTCGGATTCGGCGCCAATCTGCAGCGACGTGCGGCTCGTTGCGTGCGCCCGCCGAGAGTTGGTGGTGGACTCCTGCAGGTACAGCTTGCGCACATCGAGTGGCTCACCCGGCCGCGGCAGGATGATCCGCGATAGCAGGCTTACCGCGCTCATGTTGCGGCTCCCGTAGCCACAAGCGGCACGCCGTCACGCAGATGGGGCACAAGGACGTTCTCATACATGCTCAAAGCGCTGGCAATGGCCATATGCATATCCAGATATTGATAGGTGCCCAAGCGTCCGCCGAACAGAACCTTTGACGACGCTGTCTCGGACTTCGCCCGGGCCCGGTAGGCGGCCACCAAAGCACGGTCGGCCTCGGTGTTGATCGGATAGTAGGGCTCGTCGTCGTCTGCGGCGAACCGGGAGTACTCGCGCATGATCACTGTCTGGTCCGTCGGGTAATCGCGCTCGGGGTGGAAGTGACGGAACTCGTGGATGCGGGTGTAGGGGACGTCAAGGTCGTTGTAGTTCATCACTGCGGTGCCCTGAAAATCACCAATCGGCAGCACTTCCACCTCAAAGTCCAGGGTGCGCCAGCCCAGCCGGCCTTCGGCGTAGTCGAAATAGCGGTCCAGTGGGCCGGTATAAACCACCGGGGCATCGGGACTGGCAGCGCGCAATTCGTCGCGCACGCCGAACCAGTCGGTGTTCAGCCTGACCTCGACGCGGTCATCGGCGGCCATGTTGGACAACCACGCGGTGTAACCGTCGACTGGCAAACCCTCATAGGTGTCGCTGAAGTACCGGTTGTCGAAGGTGTAGCGCACCGGCAACCGACTAATGACGGCAGCCGGCAGCTCAACGGGATCGGTCTGCCACTGTTTGGCGGTGTAGCCCTTGACGAAGGCCTCGTAGAGCGGCCGGCCGATCAGCGAGATGGCCTTCTCCTCAAAATTGGCGGCGTCGATCGCTTGTATTTCCGAGGCCTGCTCGGCGATCAGCTGCCGCGCTTGCTGGGGAGTGAAGTACTTGCCGAAGAACTGCGACACCAGGCCCAGGCCCATCGGGAACTGGTAAGCCTGCCCGTTGTGCATCGCGAACACCCGATGCCGGTAGTCGGTGAAGTCGGTGAACTGTCGCACGTAGTCCCACACCTTCTTATTAGAGGTGTGGAAAAGGTGTGCGCCGTACTTGTGGACTTCGATCCCGGTTTGGGGTTCGGCTTCTGAATAGGCGTTGCCGCCGATGTGCGGGCGCCGCTCGACAACCAGGACACGCTTGCCGAGTTGGGTGGCCACGCGTTCGGCGATCGTCAGGCCGAAAAATCCGGAGCCGACGACGAAGAGGTCAAAACGTGCGGTCATCGGTTGCCTAGGGTATCCGACCTTGCTGCCAAAACCCGATTTTGCGGCTCGCCGGAGTCCGGGTTTTCCCAGGTGCGCAACGTCGGGAGGGCATCCCGTTGGTGCTACGTCACACCTGTGAACCACTCACCTCACGATTCGATATCGCCACTCTAGTCACATCAATCTCACTCGTACCATCGGTCATGTGGGTTTTGATGCCAGGTATGGCGGGCGTGACGACCCACGCAACGAATAGTCCAGATTGAGGAGACTTCAGTGCCAAATCGACGCCGACGCAAGCTCTCGACAGCCATGAGCGCGGTCGCCGCCCTGGCAGTTGCGAGTCCATGTGCATACTTCCTTGTTTACGAATCGACCGCAGACACCAAGCCGACCGAGCAGCACGAGTTCGTGCGCGCAGCCAGCGTGGCGGATTTGCCCAGCGAGCTGATGTCTGCGCTGTCGCAGGGCTTGTCGTCGTTCGGCATCAACCTACCGCCGGTGCCAAGTCTGACCGGCAGTAGCGGCACCGGCCTCACCAGCCCCGGCCTGACCAGCCCCGGCCTGACCAGCCCCGGCCTGACCAGCCCCGGCCTCACCAGCCCCGGCCTCACCAGCCCGGGCCTGACTAGTCCCGGTCTTACCAGTCCGGGTTTGACCAGCCC